>CAIYPA010000027.1 GCA_903927965.1 uncultured Bacteroidia bacterium | reverse complement strand
ATGTTCATTATGTCAGGTATGTTGAGAGAAAAATCAGGCATTTATTCAGTAAATTGAAATTCAGATTAATGCATTGTGTTGTCATGGTATTGCTCTAGCCATTTGTATCGGTTGAAAACCATGTCTTGTAAAATTAAATAAAATTGACCTTTTATTTACTGAATTTCAATTATCAAAAATTTTTCAAGAAACTTTAGAAATATTTGAGTAGTTTTAAATCCTTAAAATTTCCAATTGATGAAGAATATTGTTTTGGCCTTATTGTTTGTTTTGATTTGTAATTTTGCTTTTGGCCAGGCTCAAATAAGTGTCAAATCATTTAGCAGACAGGAGAATGACATGACAGCCAGGATTGAATCCCCTAAAAAAGACCAGAATGGGGATGTTTGTGCTATCATCAAAGTCGTAACCACCCAGACTGGATTTAGTTGGGAACCTGATGGATTGGGTATTGTGTCGGCAGAGCCAAAAGTTGGTGAATATTGGCTTTATGTTCCCTATGGTGCCAAACGTCTGACGATCAAACATCCGCAATTAGGAATCCTTCGTGATTATATGTACCCGATTCCAATCGAAAAGGCAACCGTGTATATTATGGAACTGACTACGGGAAAAATTAAGATTACAGTTGATGAAACGATAGAAAGTCAATGGTTGTTGATCTCAACCGATCCACTAGGAGCAGATGTTTACATCAATGATAAACCGGCAGGTAAAACTCCTTATCAGAATGAACTACCTGTTGGAAAATACACCTGGAGGTTACAAAAGGAGTTGTATCAGAATGATGCCGGAGTTGTTGAGTTGACTGCGGGGGGGCAGAAGCAAAAAATTGACCTGAAGTTAAAACCAAACTTTGGTTCTATGCAGCTTTCAACCACACCGGAAGCTGGAGCGACTGTTTCATTGAATGGAATGGAAACACAAAAGGTAACCCCTTGTGTATTTGACCGATTACCTTCAGGCGAACATACCATTACTGTTAGCCGAGATATGTACGAAACAACCACTCAGCGTTTTACAATTGTAGCTGGTGAAAATAAACCATTATCTATTGTTATGAAACCAACTTTTGCCGGAGTAACCATCAACTCCGATCCAAAAGCAGATATTTACATAAATGGACAGTTTAAAATCAATGGATCTTGGCAAGGCAGGCTCGGTCCCGGAGTTTATACTTTTGAAGGCAAATTAGATAAACACCAGACTGCTATTGAAAAACAGTCAGTTGAGGTTGGTCAGCCGCTAAACCTAACCTTACGGCCTATCCCACTTACGGGTAACCTGAAGGTGATGAGTTCTCCTTTTGAAGCTTTGGTTAAAATTAATGGCAAGGAAATGGGGCAAACCCCTATAACGATAAAGAACCTATTGATTGGTGATTATACGGTTGAAATTTCCCTTTCGGGATTTACAACAGCCATTGAAAAAACGACGATTGCCGAAGGACAGACTGCGATTGTTAACACAACCCTGGTTAATGGAAAACCTGTTACAGTTAATTCGGTCCCTTCGGGAGTACAGCTTTACATTGATGGAAATTTATCAGGTACCACACCTTACAACGGGGGCCTTACATTTGGGAATCATACTTTAAGGATCGAGCAAAATGGTCAGAAAGCAGAAAGAACCATTACTATAGCTCAATCTGGAGGCGAAAGTTCATTTACTTTGGCTTTGGGACCAGTATCTTTTACAGAAACTGTCAACGGAATAAATTTCGATATGGTGGGAATTAAAGGAAGTTCTTTTCAGATGGGGAGCAACGATGGCCAATCCAATGAAAAGCCGGTCCATAAAGTGACTTTAAGCGACTTTGCGATAGGAAAGACTGAAGTTACTGTTGCTTTGTTCAGAGAATTTGTTAACGAGACAGGTTATCGTACGGATGCAGAAAATAACAATGGAGGGAGTTATTTTTGGAGTGGCAGCAAATGGGAATTGAGGGCTGGCATCAACTGGCGTTATGATTCCAAAGGCAACCTAAGACCACAGTCAGAATCCATTCATCCGATCATTCATGTAAGTTGGAACGATGCCATAGCTTTCTGTAAATGGTTGAGCAAAAAAACTTTCAAAACTTACCGGCTACCTACAGAGGCGGAATGGGAATATGCTGCAACATGTTCCGGGACAGAGGGTTCAAATAATACAAAAAATAAATGGTCGGGAACCAATATTGAAACAAATATAGGTGATTATGCATGGTTTACAGGCAATAGCGGCCTTATAACCCATATGGTAGGAACCCGACAGCATAATTTTCTAGGCTTGTACGATATGAGCGGAAATGTATGGGAGTGGTGCAACGATTTATATGGAGACTATAAAACTGATTCACAGGTTAATCCTACAGGATCGCAAACCACTGAAAATAGGGTTTACCGTGGAGGCAGTTGGGGCAGTAATCCTACTTATGGAAGTGCAACTTTCAGGGGCTCAAGTTCAAGTGACCTGCGCTCGACCGACCTCGGTTTTCGTTTGGTTTATGTACCGTAGCCCAAAATCTTGCCATGAACTAAATATTAGATTATATGGTGGTTAGTGCGAACAAATTTATGCTACTGGCAACTGGTAGCTGGCAGTGGTTAATTTAGTGGAAACAAGCTTGAATCGAAAATATACAAAATGATTAAAATAACCATCTGTTAAAGATATTTATTTTATAAATTAAGATGAACAAACTTGTGAATGTAGCCAGTTGCCTGATGCCAACCGCAAAAACAAGCTTTTTAAGATGAATATTTAGTAGGTGAGCAATCATCTTACAAGGAAACGCAGTTAGTTAATCTCATGGATGAACTGTGCAAGGTCAACATCTATTCCAAGACCCATTTTCATTTTTAACCGATATCTTTTCTTTCTGACACTTTCGGGCGAAATGCACAAGATTAAAGATAACTGTTGGGTATCCATATTGATATAGGTTGCCGAAATAATGACAATGTCCTGCTGAGTAAGGTTTTGATATTTTTTGATCACCTTTTCCTTGAAATGAGGATAAATCTGATCAAACTTCATCTGAAAGAGGGTCCAGCTATTTTTTAGGACCGAGCGGTTCCTGATTTTGCTCCGAAGTTTTACGATTACCTTTTTTCGATCTGTAGGTAAGTCTGCTTTTTGAAGTTCTGTAGTGAGTTCTTCATTCATCACCTTTAACGAAGAATTGATTTCGTTTGAACGATAAACATCTTCCATCAACTTCGCATGATGGTCGTTGAGCTGTTTGGTTATCTGCGTATTTAAAGTATAAACTTTGGCAAGTTCAAGTTGCTGATTTTTAATCAGTTCATTGAGTTCAATACTTTTAGACTTCAGCTCCTCTTCAATTTTTTCAAGTTTAGAGCTGATTTGGGTCTCAATCAACTGGCGTTTATTTAACCGGGTCTTGATTGCCTTTAATAGTTCATTTATAGTAAAGGGTTTGATAAGATAATCATCTGCACCTAAATCCATCCCCTCCCTGATATTCTCGCGCTCACCCAAAGCCGTTGTAAAAATAAACGGGCAGATAGCACCGGAACTATCGCCATTTAAAACTTGTAAAACTTCAAATCCGCTCATATCCGGCATCATGACATCACAAAGGATCAAATCTGGTTTGTGTTTCCTGGCCAACAAAACGCCAGTATTTCCGTTTTCGGCCTGAACCACCTCAAAGCCTTCCAAATTTAATGAGTCTGCGATACTTTCCCTCAGTATTTTTGCATCTTCAATAATCAGTATTCTTTCCATGAAGAAGATTATTTGTGGTTGATTGTTATTAATTTATAGCGTATTATAGGGGCAAAGATAATTATTTCAAACGAATTGTATTTTTTTTATTTCTATATTTCATTCTATTTCTTTTTAGTGAAGCCCAAACCGATAGGATAATTTGATTAAAAAAACATTGGATGGTCTTTCCAAATTATATAAATTATTCAGGTTGTGCGCAAAATCAAATTCTCCCTTATCTGTTTCATAACTCCTGTTTTGGGACCATACAAGGAACAAAACCGATCCGGGAATATATTCCCATCTTAAGACCAAATTTGAAAGAAATTCATTGACATTAAAATTGGGATTTTCAAAACTATAATCGGTGGTCCCATTCCCGTCTTCATCCACCTGATAATAATTTGTACTGGAATTTAGGGCAATATCCTGATTATTAAATAATTTAAACCTTTCAGCGTAGTTGTTTGCCTTGGGTTGTATGACCGATTTAAACCTCGAATATTTTCCCGATGCAATAAATGGTTGTCCCCAATATTCGATCGATAAATCAGGTTTGATATTGTAATTGATCCTCATTGAGAGGCTTAGAGTTTTGCTGTCAATCCTTGCCAAAAGATAATTCGGCTTTCCACCAGAATAAATTTCGTCAACATACTGTAAGTCGTTCATGATGAGGTTGCAAGCAGGTTCAAGGAATATTTCGAGGGTATTCAATGGTTTGTATTTTAATTCTGGAGAAAAAAGGTTCATAGTACCTGTTCCGTTTTCGTATTTGGAATGAACCCCGGTATAATGGACTGAAAATTTCTTCCTTGGATCTGTCATGACCATGAAATTGATGTTCTTGCTTCCTGGAACCTTTAATGCCGGACCTCCCCGCAAAATGGTATTTGACAAGATTTTAGTTTCAAAGTTCAGTCCTCCGAACAGGGTCCATTGATTTGTAAATTGTATTTGTCCATTGATGTTACCCCCTGTGAATAGAAAGTTTCCGGCGAAATCCCATCCATTCCATTCGTTAATATTGATGTTGGCTTCGCGCATGATCCCGGTAGGTTTATTGAATTTATACCCCGCATAAAATACCGGAAGAATTTCATCTGTCGAGCGCAAAAAACCGATGTCATTCAGTTCGAGTCCCGGAGACTTCCACAGCGTCAGAAACATCATATTTAGGTTTCCATCAATTTTCCCAAATTGGAGATTCCCTCCCTGCCCGGTCAGAGAGGTCAATTCATGATTAAATGATCGGGTACCATTTGGCCGCTGGAACAAATGTGACGTGGAAGTCTGGGTTTCAGTGATGGCATTTTTGCTTCCGTTGACCTGACTGAAGATCGAGTTTACCTCCAGCACCCAGCTTTTGTTTTTAAAATATTGCTTGAAATCGATCCCGGCAGTTGAGCCATTTTTGTGCAAAAGATCATTAAGCGAAGAATTCCCAAGTTTCCTGTTTGTATTCGTCACCATAGCCCCGATGATGGTATTGCCCTTGTTCAGGTCGCGTTGGATCCGACCCACAAAATAGTTGGTGAGTGGTTCGATCAGTTCCTTTCGCCGTATCCCATTGTAATCGATTTCGGCATCCTCTTCATTGCCTACACTTTCTATAACACCTACTGACCATCCGGATTCAGTTTTACCTGTCAGTTTGGCTGCCCCGATGATCGAGGTAAAATCAGGCGACTTCATAAATTCCCCATCTTTTAATTCCGGATCACCTGAAGGTCGTCGTCCTATCCTTCTGGAGTAAAACAGTTGTTCTTCCGATAGGTCTCCATCCCCAAAGCCAAGAGGAAACCGGGTAATGTTGTTTCCTTCTATAAAAAATGGACGCTTCTCAATAAAATAAGTTTCAAAACCTGTCAGGTTAACCTGGGAAGGATCGGCCTCGACCTGTCCAAAATCTGGATTGATCGAAACATCAAGTGTGAGATTGTTTGTTACGCCAATTTTTGCATCTACGCCAGTTTTTATATGCGTGTCCGATCCATCGCCGAAAGGGTTTCCTTCCTCTTTTGGATAGGTATGCAAACTTGAAACCATATAAGGTGTGATATCCAATTGTTTTTGTGGGCGTATCGCGCCCATCCCACTTAATTCCCCACAGAAGTGAATAAAACCTGAGGCATTTCTGGCAACAGGCTGCCATAGATCCATTTCGGCGTGTCGATAAATC
Organism: uncultured Bacteroidia bacterium; assembly: GCA_903927965.1. Classification (GTDB taxonomy): domain Bacteria; phylum Bacteroidota; class Bacteroidia; order Bacteroidales; family Prolixibacteraceae; genus JAAFHB01. The sequence continues at coordinate 12,409 of CAIYPA010000027.1, read as the reverse complement.
TGCCTGAAAACTTCGAATCCCCAAATCGTATTTGAGTTTTTCTCGAACCGCAACTGGGTAATTGGAATTTTGAATTCTGCAGCCCATCCCCATGGATAAATTTTGGTTTTGGTAAACCAAATCGGATCCCAGGTAGGATCTTCTATCGTTCCGTCGTTGGAATAGATAAAATCAGACTTGACACCTGATGCACTTACAGATAAAGAGAAACCCGTCCTTAAATCGTGGTAACTGTCCAAAACGATGCCGACATTATCGCCTTCAAGTTTGTCCCTTCGCGATAACCGTTTCACGATACTGTCGGGAGCTGTATCCCATGCTTTGATCGCCACGTAAACATAGTCATTGTCAAAAACAAGCTTGAATTCGGTTTTTTGTGAGGGTTGATTGTTTTCGTAGGGTCGGTTCTGGACAAAACCTCCTTCCCAAGTTCCAGTCGTCCAATCCTCTTCAGTGAGTTCCCCATCTATGGAAATCTGGCCTTTGGCACGTTCCGCAAGATAATTTTTCTTGACAGTATCCTGCCCCAAAGCATTTAATGACAGACTTAAAACAATTAAAAAAAATAAATATGATGGTTTTAACATTTTTTTCCTGGCCACTCTTTTTTTCATTTATACAGCAAAAGTAATTATAGTTTACAGGTATTTTAGTACATATATTGAATGTTTTATTACATAAGGTGATTTTCAAAAAAACATTGGACGCGCATACAGGTACTTTAGTTACTCTAAAATAATATTCGCTCCACTTGATTTTGTTTGAATTTAATGGGTTTTCGTCTTGGTGCAAAAGTTTTTTTCATGTAAGTTTGTGACCTTAAAAACTGAATAGTAGAATGTTTGAAAATCTTACAGATAAGCTTGAAAAATCGTTCAAGCTGCTTAAAGGACAGGGGAAAATAACCGAAATAAATGTCGCTGAAACATTAAAAGAGGTCCGCAGGGCTTTACTTGATGCAGACGTTAACTACAAAATTGCCAAAGATTTCACAGCCAAAGTAAAAGAGCATGCTTTAGGGCAGGAGGTGATCAAGGCAATCAACCCCGGACAATTGATGATCAAGATTGTCTATGACGAACTTGTTGAGCTAATGGGTGGCGAGACTGTTGAGGTCAACCTGAAAGGGAGTCCTGCAATCATTTTAATGTCTGGTCTTCAGGGATCTGGAAAGACTACTTTTTCCGGAAAACTGGCCAACCGTTTAAAAACGAAACAAGGAAAGCGACCGCTTCTTGTCGCCTGCGACGTTTACCGTCCGGCAGCTATTGAACAGCTAAAGGTTGTTGGGGCAGCAATCGAGGTTCCTGTTTTTACAGAAGAGGGGAGCAAAGACCCGGTACGTATTGCAAAAGAGGCGGTCAAATTTGCAAAGCTTCATGGTAACGATGTCGTAATTATCGATACTGCCGGACGTTTGGCCATTGACGAGCTGATGATGAAGGAGATCGAAGCGATCAAATCGGCTGTCAATCCAGGAGAAATTTTGTTCGTCGTTGATGCCATGACTGGCCAGGATGCCGTCAATACAGCCAAAGAATTCAATGACCGTTTGAACTTTGACGGGGTTGTACTTACAAAGTTGGATGGTGATACCCGTGGTGGAGCGGCATTGTCAATCCGTTCGGTTGTTACCAAGCCGATCAAATTCGTGGGTACAGGCGAAAAGATGGATGCCATCGATGCGTTCTATCCCAACCGTATGGCAGAAAGGATCCTTGGAAAAGGGGACATCCGGTCGCTTGTTGAGCGTGCACAGGAGCAGTTCGATGAGGAAGAAGCGCGTAAACTTCAAAAGAGACTTGCAAAAGACCAGTTCAATTTCGACGATTTTCTGAAGCAGATTCAGCAGATCAAGAAAATGGGTAACCTCAAAGACCTTGCAGGCATGATCCCTGGAATGGGGAAAGCCATAAAAGATATCGACATTGACGACAACGCCTTCAAAAGTATTGAAGCGATTATCCATTCGATGACCAAAAAGGAGCGGGCCGATGCAAGTATTATTGATGGTTCGCGCAGGAAGAGGATTGCCAACGGATCGGGAACAACGATACAAGAGGTCAACAGGCTGTTAAAGCAATTTGCCGATACACGAAAGATGATGAAGATGGTTTCCTCCGGAAGCAACATGAAAAATGCACTTAGCCAGGCCAAGGGGAAACATAGATAAACAATTGAATAATAGCAATATACATGATACTTATCGATGGAAAGAAGACTTCTGAACTGTTACAGTCCGAAATCGCTGAAGAGGTAATCACCATTAAAAACAATGGGGGCAAAATTCCCCATCTGGCTGCTGTTTTGGTTGGAAATGACGGTGGTAGCGAGACTTATGTTGCTGGTAAAGTTAAAGCTTGTGAAAAGGTTGGTTTTAAATCTACATTGATAAGGTATGATGATACTGTAACACAGGATGAACTTTTAAAATGTATATCCCAATTAAATTGTGATGATGATTTGGATGGTTTTATTGTCCAGCTTCCGTTACCAAAACATATTTCGGAAGAAAAGGTGATCGAAGCAATCAATCCTCACAAGGATGTCGATGGATTTCATCCGATTAATGTAGGCCGCATGGTTGCGGGAATGCCAGCTTTTATTTCGGCAACCCCTTTCGGGATTATGGAATTGATCAAAAGGTACAAAATTGAGACTTCCGGAAAAAATTGCGTCGTGATCGGGAGAAGCAATATTGTTGGAAGGCCAATGAGCATTTTACTTTCGCAGAAGGGAATTGATTGCACCGTTACCATTTGCCATAGCAGGACCAAAAATTTAAAGGAGGTTTGCGCTCAAGCCGATATTATCGTCGCAGCACTTGGAAGGGCAGAATTCCTTACCGGTGATATGGTCAAGGAGGGTGCAGTTGTGATTGATGTCGGGATTACACGTGTTAAATCGGACAAAACAAAGTCGGGCTGGAAATTGCTTGGGGATGTCAAATTTGATGAAGTGGCACCCAAGTGTTCCTTTATTACACCCGTACCAGGCGGAGTGGGGCCAATGACAATTGCCTCTTTGCTTTACAATACGCTCTTATCTTCTAAAAAGGTTATTTATAAATAGCTGATTAACTTTCTGTTATTCAATAATATATCTAAAACATAAAAATGATGGCTGTCTTTGGCAGCCTTTGTTTTTTCCTAAAGATTGAGTTCCTTTCAAAAATAGATTTTATAATACACTATTAGGCAATAAAAATTATGGTATCAAACGTACCGATAGTCAGGCAAATCGCCTGGATTTCCATAATTCCTCAGGTGATGATAATGGGTCTTTTTACCTTTGTCTTCTTTTTACTGAATTTGAAGACCCATTTCTATTTGGCATAATTTCATATCTGGTTCTGTCTATCGGACTAAGAAACCTAATAGCGAAATACCAACGACAAGGTATGAAACTTGTGAAGCAACAACAATTTGCCATAGCGATTCCATTGTTTGAAAAGAGTGTAGATTATTTTACAAGAAATTTCCCAATAACGGTTTGGCAAAAGCGGGTTTGTATATGATCAACTCATTCTGAACGATCATGTTCTAAATAGCAAACAACAAAATTTGACTTCAAAAGTTATTTTAGTGGAAGAACAAGTAGGAAACCAAAATAGCGGCAACTAAACCTGCAAAGTCAGCGATTAGAGCACTTGGAAGTGCATGCCTGGTTTTCTTGATTCCTGCCGATCCGAAATAGACTGCAAGGACAAAAAATGTCGTATCGCCGGCACCCTGGACGATGCAGGCAACCCTTCCTACAAATGAATCTGCCCCAAACGTTTTCATGGCATCTACCATCATGCCACGGGAACCACTTCCGCTAAGTGGTTTCATGATCGCGGTCGGTAGAGCATCCACCCAATCGGTGTTGAGCCCCAGCGTTTCAAACGACCACCTGACGAACGTGGTGAAGTACTCCATCGCTCCCGAAGCCCTGAAAACACCAATCCCGACTAGTATGGCTACCAGATAAGGAACAATCTTAATTGCAACTGAAAAACCATCCTTTGCACCGTCAATAAAGGTTTCGTAAACATTGATTTTTTTCCGCATCCCCAAAAACAGGAACCCAATAATGATCGTAAAAAGGATCATGTTGCTGACCACTTTTGAATAAAGGGCCATTTTTTCCTGGGGAAGCGTATTTGCCCAATAAATTATAGCTGAGATGATTAGGACCATCCCAGATAAATAGGAAATAATCGTTTTGTCCCATAATTTAATTCCCTGATAAATTGATACGGCGATAAGGCCTACAAGCGATGAACAAAAGGTTGAAATAATCAGGGGAATAAATACATCTGAAGGGTCAGCTGCGCCCAACTGCGTCCTGTAAACCATGATCGAGATCGGAATAAGGGTAAGCCCCGAAGCATTCAAAACCAGGAACATGATTTGTGCATTGGATGCCGTATCTTTATTAGGATTGGATTTTTGCATCTCGTTCATTGCCTGCAATCCCATAGGAGTGGCAGCGTTGTCCAATCCCATCATATTTGCGGCAAAATTCATAATCATGGGTCCATAAGCCGGATGGTTTTTTCCCAATTCGGGGAAAAGCTTATTAAAAAAAGGGCCGATCAACTTTGAAATGATGTTCACAATTCCCCCTTTTTCTCCAATTTTCATGATCCCCGACCATAAAGTGAGGATGCCGGTAAGCCCCAATGAAATTTCAAATCCGGTCTTAGCCATTGTAAAAGTCGAGTTGACCATTTCGGGGAATACTTGCATATCGCCAAGAAAGATCATTTTTGCGACCCCCATAACAAAGGCAACCAGGAAGAAGAAAATCCAAATGTAATTGAGGACCATTAAGGGGAATGTTATTTTATTATTTACTAAAGCTGATGACCAGTCATTTTTCGTAAAAATAAAAAAATCCGGGTTAACCCCCGGATTTTTAACGAAATATTATTTGATTAATATTTTTTTGCGAATTCATTGGTTAAGACATTGATTTCGGCATCCGTGAGGTCTGCACCTGAATGGATTACAATACGGTACCTGAATGTGGAGGACTTCCCTGCGGCAATTGAATAGTTCAGTGCCTCTTTTCCTTTTGTAAAGATCGACCATCCAAGTGGGTTAGCGGCAAATAATCCGTAACCTCTTGCGTGCCAATAGGTAGGATACCCTGGGTTTTTAGGATGGTCGCACATCACGATGGCGATTTTTTCATTGCCAATGGTTCCGTTCAAATCCATCCATTTTCCGCGTGTACTCCATACGGCATCGTCCTTGATACCTTCGCTGCTCCTGTAGCTTCCGGTAACACCTTCGTTTGACATCTTTTTGACTGTTGTCGGATTTCCCTGGGCATCGGTCATGATCACTTCATCTTTTGAAGGAAGTTCAAGTTGACGTGCAACCCGGATGGCGATCATCCCTTCTTTATTGTCTTTTAAGGAGACAGAATTTCCCGTAGCCGTTAAAGTCGAAATACGGTCGATGATCCTTGTTGATCCATTTGCAATAAAATGATATTCAGTCTTTTCAGAAAGCATCTCTTTCCCTGATGCATCTGTCCAGCTTTCGGTCGTTACCATTGTGGCTTCCCCGTTTCCTTCCTTTTGTTCATTGATCTTTAAGTGTTTGACACTCCCATAACCACTTTTTTTATCGGCAGGGATGGCTGTGGAATTGTTCCAGATATCGAATCCGTTTACATCCCCATAGTTGAACCAGATCCCAATGTGGTGCGGGTGGTCAACACGTTCACCAGCCCTTGGTTTCATCGGGTAACCCCTTGTAATTTCAGTTCCAGCCGAAGTCATTACCGGATAAAGTACAGGTTTCATCACATCATCTGGCCAGCAATAGGAGGTAAAGAGTTTGCCATCGACCATTACATCGACTTTTTTAGCGGCTTCATTGGTGACAAATTTAATTTTAGGTGTTGCTTCTTTCTTGGGCGCACCACTTGCCGATAAACAGGTGGCAACACTTATCAATACAACTGCAATTGTTAGTAACTTCATAAGAATTAATTTTTTTAATGAAAGTTGAAGTTGTAAAAATAGCAATTCGGACTGAACTATCAAGGCTCATATCTGTTTAATCATACATTAATTCTTATTTTCGCCGACTCATTTAGTACTGATTTTTTATCAAACATTTTTTGACTGTATGAAAAGTTTCATTTGGATTTTTGCCTTTCTATTGACTTTGTCAGCTGCTGTTTATCAACGACTTACTGGCCCAACATATCCTGTAAAAACTGAGATAGATACGGGGATGGAAAAATTTCCGGTCAAATTGCCGCGATCGTTTGGTGGGCCCGAAAATTGTCCCATTGTGATCAAAATTTCGGATATTACAGTTCAGGGTTATCTTCAATACCGGAAATTCCCGACCCATGATACGCTTACAAAAGTTGACTTTAAGCGCGAAGGTGACCAGATTGTGGCATTGCTTCCCAATCAACCACCGGCAGGAAAGCTTGAATATCAGGTACATCTTGAGAAAGCTGGAAAACCTGTTTCAATTAGTCCTGCCAAGCCGATTGTGATCCGCTTTAAGGGGGATGTCCCTGCTACAGTTTTGATTCCGCATATTTTCCTGATGTTCCTCGCAATGCTTTTCAGCAATGCTGCGGGAATATTGGCATTGTTTAAACTCCCGTCCTATAAAACTGTTTCGGTTATAACATTGATTATTATTGTCATTGGAGGTTTTATCCTAGGACCAATTGTCCAGAAATATGCCTTCAACGAGTGGTGGGCGGGCATCCCATATGGCTGGGACCTTACGGACAACAAAACGATGATTGCAATTTTTGCCTGGCTTGTTGCACTAGTCATGCTAAAAAGTGAAAATTCCAGGATGTGGGTCATTGCTGCAGCATTGGTTACTATCGCAATATTTTCAATTCCTCATAGTCTTTTTGGAAGTCAGTTGGATCAGGAGTCGGGTAAAATTATTCAGGGAAGTATTCTTCCGTATTTGCAACTGTTTTAGGCTGCAATCCATCTTGATACTGGTTAATGATCAAGGTTAATTGCCAATAGCTTTTTATTGGCATTTTTTTAATTTGAAAAGATGAAAAAGTTAATTGCTTTTTTACTGCTTATTGCATTTACTGTTTGTGCATTTGCCCAAACCGACAACTGGTATTTCTCCTTTTCGATGGGTGGTTCACGGCCATTGGGGACTTTTAAGCAGAAAAATATTGCTGATCAGGAATCGGGTTATGCAAATAACGGGTTTGCACTTGTTCTTGATGCGACCTACCCCCTTAGCGACCATTGGGGATTAAAGGGATCGGCTCTGGTCAACACAAATACGGTTGACCTTAATGGGTTAGGTTCCAAACTTGAATCAAGGATGACCCCTTTTGTTACGATCGCTGAGGCGGATCGGCAGTACCTTTCGAGCCGTACAAATTCGTGGATGTGGAATTCCCTGATGATGGGACCGGTTTTTACTGTAAATTTCGATAAGATATTCTTGGATTTTCAATTGCTTGGTGGAATGAATGTTACATATCTCCCGCAACAAAAAATGTTGTTTGAAAAACCCTCAAACAATTGGTTTTACCTAGACAGGAATACGAGTTCGACAAGTGTTTCATACGGACTGATGGCCGGGACAGCATTTCGGTTTCCTATTACCGACCGTCTTAAACTGAAGGTAGGTTTGGATTATTTCCAATCGAAAGCTCAGGTCAAATACGAACAGATTAAAGTGACCAAAACAGGGGATACACAGGTACTTCAGGTTTTGGGTTCCGGGAGCAATTCAATTCCGATTAAAATGATTTCCGGGACCATTGGATTTGTGTATTATATGGATTGATAGCATGGGGCGTGGGGCATAGGGCTTGGAGGAGTATGAAGCATGGTGACTGGTATATTAGAATTTGAAAATTTTGGCGATTTGAAAATTTGAAAATGAAAACCCGTCTGAGATCGGAATTTCGGAAAATATGTAATGGAATTTCGGACGGATATAGGAGCTTTGCGAGGAAGTAATGTGGCTTAGATGAGGCCAAACCGCGATTTTTAAGTTTGATCTTCTAAGTTTTGATAATATTAAAACTCTTTAATTGATAAGTAATTGGATCACATAGGAATTCACCTGTCCAACTCGGCCAATAAAGATTTGATCATTGATCAGATCATAGCCAATAAGTTTTTGAAAAACGATCCTGACCTTTCAGGTTTACATGGTGAGCTCTATTCAACGATAACAATCAACCGGATCATTGACGAGGAATTGCGGCACGACCGTTTTCCAATCTTTACCGAAGAGAACCCAAGTTTGCTGAGCATGTCGAGCGGTCAGCAGCGGAAAGCACTTTTAACCTACCTTATTTCACTCAGACCCCAATACCTTGTTTTGGACGATATTTACAGCAGCGTTGACAAGGATACCCGCGAATTTATCGTTGAAAATTTGGAACGGCTTTCAGGAACAACCCTCATGATTCAGCTTTTTTATCGCAAACAGGATGTTTTGAAGTTTATTAAGACTGTTTATACTGTTGATAATCAAAATCATATAATTGATCAGCACACTCTGCAACTGTTTATTCAGAAGCATCTGACAGATCATGCGATTCAAAATATTGCACTTCCCCATTTGTTTGTGGAACTCTCCCCAACGATCAATCCGTTGGTCCTGCTCAATTCTTTATCGGCTTCCTATCACGACCATCAGGTATTGAAGAATATTTGCTGGACAATCCAATTCGGCGAGTTCTGGCAATTGAAAGGACCGATTGGTTCGGGGAAAAGCACTTTGTTGTCGATGATTATTGGGGACAATCCAAAAGGATATGGACAGGATATGGTCCTTTTTGGCCGGAAAAAGGGGACAGGTGAAACAATCTGGGACATCAGAAAGCGGATTGGATACTTCACCCCATCGATGATCCTTCAGTTCACACACAATGACCCTGTAGAAAATATGGTGATTTCGGGTTTGGTAGATTCTGTTGGACTTTATACAAAACCATCTGATTTACAGCGCGATATTGCCAATGCATGGCTAAAGGTATTGGGTCCCGATTTTCGCAACAAAACATTTAATTCCTTGTCATTTGGCCAGCAGAGGATCTTATTGGTGGTTCGCGCGATGGTCAAACACCCGCCGCTCCTGATCCTTGATGAACCAACAGTAGGTCTTGATGATGAAAATACCCGACTGTTCCTGAATATGATCAATGCGATCGCCACCCAAAAAAAAGTTGCAATCATCTATGTTTCACACCGAAGTGAGCCAGACCTAAAACCGGATAAAATTTTTGAATTGGTCCCGTCTCCTGATGGTTCAATCGGGCATATCTTCATTGGGTGAAAACAAAACTGCCCAAAAGACAATCATGGACTTCTGGGCGGTTTTATTTTGCTATTTTTCACTAATTCAATGCCTTATCCAATTTATTTAAAATTGGTTTCACGGAGATCTTATTTCCTACCGCACCTTCCATCCAACGTTGCGGGATCAGCCTTCCCTGCATGTAAATACGGTCAATTTCGTTGGCGAAGTTTTTACCTATCAGGTGTTCTTCGAGCTGAAATTCAATAATTTGCCCGTAAGAATAAGCTGCGAGGTACAATGGGTTCGAAATCATATGTGAGTAAATCCCAAGGATCGGTTCATCCTTTATCCCAAACACAGGTGAAAAATAGGTGTTCCAAACTTCTTTTGTGATGGTTTGGACAGCCGATTTTAATTCAGAAGCTGTTGCCTGTGGATTGGCATAAAGCCATTTCCAGATTTTCATATCCACCATACCAACGCCCATGATTTCCATCAATGACCATGCAGTATCCAGATCGTCAAGCTTTTCCTGATCTTTTCCGACATTGTTGTATCCTAGTAATTTCAGGTCGCGACTTTGGAAAACAAATGCAAGTGCCTCAGTAAAGGCAGTATTCGGAACCCCATTGAGCATGTAATGATCGACATCATAAAGTGAAACAGTCTGCTCGACATTGTGTCCAAATTCATGTACGGCAATGTTGTATCCCTTATAGTCCATCCCTGTTTCAGGAATCCTTGTCCGAAGGTGTGCCTTTTCCCCTTTCATCGAAGCACCCCACGCATGTCCGGAACCGCGGGCCGGATCAACAGTGATTTTTGCAGCGAGGTAAGTGGCACGTTCTTTCGACCACCCCAATTTTGTAAGCATATTGGGCATATCGGCTTCAAAAGCTTTCGGATTTGGATAACGGGAGGTGGTTTTTGAATTTAACTCATCCTGTGGGATCGCACTGCGGGCTTTAAAACCATCGTACCAGATGTCGTAAGGGCGGAGGCTCCTGCCAAGACGTTTCTCGATGATGGCACCGACCTTTGCCAATTGGGGCGAACGCAGGTACTCGTCGAATAAAATTTCCACATCCGCCTGCGGTATCTCCATTTCGCCGGAGAATTTCCTCAAAATAAACGTGTTCATCTCAGGACTAAAAGCGTCAATAGCTTTCTCGGCCCTGAAATTGTTGAGGATCTGCTGGTACCTGTTATCAGGTTCTGCCGGACAGGTTATCTGCTTGTCGTTTTCAAATACTTTGTTGGCAAATGGCATCCATGTCAGAATTGGATTATTGATCACCTTTTCAGGAATGTCCTGATTGATAATGCGTTGCATTACTTTGTAAATCATCTCCTGTTTTTCGGAACCATTTGATTTGTTACCATAGTTTGCTTTGATCTCATCACGAAGGTTCCAATGGGAGAGGAGAACCATCTTCTCTGGAAAGAGTTGTTTCCCCGAGTCGGACCGAAGTTTTCCCATTTCGATGTTGTATTCCGATATATACAGATCGGCCCCGGCACCTGCCTTGGAGGCTGCCTGTTCGAGATCAGCAGGGACACGCGAAACGAAGGCATCGCCCAATCTGGCCATAGCCCACTCTTTTCTGGACAACGAAGGATCAAATTTTTCCTTTTCGTCGAGCGTGAAATAGGGGAAATTGAGGGCAATCGTAAAAGCGATCTTATTGGTGTATAAATCTGTAAGCAGATGTGAACCAATCGAATAACCTGAAAATTCCTTGTCAATTTCAAGCATTGGCCCATTGTTCAGGTCAACGTTCTCCTTCAGGTCGAGTGTGATCTTGTTAAAGTGGCCATAAACCGATTCAAAAATCTTGCTAACTTTCTCAAAAAGCAAGGCTCTTTGGGATTCATCGGCGACATAATTTATTTTGCAAAAAGATGCAAAATCTTCGGCACTCCCATCTTCTGCCCGCCAGAGCGATGCAGCATGTTTTACACCCTTTTCGAGACGGACAATACCTGTTGCGCCGACCTTTTGTTTCAGACTGTCAATGATCAGGTTCACAGTCGTTTCCGGGATAGAAAATGTTACTTTCTTTTGCGCTTCTTTCGGAGAAGGTCCGGTGCAGGCAGAAATTCCGGCGAATAATAAAATCATCAATCGTTTCATCTTTTTTTGCCTAAAGATAGAAAATTCATTTTATTCAATAACCATTGTTTTGCTTCGTTTCTATTCCCTATATTTGCACGGAATTACAATTTATGTTTTATCTCGGTTCAATAGCAGGCATTTTACCTTATCTTCTGGCATTCTCCCTGACAATCGTCTTGGGTAGTCATGCCGGACTGCCTTTTATTAAATCCAACTTAAGTTCCGCTTCCCAGAACGAAATAGCAAAAGAAGAAATTGTCAATATCAAGAAGATTGAATCTTATACTATTGATAATCAGTTAATAGTAAAAGAAAAACCTGAATCACCAGTTTGTTATCCCATACTTGTCAAGATTGAAAGTTTTTATCCGACAAGTTTCCTGAAAGGATTTGAGGCGGGTATTTCCCTTTTGCGTGCCCCCCCTGTTCAATTCATTTGATCTCCGAATTATTTTTTATGTCAAAAAGTCCCCTAACTACTGAGGGTCGTATTGACCATTACAGGTTCTGGATAAGTGCCTGGAATATTGATGAATTGAATTTATAAAATCTTAAAAATGAAAAGGTTTCTTATCATATTATATATAGTTTTCGGTTTTGTGTCTTACAGTTTCTCTCAATCCACTCTGATTGATGGGATAGTCAAGGGAATGGACAACATTCCTTTGGAAGATGCACATGTTGTACTTTCCCCAAAAGGGCTTTCGGCTAAAACAGACAAAAATGGAAGATATCAGTTAAAAGGCATAGTCTCAGGTGTTCAGACAATCAGGGTCAGCTATTCCGGCTACAAGACCATTGAACAGTCAGTCACGGTAGGTTCGCAAAAAACAAACCTAGATTTTAAACTTGAACAGGCTGTGATCGACTTAAACGAAATCGTTGTGACAGCAACCCGCTCCAATCGGGCACTCAAGGATATGCCTATCCATACGCAAGTGGTTTATGGTTCTGATTTACAGAAAACCGATGCCATTACTTTAAGCGATGCGCTTGTAGGTTATTTTCCTGGAATTGATTTCAAAAACCT
>CAIYPA010000026.1 GCA_903927965.1 uncultured Bacteroidia bacterium | reverse complement strand
GCGGTGTCTCTACGGATGCCGTATTAAAACCGGAATTTCATTCATTACAAATAGACCACCATTTTTTCTATTGCATTTGGCATTACTGTTTATGTGTTGGTTCACAGTAATTTACCCCACCTTTATTTTCCCCGTCACCACCCCATTGATCAAAATCGCCTTGTACTCCTTCAACCTCTCAATTTCCTGCTGTTTGAGGGAAAGGGCGGTGGAGATTTTATATTCTACAGTTTTAAGGTAGGTGACAATTTCTTCTTGTTCCGTTAATGGTGGATACCCGATTGCCATTTCAAAAAACATAGTTGAATAGAATCTAAGTCTTGACGAATGTAATCCTGTTGAAACGCGATTGTAGTGTGCTACATAATTTACGCTCCGTAAGAGGTTTTCTATATACCAGGAATCAAATTTCTTATCTTTTTGTCTGTATATTGCGTATGAGGGACTTACAATGCCATTTCGGTCAGATACACCTAATGCACCCATCCAAGCCCACATAATATTGAATATCAAATCACCTTTCTGGCACAATTTTGAATTTGAATAATCCTCTGATTGAAACATTGTTACGTTTTTTTCGGAACGAGGTGTAACACCAGTAATATGAGATACGGAAAGTAGTTCTTCATCACCAGTGCCTGAACGGTCGTTTATTTCGTCAAAAAGATATTTCGCTCTTTTCACCGCCCAATGTTCCGGTATCTCGCCAATCCATTCCACACCGCTGTCTTTCATCTTCACATTGGTCGTTTCGGCTCCGCTCAACGACCCAATCCCCTTGGTAACAGCCTTGTGAATCAGTATCTGCCTACGTTCTTTGAGCAGTTCGATCTGTTTTTCCTTGATGCCAATGGCCTTGTCGATTAGTGCGGTCTTGTGATCGAGGAAGGCGGCGATGGCGGTTTGCTCTGAGAATGAAGGAATACCTACCATAATAGATTTCATTTCATCGTATCTAGTTGTCCATAGGTCGGCCACAATTCCATGTCCCATCCGATAAAACTCTTCTATAAAATTATAGCTTTTCAAAAGAAAGTTACAATAGATTGGATGAATATCTTTGGGTTCCAATACAATATAAATCAATGATACTGAACCATCTCTATCAGAAATGCCACTTGATCCTTTTCTGTCAGAACGACTATTGATCACAAAATCGCCATTTTTAACTAACTTCCGATTATCTCCATCATTGCTTTTTGCTGCACTTTCCAATTGAGGAATAGTACCATTTTTTGTAACTGATAATGGCACATAATCTTTATCCGAGACTTTAGTTCTTCTTTCTTCAAACCTTGTTCCAAGCCTAGTCAATTCCCAATGTTCCGGGATTTCCCTGAGCCATTCCACGCCTGAGGGTTTGTATGTGGGGTATTTTGGTAGTATATTGTCCATCGTTGAATTTAAGATTTTTTAATTGATAAATGTCGCTACGTGTAGCGACATTTTGAAACAGCGCTACCCAAAATTTAAGATTTCACGGATCAATCCATCGCTTTCGGCTTCCAACTTCAAAATATCGTCGCTAACCTCCTCAATACTGCGCAACGGCTTGTGCCTGTAAAAGTATTTGTTAAAACTGATCTCGTAACCAATTTTGGTGGCATCGAGGTTGATCCAGGCTTCGGGCACATGAGGTTTTACTTCGCGCAAAAAATAGGAATGGATGTCCTCTTTCAAAGGCACATTTTCTGTATCGCGCAGGGCGCTTTCGATTTCATATTCAAGGTATTCACCCTTCTTTTGGGTTGAAAAATAGCCATAATCGGCCAGTTGGATTTCGTTGCAGCCCAAATGACCGAGCAACCGTTCCAGTTTTTCACCGGTCAGTTTGGTCGTCCCTTTGATCACCTTTTCGGCCGTGGCATCGTACCAACTAACGACATTCAGGATCGCGTTTTTATCCGACGTAGAGACAGCGCATGCGCTGTCTCTACAACAAACATCAACCTTTTCGCGGAATAGATTGAAATCGCTGTATTCATCGATACCAACCAATTTCATCAATTGTTTTGCAACATTCAGTAAATCAAGTTGTTTCTGCCATGTTTCCTTGCTTACCAGCGAACGGCTTTGCTTGGCGTTCAGGTTGAGCTCCTGTTTTTCGGCCCAATCAAGGATCGCCTTTTCATGTTTCGCCAGATTTGTATAGACCTCATTGCCAAATTGTTCGTATGCCCACATCATCGGTTCACGCAACGTTTTGTCAAAACGCAGTTCGGCTATCCGTACTTCGGTAAATTGTGCCTTCAACCGTTTTGGCCGTTCAATAGAAACCTTATAATATCCAAAATCCTGATTGTCAAATACTTTTGATGTGAGATTATAAACATTAGTATCAACCTTTATTTCCCTTATTTCTTTTGTTTCCCCTATTTCAATTGTTTCTTTTATTTCAACTATTTCCATTTCCGCATAAACCCTTAAAATCTCATGGATATGCTCCGGTGCAAATTCGCAGTTCTTGTTGCCCAGATTTTTCCGGAGTTTGCGGTAAAGCTGTCCGGCATCGATCAACTGAACTTTTCCTTTGCGGTGCGCAGCCTTGTTGTTGCTAAGGATCCAGATGTATGTGGTGATTCCGGTATTGTAAAACAAATTGTTGGGCAATTGGACGATGGCTTCGAGCCAGTCGTTTTCGATGATGTACCGCCGGATGTTGCTTTCGCCTCCACCTGCATCGCCCGTAAACAAGCTGGAACCATTGTGGACCGAAGCAATTCGGGAACCAAAAAGACCTTTGGCCAACGGTTTCATCTTGTTCACCATCTCCATCAAAAACAACAACTGCCCATCGGAAGAACGTGGCGTTGCATCGGCATCTTCCACAATACCCCAGTAGTTTTTAAGCTTGATCTGAAAACGGGGGTCAATAATGTCTTTCCCATCCTTGATGTATTTCTGCTCGCTGGCCCACGATTTCCCATAAGGAGGATTGGAGAGCATAAAATCGAAGGTCGTGCCTGCGAATTCGTCGGTCGATAGGGTAGAGCCCACCCTGATATTTGCGGGGTTGTTTCCCTTGATCATCATATCCGACTTGCAAATGGCGTAGGTCTCGTCGTTGATCTCTTTCCCATACAAATAGACATCGCCCCTTGCACGTATTTCACCCTCTTCGGCCTTTACAAAATTCTGTGATTCTGTCAACATTCCACCACTTCCGCAAGCGGGATCATAAATCGTCATTACAGGCGGAAGTTTGTCTTTTACCGGTTCAAAAACGATATGTGTCATCAAATCAATCACTTCACGTGGTGTGAAATGTTCTCCTGCCTCTTCGTTGTTTTCCTCGTTGAATTTGCGAATTAATTCCTCAAATACATAACCCATTCCCAGGTTGGTTAGGGGCGCGAGTTTTCTTCCTTCCGGATCGGTTTTCTCGTGCGAGGTCAGGTTGATGTAAGGAGAGGTAAATTTTTCCAATACATTGAGCAACACATCTTTCGAGGCCATGTGTTTGATCTGGCTTTTGAGCTTGAATTTTTCGATGATCTCCTGGACATTCGGGCTAAAACCCTTCAGGTAATCTTCGAAGTTGGCCAGAAGCAACTGCTGGCTATTGGTTGCCGTGTCGTGCAATCGCTGAAGGGTCCATTCGCTGGTATTGTAGAATACATATCCGGTTGTGTCGGTCATCCCTTTTTCGTCCCATTCGGTAAATTTGGCTTCATCGCGCTGAAATGCAACCTCTTCCATCACCGCTTCCTTGGTGGTTTCGAGCAAGGCATCAAGCCTTCGCAAGACCACCATTGGCAAGATTACATCACGGTATTTGCCACGCACATAAACATCGCGCAGGCAATCGTCGGCGATAGACCAGATAAAAGAGACAATTTTATTGTGTACTGCTGTGTTCATTAAAAATAATATTTTTCAAGTAAAAGCAATTTACTAATTTGTCCTCAAATTTAAGGATTTACATCATTAAAACCGTTATGTAAAATTAATTTGTATTTTTAATCCTTCCCGAGATCGGGACAAGCTGTTACAAAAAGCCTGCTCCGATTCATCGGAGAGGGGGATAGGGAATAATAATATCTAATTGAAAATCAAATATTTCAATTTATTTCAAACTATTTCATTTTAATCCCGCCAATTCCTTCACCTTCTCCCAAACCGAATCGTCAACCGGGATGCCCAATTCCATGTTCAGCTTGCGGGTTTTGAGCGATTGTTCGCCAGGATAAAAAATTTCGCCGTTTTCGTTTGCTGGAACTGAAGATTTAAGTTGGGCTATCGTTTCTGCCAATGCGTTGTCGATGAATTCCTGCGTGTTGATCTTTAACGGATCAATGGCTATAAATACCTGGCAGCAACTGCCACAACTTCCCTGGTCGAATTTGTCGATACCGGCAGTGGTCAAGCCGCCGGAGAGCAAGGCAGAGATCAGGTCGAGAAGGATGGCAAAACCGGAACCTTTCCAATAGCCCATTGGCAAAATCCTTCGGGATGTTTCGATTGCACCCGGATCGTCTGTCAATTGGCCTTCCTTGTCGAAACCACCGGCATAAGGAAGTTTTTCATTTTTGAGCCGTGTTACAGAAAGTTTTCCATACGAATACTGCGACATTGCCATATCGAGGACGATGTGCCCCTCTTTTCGCGGAACCGCCATAATAAATGGATTGTTACCGATAGAGGTCGATTTTGCGCCCCACGTGGGCATGCAAGATTCGGTATTGGTCCAGCAAATGGCAACAAATCCTTTTTCGGCAGCTTGCCAGCCAAATGCTCCTCCGCGCATCCAATGTGTTGTATTTCTAAGACTTACCAAACCAATTCCAAATTGTGAAGCGATTTCTGTTGCCCGGTCCATGGCAAAGATGGCGTTTAGGATCCCTGGTCCCATATTTCCATTGTAAATCTCCATGGTTCCCATATTTTTTTCCAAAGTTGGTACGGCATCCACATCGACCCAACCTCTGCCAATGTAATCAACATACCGTTCAACACGGTTTAAACCATGCGAATAGACACCGTCCCTGCTTGATTCGGTATGTATCCTGGCACAAACGTCAGCCTTTTCCTCCGACATCCCTGCATTCAAAAAAGCCTGCTTTATCGTGGCTTTCATCTCTTCAAAACTGATCCTGGTCATATTTGAAATCGTTTAATAAAAATCAAAGATAATATTATTAAAAAGACCGATTAACTTTCTTTTGAACCAATAGTCTAATCGCAAGTTTAACTGTTTATAAATTAACAATACTAAAACAACAAAAAATGTCGAACCAAAAGAATCAGATTGGTCAGCTATCAAGACGTAAGTTCCTTGGAGGCGGCGCAGCAGTTGCAGCCTTATCGATGGTACCATTTAGCTATGGATTCAGAAGTGCCCCTTTGGCTCCCGGAGATGCAAAACCGAAATCGAACTTCGAAGGGGTCCAGATTGGTGCAATCACTTACAGCTGGCGCAGTATGCAGGGTGGGGTCGAAAATGTAATCAAGTATTGCATTGAATCAGGCATCAATTCAATCGAATTAATGAGCAATGATATTGAATCGTCACTTGGTGCTCCAGTAAATCCAATGATGAGTTTTCCGCGCCCTGCACCACCTGCGCCTGCCGCCCCTGGGGCTCCAGCAGCTCCGATGCAACGCCCAAAATTGACACCAGAACAACAGGAGTTGGTAACCAAATTTGGTGCTGATATGAAAGCCTGGCGTATAGCATTGCCAATGTCAAAAGTTGAAGAGATCCGCAAGAAATTCGACAGTGCAGGGATTATCATTCATATCGTTAAATACTCCCCTTCACAATGGTCGGATGAGGAAATTGACTATGCGTTTAAGTCAGCAAAAGTATTGGGCGCAAAAGGTGTGAGCGAAGAAATTGGTGAAGCCGCCTGTAAGAAACTAGGCCCTATTGCCGAAAAACATGGGATGTATGCCATTTTCCATCAACACATGCAATTTGCCACCCCAGGTTTCAGCTACGATACTTTTGCTGCAATTTCTCCAGCCATCAGGTTCAATTTCGATTCAGGGCATTTCTTTGGATCGACTGGAATTGACCCAATTACAATTATCGAAAAGTATCACGACCGGATTATCAGCATCCACATCAAAGACAAGACAGGGCCAAAAACAGAACCAGCAAACCTCAATCAGGTCTGGGGTCAGGGAGAAATGCCGTTAGCAGAAGTTCTGTTGTACATTAAAAAGAAGAAATACCCAATTTATTGCGACATAGAACTGGAATACGATATAAAACCCTGGTCAAATGCAGTGAAAGAGGTGAAGACCTGTGTTGAATATGCCAGACAGATACTTATCTAAAATACAAAAACCCTTATGAAAAGCTCTCTTTCGAGATCCAATTCATAAGGGTTTCTTTTTTCAATCAGAAATTTGAATAAAACTGTAACAGAAAATGCAACACAACTACAATAGATTGAGAATTTTACTCATTCTGATTTTAATCTCAGTTGGTCACGCCATAGCGCAGAAATCAACAGATAAAGATCAATCAGCCAATAATTTAAAGATTAAAAACATTATTTCGAAGATGACCCTTGATCAGAAGGCTCAGCTTTTGATCGGAAGTGTAAGGGTGAGGGTTATACCAGATTCGCTGAGGAGAGCATCGAGTCCTCCGGTGGAAGAATACAATGATCAGGCTTACAAGGACATGGCCAACAAAGTCCGCAATTATTTGCCCGGGGCTGCCGGTGCGACTTCCGAATTTCCAGAATTGGGCATTGCGACACAGGTTTTAAGCGATGGACCTGCTGGTTTGCGCATCCAACCTACGCGCCCTGGTGAAGAGAAAACTTATTATTGCACCGCTTTTCCGATTGCCACTGTAATGGCATCAACCTGGGATACCGAACTGGTTTACCGTGTTGGTCAGGCAATTGGAAATGAGGTAAAAGAATACGGCGCAGATATCCTGTTGGCTCCTGCCCTGAATATCCAGCGCGACCCTTTGTGTGGGCGCAACTTTGAATATTATTCCGAAGATCCGCTGGTTGCCGGCAAAATAGCTGCTGCCATGGTCAATGGGATCCAGTCGAATGGTGTTGGTACCTCAATAAAACATTTTGCTGCCAACAACTCCGAGACGAACAGGAATACAGTCAATACAATTGTAAGTGAGCGCGCCTTGCGTGAGATCTACCTCAAAGGTTTTGAGATCACGATAAAAGAGGCAAAGCCATGGACAGTAATGTCTTCCTATAACAAAATCAATGGGACTTATACTTCCGAAAGTAACGACCTGCTGACCAATATCCTGCGAAACGACTGGGGTTTTAAAGGATATGTGATGACCGACTGGGGCGGCGGCAGCGATGTTGTGGCACAGATGATTGCAGGGAACGACCTGATTATGCCAGGTCAGTTCAAACAGATCAAAGATTTGATTGCAGCTGTGAAAGGTGGTAAACTCGATGAAAAAGTGATCGACCTGAACCTCTCCAGGATCCTGAACATTATGCTCATCGCACCACGCTATAACAATTACAAGTATTCAAGTGCACCTGATTTAAAGGCACATGCAGCTGTTACACGTCAGGCTGCGACTGATGGGATCGTGTTGTTGAAAAATGCCAAAAATGCGCTCCCAATTCCTTCTGCAGTTAAAACCATTGCAGCCTTTGGAAATACTTCCTATGATTTTATTTCTGGTGGGACAGGTAGCGGCGACGTAAACGAGGCTTATACCATTTCATTGTTTGAGGGTTTGACAAATGGTGGTTATACGACAGATGGCGACCTGACCCAAACCTACGAATCCTATATTAAGGAAACCAAGGCCAAACAGGTGAAGCCAAAAAATCAAATGGGTTTTATGATGGGTGGAAAGCAACCTGTTGCCGAAATGACGGTTTCTGCTGATCTTGCACAAAAAATGGCTGAAAAAGCCGATATGGCACTGATTACCCTTGGCAGGAATGCTGGTGAAGGACGCGACAGGACCAATACCGAAGGTGATTTCCTGCTGTCGGTGACTGAAAAAGAGATGATTAGGAACGTGGCCGAAGCCTTTCATGCAAAGGGTAAAAAAGCAGTCGTTGTTCTGAACGTCCCAGGCGTTGTTGAAGTAGCAAGCTGGCGCGAAATGCCTGATGCAATCCTTGTTGCCTGGCAACCTGGACAGGAGGGTGGAAATTCGGTGGTCGATGTCCTTAGCGGTAAAGTAAACCCGTCGGGAAAACTGGCAGTTACATTTCCATTGAGCTACTCCGATACCCCATCGTCGAAAAACTTCCCTGGAACGGAAGTAAAATCTGATGTTGTTGACAAAGCAGCCGATCTTTCGGGGTTCTCCCGCATGAGGAGGGTACCTTGGGAAATCATTTACGAAGATGATATTTACGTTGGTTACCGTTATTACAACACGTTCAAAGTACCTGTCGCCTATGAATTTGGATACGGGATGTCCTATACAACCTTCGGTTACTCCAATCTAAAGCCATCGACTTCCAACTTTACGGGTAAAATCACTGTTTCAGTCGATGTGAAAAACATAGGAAGTGTGGCAGGTCGTGAAGTTGTTCAGGCTTATATCGGTTCCCCTTCAGGGAAATTGAAAAAACCGGAAGAAACACTAGCCGCTTTTGCGAAAACCAAACTGCTGAAACCGGGCGAATCACAAACATTGAGCTTCAAGATTGAAACCAAGGATTTCGCATCTTTTGACGAGGAAACTTCGTCATGGATTGCCGAAGCAGGAGATTATACATTAAAAATCGGGGCTTCTTCGCTGGCTATCAAGCAGACTGCTAATTTTAAAATTGCGAAGGAATTGAACACAGGAAAGGTTACAAAGGCATTGGCACCAACCCGTGAAATTAACAGGATGGTTTCCAAATAATTAATAATTAAAATATCAAATGAAAAAAGAATCAAACAGTGGAATGAGCAGGCGTGCCTTTATGGGAACATCGGCTATGGGATTGACGGCTTTTACGATTCTTCCCAGTTTTACAATCGACGGGGTCCATATTGCACCAAGCGACCGTGTTGTCATGGGTGTCATCGGACTTGGCCAGCAGGCATTGTCCGACTTCGCAGGATTCAGTAGTGTGCCCGGAGTACAGTATGCCGCTTGCTGCGACGTTGACCAGATGAAACAACAAAGGTTCAAGAAAAAGGTTGAAGCCTGGCAAACCAGCAAATCCCAGCCTCCGCGTTGCGACATGTACGAACAATATGAGCAACTCCTTGAACGCAAAGATATTGATGCAGTTGAAGTTGCAACTCCCGACCATTGGCACGCCCTCTGCACTATTCATGCCTGTCAGGCTGGAAAAGATGTTTACGTACAAAAACCGCTCTCTTTCACAATTCAGGAAAGTCTCCAGATGGTGAAAGTGGCACGTGGAAACAAACGGGTTGTACAGGTAGGAAGCCAGCAGCGTTCTAGCAAAGAGTTCCAGAAAGCCATCGAACTGGTACAGGCAGGCAAGATTGGCCACATCGAAAAGGTTTATGCAAGGGTAGGTGTACCACCAAAACCTCTTGATCTGCCAGAAATGCCGATTCCTGGAAACCTTAATTTCAATCTTTGGATGGGACCGCTCAGCGACCCTAAGATCCATTATCATCCCGATCTTTGCCCTCCTATTTCCCTTGATCCTGAAGTCAAGGAAAAACTCTGGGGTGCCTGGCGCTGGTATCGCGAAACAGGGAATGGCTTTACCGCCGACTGGGGAGCTCACATGTTCGACATTGCCCAGGCGGCGATCGGTATGGATGGTTCAGGTCCTGCACTGATTACCCCCAAAGGGTATAAAGGTCAGAAATACCTCACCTATAAATACCTGAATGGCATTGAGTTGACTGAACAGCCTTATTTGGAGGATATGGAAGGTGCACAGGGAATTAAGTTCATCGGAACAAAAGGTTGGATTGAAGTGGCGAGAGGTTACCTTGCCTGTTCGGATGCAACACTTGTCCCCGCTGAACTTGCAGGAAGGCGTCCAAAACAGATGACACCGGAAGAACGCAAAAAAATGTTCGAAGAGATGCAGAAAAGTGCTGCAAAAGGAAGCGGAAGCTTTGAAATCAGCGCTCCCCACATGCAGAATTTCGTCGATTGTGTCCGTTCGCGAAAGGATACAATTGCACCTGTTGAAGTGGGTTGCAGTACCAATATTGTATGTGTGTTGGGGAACATTGCAACCGAACTAGAACGTCCTATAAAATGGAACCCAGCTACATTAAGCTTTGGTGACGACAAAGAAGCCGCTGCGCACAGGTTGAACCATTACGAATACAGGAATCCTTATTGCTTGTACAAATAATTGTCAATTTAAAAAAAGTAAAAACCCGGGATTCTATTTGATCCCGGTTTTTTTATTATGACATTAAAGGATCAAATCACCTCTCCCCTATGCAAAACAGATGATTACCTCCCCTCAGGTAAATCCTTCCATTGCTTATAGCAGGGGATGCAAACAGCGTTTCGCCAATATTGTTTTTTGAAACAACTTCAAACTTTGGACCTGGTTTGATCACTGTAACAGTCCCTGCATCGTTGGGCATGTAAACCAGACCGTTGGCATAAACGGCAGAGGAGTATTGTTTTCCAAGATTCTCTTTCCATAGCACTTTGCCAGTTGCTGCTTCCATACAATAAACTGATCCATTGGTCATTGTGGAAAGGATATAATCTCCTGCCACAATGGGGGATGGAACAAAACATCCACCATTGGTTGACCTCCAGGAAATGTGGCTATTCGTAACATCCCCTGCCCCATCGGGCCGGATCGCCAAAAAGTGGCGCTGGGGATAGCAACTGCTTGCAAACATCAAGCCTAGCTTTTCACTATAGACCGGACTTGAACAAAATTCGTCGGAAGGGCCGTTTATAAACCAGTACTTCGACCCATCTTCAGGATTATAGGAGGCCATTTCCTGATTCCCGCAGAAAAACAGCTGGAACCGTCCAGCTATCTCCCTGATAATCGGGGTACTATAACTCATAAACTTTCGGGGATGGGTGATTTTCCAGATTGTATGTCCATCAATCTTGCTGAGTGCTGCGACAAATGCATCACCTTCGCTGTCACCATTAATGATGACCTTATCTTTAAAGAGGATTGGCGAACAACTGTAACCCTGGACACAATCAAAAGTACCTGGCCGTTTTAGCCAAAGCTGTTTGCCAGAGAAGTCGTATGCTGCAACCACCACAGAAACTCCATCCAGGAAGGAAACAAATATGGAGGTGCCATCTGTGGAAGGAGTCCCAGATGCATAACTGTTGTCATCGTGTTTTACCTCCGGAGTGGTTTTAAGCACCGTTGATTTCCACAATAGATTACCGTCCCTTATATCGTAACAAACCAGGAGCCTCTCCTGTGTTTCGGCTATTGCCGTTGCTGTGAACAGGCGGTCCCCCCAAACAATTGGTGAAGCATAACCTTTGCCTGGTATTGTAATTTTCCAGATTACATTAGTTGTGGAATCCCATTTCACAGGCAGGTTGGTTTCCGAACTTGTCCCATCCCCGTTGGGTCCACGCCATCCCGGCCAATTTTGTGCATTTGCCAAACTCAATGAGAAGGTGAGAATCAAGAGTATTGAAGTCAAAGATTTTAAGTTGATCATGCAATGTGCCGTTATAGAGTTTATTTGGCGGCAAAATACAAAATTTCAGGAATTAATCTTCCCACAGAATTTAAATCATACCTTTAAAAAAAATTGTGCTGAAAACACATGTTCCTTCAATTTGCATTGCAGTTTAATATTTTTTTATAAACTTTGAGTTCTTAAATTTCAAAGTTTTTTTATCGTTTAGGAAGGACAACAACATAAAAATCGGTAGATTAAAAGGACAATAATTATAGAACAAAACTATTTTAAAATGAAAACATTCAGGCTATTTCTTATGCTTATGTTCATTAGCAGGGCTGTAGTGTTTTCCCAGGTAGCCATCAATGCAGATGGCAGTAATGCTGATGGATCTGCAATGCTGGATGTTAAGTCCAATAACAAAGGGTTTTTGCCTCCCCGTATGACCCGGATGGAAATCAATTCGATTGCAAACCCATTGTTACAACAACTGCAGTTTCATCAGTAGTCGGTTCGACTGCCAAAAGTGGTGGGAACGTTATTGCCGATTTCGGAAATGCTGTTACTGCCCGTGGCATATGCTGGGGAACATTGCATAACCCTACACTGGCCAATTCAAAAACAACGGATGGGACAGGAACCGGTTCCTTTACAAGCAACCTGACAGGTTTGCTTCCCGGGTTGACCTATTACGTAAAGGCTTATGCGACGAATTCCATTGGGACATCTTATGGAATTCAGGAAAAGGTGACCATACAGGCCAATTTACCTACTGTCGCAACTTCAAACGCCACTGAAATAGGTTCCAATTATATGTATGTGGGTGGAGTTATTACAAGCGATGGTGGATCGGATATTTCTGCCAGGGGTGTGTGCTGGAACACGTTGCCTAACCCAACTACAGCCAATTTTAAATCCGCATCTGCTACAGGATCCGGTACTTTTACATGCTTTATTTATGGCAGTTTCCCAGGGTTGGATCCGGTAACGACCTATTATCTAAAGGCATATGCCACAAACAGCATTGGTACGGCTTATGGGAATCAATTGACTGTTACAACATTGGCTGCTTCACCAATTCTTATAACGACTTCACCTTCGGCCATTACTTCAACATCAGCCGTATCCGGAGGCACAATTTCAAAGGATGGTGGAGCCACCATAACCGCCAGGGGTGTTTGCTGGAATACCGCGGAGAGCCCGACAATTGCCAATACCAAAACCACTGATGGTACCGGAACCGGAAGTTTCACAAGCAATATGACCAGTTTATTGCCGGGAACGACCTATTATGTAAAGGCTTATGCAACCAACAGTGCAGGAACGAGCTATGGAAGTCAGGTAACTGTAGTCACTCCTGCCGTTGCACCCGAAGTTTCAACCACCTCACTATCATCCATCACCTCCTGGTCAGCAACAAGTGGAGGTAATGTCACAAATGCGGGCGGATCAACGGTTACAGCCCGTGGAGTTTGCTGGAGTTCAACACAGAACCCGACAACCGCCAATTCAAAAACGTCAGATGGAACGGGTACCGGAACTTTTACGAGCAGCATTACAGGATTGTTGCCTGGTTCAACCTATTATGTCAAAGCCTATGCCACCAATGCCATTGGAACAACTTATGGAAGTCAGTTGACTTTAAACACGCCAAAAACAACCCCTACCCTTACAACGACTTCGCCTACCAACATCACAAACAATTCAGCAAGCAGTGGTGGCAATATCACAAATGATGGAGGTGCTTTGGTAACTGAACGTGGAATATGTTGGAGCACTTCTCAGAACCCAACCAAATCCAATTCAAAGAATCCCAATGGCACAGGTACCGGATCATTTACAAGTAGCCTATCAGGATTAACCAGTGGTACAACATACTATGTAAGAGCTTATGCAACGAACAGTATGGGAACCGGATATGGTGATCAACTTGCTTTTTTATCACAGGGACCTGTATCTGGTACAATTACAGATGTTGATGGCAATATTTACCATGCAGTTGCGATTGGCACCCAGATCTGGATGGTTGAAAACCTGAAAACCACCCATTACCGAAATGGCGACCTGATCAATAACCTGGCAAACGGAACCAGTTGGGCTGCTGCGACTTCTGGAGCCTATTGCTGGTACAATAACAATTTCGCCACCTTTAAAGCAGATTACGGAGCGTTATACAATGGATATGTTGTCTCCGACCCCCGGAATATAGCTCCAACCGGATGGCATGTCCCTACAAATATGGAATGGTACACGCTTATCAATTTTGTAGGTGGTTTATTGTATGCCGGTGATAATCTAAAAGAAGCTGGCTCCGCCCATTGGCAACTTCCAATAACCTTTTGTACAAATAGTTATGGCTTTACAGCTCTTCCTAGTGGTTACCGCGATGAAATCAGCTCCAGTCCATTCCTTTGGATCACTAGTGAAGGCTATTGGTGGACGAGCTCAAGTTTTAATGCAGAAGCCTCCTATTGCTACCATATATCCAGTGGAACCACTGAGATCGTTTCCGTAATCCTTCCTGTACAAATGGGTGTGTCAATTCGTTGCATAAAAGATTAGTTTTTTTGAGTTTTCGCACAAATATTTCGATTTTTTAAAAAATATATTGCAAATATTAAGAAATCGTTATCTTTGTGAAAATACATTAATGTTAACCTCAAAAAACACTCCTATGAAGATAAGATTTGTATTTTACTCGATTTTCCTCCCCGGAATATTTTGCTTCCTATTGACAAATTGTAAAAAAGGTGACCTCAAGACATTACCAACCATTACAGTAGCCACTGTGGCAAATTTGACTGCGGATGGGGCAACTGCTGGTGGCACTATTTCCTCCGATGGCGGTGAAGCAATAACTGTAAGAGGAATTTGCTGGAATACTTCACAAAATCCTACAAGTCTCGATCCACATGTTGATTGCGGCTCAGGAACAGGGACTTTCTCTGGCAACATTACAGGACTAAGTCCTGGAAAAACCTATTATTTAAGGGCTTACGCTAAAAATTCGGTTGGGACCGCTTATAGCGTACAGTCAAATTTCACCGCATTGATAATTGCGCCCATCTTATCAACAACAGAAGTGAGCTCCCTTACAGCCTTTGGTGCTGTCATGGGAGGAAGTATTACCGGTGATGGCGGTTCTGCTGTTACAGCCCGAGGGATCTGTTGGGCAACTACCCCGAATCCTACCGTCGCCAATTCAAAAACTGCTGATGGTTCAGGGTTGGGCAATTTTGTAAGCATTGCAACCGGTTTGCTACCCGGTACCACCTATTATGTCAGGGGATATGCAACCAATGCTACAGGCACAGGCTATGGAAATCAGCTAACATTCAATACGGTCGCATCAGTCCCTGCTTTAACGAGTGTCGAAGCTACTGGTATCACCCATATTGCTGCAACAAGCGGAGGAAACATAACGAGCGAAAATGGTTCACCGATAATATCCCGTGGGGTATGCTGGGCAACAGTTCAGAACCCAACCATATTGGATTCAAAAACAAACAATGGTTCGGGAACCGGAACATTTTCAAGCAGCCTTATCGACCTGACACCAGGAACAACCTATTATCTCAGGGCTTATGCAACAAACAGTGCAGGTACTGCATATGGAAACCAGGTAACCTTCAGAACCAATAACCCTGTTATACCGACAATTACAACAATTAATTTAACTTCGATCACAAATAATTCCGTGGTTACTGGTGGAAATGTCACTGCGAATGGGGGTTCCCCCATTACAGCTTACGGTGTGTGCTGGGCAACAACACCGACCCCAACGATTGCGAATACTAAAACCACAGATGGCTATGGAATGGGAAATTTTACAAGTAATTTGACCGGATTAGGATGCCTTATGACCTATTATGTGAGGGCGTATGCGACCAATGCTGTCGGTACTGCTTATGGAAACCAGCTATCGTTTACCACAATTTTGGTTTTGCCAAGCGTATCTAGTTTCTCACCTTCAAACGTTTCATACAACTCTGCGACTTGTGGTGGAAGTGTCATCAGTGACGGTTGTTCAACTGTATCAGTTCGGGGAATCTGTTGGGCAACTACACCAAATCCAACAATATCCAGTTCAAAGATTACTAATGGTTCCGGAACGGGTAATTTTACGGCCAGTATTACCGGGTTAACTGTCAACACAACATATTATGTTAGAGCTTTTGCAACAAACAGTGTTGGAACCACTTATGGAACTCAGGTAACATTTGTAACTGTATATGCTTTACCAACTTTAACGACTGAATTAACATATGGCGAAAATATTTTAATTGGTAATATTACAAGCGATGGTGGATTACCTGTAACTGTCAGGGGCTTTTGCTGGTCAAGCTCGCCCAATCCTACAACACAAAACTCAAAGTCCCTGAACGGATCTGGAAGTGGATATTTCACAAACAGTTTTCCTTGGGTCTTGGGCATTTTTTATGTTAGATCGTATGCAACCAATGCTCTAGGAACGTCATATGGTAACCAAATCACAAATCATTTGTAATTTACAAGTTGAATCTGCAAGAATTTTAGATTCACAAACTACTTCAATTATGAAACTATTTCTTTACATTTCATTTCAGAGAAAGCCCATGAGAATCATAAACTTGTTTTCGATTGGTTTGATTGTCTGTATGATTCTTCCGATATTTTGGAATTGCAAAAAAGAGGCACCCCAAATTATCCCTACTGTCACGGTTTCGGCCGTTACTAACCTTGCTGCGGATGGCGCATCGGGCGGGGGGGAGGTCACCGATGACGGTGGTGCCGAAGTTACTGCCCGTGGTATTTGCTGGGGAACAGCTAAAAGTCCGTCAATTTCCGGAACATTTGTCGCGTGTGGCACAGGAACGGGCAGTTTTTCAGGTGCTATAACAGGAATTAATCCCGGCACCACATATTATGTAAGGGCCTATGCAACCAACGCAGTGGGGACAGGTTATAGCGAGCAGGCCACTTTCAACACCCTGACTATCGCTCCGCTAATTTCCACCACTTCAATTACAGATATCGGGCCTAATAGTGCCACAAGTGGAGGAAATGTGACCAGTGACGGTGGTTCAGCAATTTTTGCGAGGGGCATTTGCTGGTCAATCGCCCAAAACCCCAAAATTACCGATTCAAAAACAGTTGGCGAAACAGGGACAGGAACCTTTGTGAGTGCCATCACCGGACTCGTTCCAGCCACCACCTATTTTGTTAGGGCATATGCAACAAACAGCGCTGGAACAAATTATGGCAATCAGGTATCGTTTACAACCAGTGCTGTTCTCGCTACGATCACCACGAATATTGCCACTGGCATTACATCAGGAAAGGCATCAAGCGGTGGGGTCATTGTCAGTGACGGAGGTTCGCCGATAACAGCCAAGGGGGTGTGTTGGTCAAAGAGTGTCAATCCAACAACAGCCAACTCCAAAACGGTCGATGGCACAGGTTCTGGAACATTTACAAGCAGCCTTACAGGATTACAAAGGGTAACAACTTACTATATAAGGGCTTATGCCATCAACTCTATGGGAACGGTTTACGGAAACCAGGTTGCTTTTACAACCAATCCTACTTTACCGACTTTGACAACACAAGCCGCATCAACCGTACAGACCTACAGTGCTATAGTAGGTGGAAATATTACTGATGATGGAGGGGCGTTTGTAACAGCACGCGGATTTGCTTACAATGATCCAATCCTGGTCGTGGGAATTGATTATTTTTACAACATCTCGATTGGCAATGGCATCGGCATTTTTTCAGGTACGATTGGCGGGCTTGATCCTGCGACAACCTATACCGGACGTGCCTATGCAACCAATAGTGCTGGGACCGCTTATGGGAATGAAATTTCATTTACTACCAATCCGATCATTATCATAATTACTGGCAAATCTAATCAAAGCATCATCCAACTAAAATAATCAACCAATATGAAAACCAGATCGAAGATATTCATTATCAACTTTTCATTGCTTCTGATCCTTATCATGTTTAATTGCAAAAAAGAAGATTCCATCCTTATTCCCACTGTATCGGTTTCATCTGTTACAGATGTCACAGGAACCAGTGCCTCAACGGGTGGTGAAGTCATCTTTGATGGGGGTGCAGAGGTTACTTCCCGTGGCATCTGTTGGGGAACAACTCAAAATCCCACCAATGTTGATTCCCACCTCAGTTGTGGTTCAGGAATGGGATCGTTTTCAGGATCTGTTTCGGGATTGAATCCCGGAACAATTTATTATTTAAGAACTTATGCCATAAATGCCATAGGAACGGCATATAGTGGCCATGCCACCTTCAGTACCCTGGCTTCAATACCCGTCCTAACAACAACAGAGGTTTCAAATATTACCTATACAAGTGGTACATGTGGCGGTTCGATCACAAACGATGGGACTTCACCGGTATTGGAACGGGGAATCTGCTGGCAAACCAGCCAGAACCCCACAATTGCAAATTCAAAAATTGCAAATGGAACTGGTTCAGGTACTTTTACAGGCAGTCTTCCGGGGCTTATCGGAGGAACTACCTATTATGTCCGGGCCTATGCGTTAAATTCAATTGGAATTGGATATGGAAATCAGGTAACCTTTAAAACCAATATTGGCCTTCCTGTAATTTCGACATTTGAACCTTTTAATATTACTGGCAGTTCCGCATCAAGTGGTGGAAATATTACAAATGATTGTGGCAGTCAGGTAACTGCCAGGGGAGTGTGTTATTCACCTTTATCAAATCCCACTATTTCTGATTATAAAACTGTAGATGGCACCGGCACAGGTGTATTTTATAGCAACATGACCGGATTAGTCTATGGCTATTGGTTTGTAAGGGCATATGCCACCAACAGTGCCGGCACCGCTTATGGAAATGAATATTATTTTTTTCCGATGGACATTATTATTATCACTGGTAAAACCAACCAAACGAAAATTACAGGTCAGTAATTTGGACAAATGCTCCAATTTCCGATTGAAATTAGCGAACTATTTTTATTGGTAAAGGCTTCACTTTGAGTGAGGCCTTTACTTTATCAAATCACTATAAATCAAACCAATAACTATCTTCATGATAGTCAGCAACTGCCATTGTTGAATTGGCAAACTGGAAGGTGTTGACCAATGAGGATATCTCTTGCTTCAATACAGCCAATGTATTATTTATTAGGTCTTTACGAAATCCATTGTGTTCAAGGTGGATCACATGGTCCATTGCGACGATCCTGCTGACCACCTGTCCAAATTCGACCAGCTTACGTTGGGGCAACTGTTTGTCCAATTCAAAGTTGACAAGGTCTTTCACATGATTGGCCGCGTGGGTTGCATAACCCTTTAAATATTGGTACAAATTGTTTTCTTTGGCTGTTCTCATTAGTTTGAGAAACGATTCCGCGATCTGATTGTACATGATGTCGTTTGATCCTTCAAAAATCTGGAACGGCCGGCTGTCAACAGTTGAACGGCCCGCAATATGGTTGATCTTATATCCCTTTGCTCCAACAAGTTGAAGCAATGATTGTGCCGATTCCTGCATCAGGTCGGACGTCACACTTTTTGTAATATTTGCCTCAAGTCCCAAGGTAAACAGGTCATTTTCAACACCTGCAACTTCACCAGAATTCAGGCACAGAGCAGAACCGATCGTGAAATTTGCCTGTAACTTGGTGAGCCGGTGCTGTACCTGATCGTATTCAGCTAAATTTTTATTTCCGACCAAACGTGTCCTGGCATGGTTGACCGCCTCGTCCATCATTCGCTGAATAAATCCAAGGCCCATCCCGGGAAACTGGAACCGGCTCCGGTGAAGCAGGTCAAGCAACATTTTGACCCCTGTTGAATGGGGTATCAGTTTTTGTGCTTCAGGAATTTGAACATCGATGTGGTTCCTGCCATATGGGATCTGGTAAAGGCCAAGATTTTCAAAATATTCTTCTACAACAATCTGTTGGTTAGGTGCATGGACATCGCAGATAAACATATCGATGTCGCGCATCAGGCTGCCGGTCTCAATTTTCTTCCTTGCTGTCAACAACCAGAAATCGGCCATTCCTGTCAATCCGGCCCAATGTTTTTTACCTTTTAAATGAAAATGACCCTCCTTTTCTGTGAACGAGGTTTGCATATTCAACGCATCGCTCCCAAAATCTGGTTCGGTAATCATCAAACCACCCATGCAACTATTGTTCAGGAAACGATTAAAAACTGCCGATTTGGCCTCTTCCTGACCATATTTGGCTGCCGGTTGAATAAATAGTCCATTGTTGATCCCCAATGTCAATGCCAAAGCCAGCGACTCATACGAAGCTGCTGAAACAAATGCGATATTTTGCTTTACCGTTCCACCAAAACCCCCATATTGTTCAGGGATACAAAGTGCAAGTGGGTTTCCCGACATCAACTCCTTTAAAACGGCTGGAGGCAATCCACGGGTGCTGCAAAATTGATCGATGAGGTCATCACCATGGAAGGCACGCTTCATACTGGACTTAAATTCATCCATTTTTTGCCTGAAAGCAAGATCTTTATCTGTTGCATCATTTTTCCCTTTTGCACTTAACTGTTGATTTTGTGGCATTTGTTATTTTGTATTTGATAATTTTAAGTACTCTGTTCATTAATTTAGAACTCCAACAATCGGCAATAACTTTTTGTTTTATATTTCCCTAAATTTGCCGCTTATCATTTTAACTTTTGGAAGATGGTACAAGCTTTGGTACAACTTCCTGACTGTTAAATTTCGATTTTTGTAACTAACAATGGTTCAGCCAATTATGCTTGAAGTATTTTTAAAGACTTTTAACACCAATTCACTGGCATTGGTGCAGGTTTTGCTAATTGCTTTAGCAGGAGCTATTTTGGTACGAAAAAAGATATTTAAACCAAGCGACGTCAAGGGGTTATCTGTAATCATTATCAATGTTTTACTACCATCGATGATTTTTTCCAGGATCATTGATAAGCTGGATCCTAAAAATTTTCCTTTATGGTGGGTATTGCCCCTGGTTGGAATTGGGCTGATCCTGGTTGGAATTATTTTTGCAGTACTCCTTTTTTATCGTGATTTGCCTGAAAAGCGTAGCTTGTTGCCCATTGCCAGTATGCAAAACGCAGGTTATTTGGCATTGCCTCTTGGCCATGCCGTCTATCCTGAACAATTCGAACTCTTTTCCCTTTATGTTTTTTTGATCATCATGGGGGTAAACCCAATCCTATGGAGCGTTGGGAAATTTCTAAGTACTGGTGGAAAAATGGTCGAAATTTCCTGGAAACAGTTTATTACTCCACCATTTATTGCAAATCTGACAGGGATATTTTTTGTCCTGACCGGACTACACATTTACATTCCAAAAGTTGTATTTAACGCCATCGACCTGACCGGTTCTGCCACTGTACCCATCGCCAATTTTATATTGGGGGCTGTGTTGGGTGGAATTTCATTGAGGGTTTGGCCTTCCTTTTGGGATATTGTCCGCATGTTGGGGGTAAAATTTCTGATTATTCCATTTGTAACAGTCTTGGCAATGATTTTGCTTAATGTAAAGGAAACCAATTCATTGTTGAGCGATGTGATCCTGATCCAGGCTGTTTCCCCCCCGGCTATTGGTATTTTGATCCAAATCAGAAATTATGGGGGCGATGAACAGGAAAGCGGTAGCCTGTTGTTGATCTCCTATGCTGCCTGCATCGTGATCATCCCTTTCTGGATGGCACTTTGGAATGTTATTTAATGAAGGAATGAAGGAATGAAGGAATGAAAAAATTAAAGAATGAAGGAATGAAAGAGTGGAATAAAAATAGAGTGAAATACTTCTATTTTTGCTGAATAATAAAGACAATTGAAACTTGGAATATCTACAATAATATTTTACAAATGACAACACGGAACTTTTTGGCTTTTGATCTGGGTGCGTCAAGTGGCCGGGCAATTTTAGGTACGATTTCTGATCAAAAACTAAGTTTAAAGGAAATTCATCGATTTGAAAATCAAATGGTTGAAATTAATGGATCTTTCTTTTGGAATATTTTTAGCCTCTTTGGTGAACTTAAAACCGGATTAAAGAAATGTATCCGTGATTTTGGGATCCAACCTGAATCGGTCGGTGTCGATACCTGGGGCGTTGACATCGCCCTACTCGACCGTAATGGAATGATCGTTGGGCTGCCTTATGCCTATCGTGATCCGCGGACAGATACTGCAATGGAGGAATTTTATCAGATCATACCTAAGAAAGAGCTTTACCTGATGACCGGGATCCAATTGATGCAGTTCAACACACTGTTTCAATTGTATGCCTATAAACGGGATCAGTCGCCTCAGCTCGAAATTGCAAAGGATATCCTTTTTATGCCCGATGCCCTCAGCTATCTTTTCTGCGGGGTAATGAAAAATGAATTCTCAATTGCTTCGACTTCACAGTTCATGAAACCTGGGAAACAAGAATTTGAGCAAAGACTTTTCGATGCCATCGGTTTTGATATCAACCTGATGCAGGAAATTGTACTTCCTGGAACTGTACTTGGGAACATTAAACCTGAAATCCAGAAGGAAACCGGAAGTGCGGTCATACCAGTTGTAGCGGTTGCCAGCCACGATACTGCATCTGCAATTGCCTCTGTACCTTCAAATGGGTGTAACTGGGCATACATAAGTTCAGGTACCTGGTCGTTAATGGGAATTGAAAGTCCTCAACCATTGATATCAGAAGAGATTCAGAGGTTAAACTTTACCAATGAAGGTGGTGTTGAGGGAACCACACGGTTTTTAAAGAACATCATGGGGCTTTGGCTATTGCAGGAATGTAAACGAACCTGGTCTGACAGCCACAACTACACATGGCCGGAAATGGTTGAAATGAGCAAAAATGCACAACCTTTTAAATTTCTGATCGATCCTGATGCCCGAGAGTTTTTGAACCCGGGAGATATGCCTGCTGCTATTATGGCTTTTTGCCGTAAGACCAACCAGCCTTTACCGGAAACACATGGTGAAATTATAAGGGCCATATTTGAAAGTCTGGCTTTAAAATACCGTACAACCCTCGATTCGATACGTTCGGTAAGTACAATTCCTATTGAAAAGATCCACATAATTGGAGGCGGGGCAAACAATGAATTGTTGTGCCAGTATGCAGCCAACGCCATGAACCTTCCAGTTTATGCTGGTCCGACAGAGGCCACGGCCATTGGCAACATCATGATGCAGGCCAAAGCATTGGGTGCCGTAGAGACTCTTGAAGCGATCAGGCAGATGGTTTTCGATTCCTTCGATACCAAAGTTTTTATGCCTCAAAATCCAGATTTGTGGAATATTGAATATCAAAGATTTAAGACAATTATCGCTGATTAATCTCTGTAATTTTTTACTTTTTCATTTAATTGTTTTCATTTTTTAATTGTGTTTGTTTCATAATAATGGCGATAAGTTTATTTATTTTGTAAAAGTTATCTAAACAATTCTTTAAGGAACATGTTCTTTGTTAATGGCACAGCAATTGGTATAAAAATATCATCATTAATTAATTTAAAATGCAGGTTATGAAAAGACTATTATTTGTTTTTGTGTTGATACTATGTGGTTATGCAGGGATGGCTCAGGAACCCAGACACGCACTTGGTTTAAGATTGGATGGTGGCGACGGTTTCGGCCCAGCGATTTCCTTTCAGTATATGATGTCGGATTATAACAGAGTGGAATTGGACCTCGGAACAAACACTGCTTATACGCACAATTCCTGGGGTTTAGCCGGTATCTTTCAACGTGTTTGGGTCATCGACAGAGGATTCAACTGGTATGCCGGATTAGGCGGCCGGGTTGGTTCCTGGAACTGGGATAAAAATAATTACACCGGCACCGAAGCAGGGGGGACCTTTGTAGCGGCTGTCGCAAATTTAGGTATCGAATATACATTCCCTATCAAGATTCAGATCTCGATTGATGCAAGACCTGAACTTGGATTGGTCAACCATGGTGGTGATTCTTATACAAATAGCATTGCTTTAAGTGTCAGGTATAGGTTTTAACTGATCATTTAATGTAAAAAGGCCGCATAATGATGCAGCCTTTTTACATTAAATTAATTAATTCATCTACAACATTTTGAGTTTCTTCTGCAATTTGAAGGATATGGGCATCCAACATATAGCAAGGTGAGGTAACCAATTTATATTTCTCATCGATAATCAGTTCGCCGTAACCAGTCACATGATGGACACCACCCATCTTTTCAATTGCTGAGATCGTATCCGGATCCTTACCAATTGTAACTTCTGCCCCCGGAAGTATTTTAGCAATTAAAGCAGGGGCAATACACAAAGCCCCGATTGGGATTTTGGCTTCCACGGATGCGATTACAGCAAGTTCAACTTCAGGATCCACAGTGCATTCGCTTCCATCAAACGCCAATGTGCAAAGGTTCTTTGCAACACCAAAACCACCGGGAAATATCACTGCGTCGAATTTCTCGGGCTCAAAGAGATTTAGAGGTTCAATCCTGCCTCTCGAAATTCGTGCTGATTCCACCAACACATTTCGTTCCCCACTCATTAACTTTCCAGTTAAATGGTTGATTATTTGTGCCTGTTCTTTGTCAGGTGCAAAACACTCATAGCTGCATCCAGCTTTGGCAATGGCCAATAACGTGAGGGTGGCTTCGTGGATTTCCGCACCATCGAATACCCCGCAACCTGAAAGGATAACTGCAAATCTCTTTTGTTTGTTCATTTTTAATCAGAATGTCGGTTTGGTGTAAATAAAATGATTTTTTCTTGAATTTCAATTTTTAAAACAAATAAAATCCATTTTTAAATTGATTTTTCTGCCATTCAATGATAAAAATAAATTTTATTGGTATAGGCGCATAGGCCGCCCATGTTAACTAACAGATTGTAAACGAATAGGGTTATTAAAAACCATCTTTTTTATGAGTGAATCGAATATCATGTCCATATTTGACCGCCGATTGTACCTGAAATGGTACT
>CAIYPA010000025.1 GCA_903927965.1 uncultured Bacteroidia bacterium | reverse complement strand
TACATAGGTTTAATACAATAGGCACATAGGATTAGAATTCATTTGAGATGAAAACTATGTTCCTATGTGTTTTCCCTATGTACCTATGTGTTTAGTCCGCTGGAAATTTTTAATTTTACCACGATTCAATTTCGATGAAAAATTTTGACAACCAAATGACTCATACCATGAAAAATCTTGTAATCTCCTTACTTTTCCTTTGTTCGATAGGAATAGCTTCGGCGCAAGTCCCAAAAATGCAAAATGTACTTTATGGGGCTGCTTATTATCAGGAATATATGCCTTCCGACCGGCTTGCAGAAGACCTGAAGCTGATGAAGGAATCGGGCATGTCGGTCGTTCGTTTGGGCGAATCGACCTGGAGCCTGTTCGAGCCGCGTGAAGGTGAATTTGAATTTGCCTGGATGGACCGGATCATCGACGGCCTACATGCCAATGGGATCAAAGTGATCCTAGGAACCCCGACTTATTCAATTCCGGCTTGGTTATGGCACAAACATCCCGAAGTTCTTGTCAACTACGAAAAGGGAGGCAAAGCCTATTATGGGATCCGCCAGAACATGGACATCACCAATCCGACGTTTCTGTTTTATTCTGAACGGATCATCCGCAAGATGATGGAGCATTATGCAAAACATCCTGCGATTATTGGCTTCCAGGTTGACAATGAGACCACTTCCTACAATGTGAACAATTACGATTTTCACATCAGTTTTGTCGATTACCTGAAGAAAAAATTTGGCACTACCGAAAAGCTGAATAAAATATGGGGACTCAATTATTGGGGAATGACCATCAATGGCTGGGACGAACTACCTGAAAAAGACGGCGTGACCAATACAGCCTATAAATTGGAATGGGAACGGTTCAAGCGCAAAACAGTGGCAGATTACCTGACTTGGCAAGCCAATATTGTGGGCGAATACAGGCGTCCCGACCAGTTTATAACCCATTGCTTTATGCCTGCTGTTCAGGATATTGACCAGGTAGAGAGTTCAAAAAAGCTGGATGTGCTGGCGGTAAATGTTTATCATGGTTCGCAGGATAACCTCACCGGTGACGAAATTGCTTTTTCTGGCGACTTCTTCCGTTCGGTGAAAATGAAGAACTACCTCATCACCGAAACGAATGCGCAAACTACCGGATGGGATTCAAAATCACAGATGCCGCCTTACGAGGGACAGTTACGGATGAATGTTTATGCGCATATGGGTTCAGGAGCCAACATGGTTGAATACTGGCACTGGCATTCCCTTCATTACGGACAGGAAACGTATTGGAAAGGTGTTCTTTCTCACGATCTCCAGCCCAACCGTGCCTATGCTGAATATTCAAAAACGGCGCATGAATTGCAAAAGTTTGGCAGTAAACTGGTTAATCTGAAAATTACCAACAAGGTAGCCATCCTTTTCAGCCACGATGCCAATGCAGCTTTGAACGTAATGCCATTTAAAAATGGATCCAATACCTATCGTAGCGACCTTGTTGGACAATTTCACAAAGTCTTGTTCCGCAATAATGTAGGAGTCGATTTTATCTTTCCGGAAAACGCCAAACTTGAGAATTACGACCTTGTCATCATTCCTGCATTGTACATTGCCAGCGATGAATTGCTGAACAAGATCAGCAACTATATCGAAAATGGGGGGCATGTGATCATGCAGTTCAAAAGCGGATTCTGCGATGAAAATTCGATGGTACGTCCCATGTTGGCTCCCGGACCATTACGCAAAGCCTGTGGATTTTACTATCAAGAATTTACCAATTTTAAGGAATTGAAACTGAAGGACAACCCATTTAAAGTGGACGAAGCTTCGAATAAGGTTTACGATTGGGGCGAATACCTGATCCCGGAAACTGCGAAGCCTTTGGCTTATTATGACCATCAATACTTTGGAAAATATCCGGCGATCACGATCAACAACTTTGGAAAGGGAACATTGCTTTATGAAGGGACTGGTGTTTCGGATATGATCCAGGAAAAACTGATCCTCCAGGAGATGGGACGTGCCGGGATCAAGACTGTTGACCAGAATCTGCATTGGCCATTAGTAACCAAGAGTGGGGTAAACGATTCCGGAAAGAAAGTCCATTATTATTATAACTATGCCTCTCAAAAATCAAAGCTGGTCTATCCATACAAAGCAGGGCTTGAACTGACTTCGGGTAAAACAGTTGCAAGTGGATCAGCCCTTGAAATAGGCCCCTGGGATGTGCTGATTGTAGAGGAGAATTAAATTCGATTGTGACGTACAATAAGATAAATTGACAGGATGTTTACAAAGTCTTAATAAAGCACGTTCTATCTCTGTATAACTCTAATTTACGTTCGTCTGACATTATGATTCAATTAGTTACACAGAGGGCCACAGAGGATTCACAGAGAGCCACAGAGTTTTTGGACATCCTTATTTATTTTAGTTTTACTTTATTTTAACGTACAGAAAGTTAATGACCATCATCCACAAACGAAACGTCCACATGATAAAGAATGTGTTCGTTAGAATTACCCTTACCATTCTATTACTTTTAAGTATTTCCAGTTTTGTATTTTCACAAAATGCAGATAGTCTCAAAGTTGCAAATACCTTTAATACAACAATCACAGTCACCAACAAAGGTATTTCTTCCATCCCCAACCTGACTTTGGGAAAGCCTGCTGCAATTATTGTGATGACAATGGGCGGGAAACTAAAATTTGAACCGGAGTTTCGCTTTGCATTGGAGGGGAAACCCTGGATGTTCATTTTTTGGGGAAGGTATGACTTCCTGAATAACGACAAATCATTGATCAAATTGCGCGCGAATCCTACCGTCATTTTTAAGACCTTGTCCGTAACAAACAACAATGTTACTACTGATATTCAACGGGCTACACGTACCCTGACCGCAGATCTGACAACGACCTTTCACCTGACAAGGAAATTTGCCATGGGTGGATATTACATGTATGTTTATGGAATTGAGAAAGATATTGTAAAAAACACCCATTACATTGCCTTAAGAACCTCCTTGTCAAACCTAATGATCTCCAAAGAAATCTATATGGGGTTCAATCCGGCTGTCTATTACCTGAAAATGGACAAGAATCACGGTTTTTATTCAAACGCCACCCTAACCTTTGCAAAAAAGAATTTTCCACTTTCGGTTGCGGCCCTTGTCAACAAAACAATTCACACAGAAATACCTGTTGGAGAGAACTTTTTGTGGAACCTTAGCCTTATATACACCATTAACAAGAAATACATCAAGCAAAAATGACAATTGAGTGACATCAACTCGGCTTTGGAAAAAACAAAGATTGGGCCCTCAAAACAATCCCTGCACCTGCTTGTTATAGGATAATTATAATTGATTTTTAGTTAAGGGATATTTTAAATTCACCCCATCAACCAATTCATTTTATCTATGAAAAAGATTGTTTTGGCTTTGTTGTTTTCGTCCTTG
This sequence comes from uncultured Bacteroidia bacterium, assembly GCA_903927965.1. Taxonomy (GTDB): domain Bacteria; phylum Bacteroidota; class Bacteroidia; order Bacteroidales; family Prolixibacteraceae; genus JAAFHB01. The sequence goes on along the minus strand of CAIYPA010000025.1, from coordinate 81 downwards.
TTTTTGGTCAATGCTTATAGTCAGGAACCATCCTTTGCTTTGCACCTTTACAATCCAATCGACCTCTTTCAGAAAGCAGGG
>CAIYPA010000024.1 GCA_903927965.1 uncultured Bacteroidia bacterium | reverse complement strand
ATTGTAAATAAAAGCCCAGAACAGGTTCTGTTGGATCGTTCCGACCGTCAGCTTTGACAACCTTACCGCTTTCGAAATCAACCTGAGGTCCGAAGAGATGATCGTCATTTTGGCGACATCCATCGCAATATCCGAACCTTTTCCCATTGCAATGCTCACATCTGCCTGAGCCAAAGCATGTGAATCGTTGATGCCATCGCCCACCATTGCGACAATTTTCCCTTGCTTCTGCAAACCAATGATAAACTCAGCTTTATCAGAAGGCATGACCTCGGCTTTGAAATGGACTAGCCCAACCTTGTTTGCCACTGCCTTTGCAGTCTGGATCGTATCGCCTGTCAGCATAAAAACTTCAATACCCTGGTTTTGAAGTTCTTTGATTGCTTGGGCAGAAGTCTCTTTGATCTGGTCTGCAATTGCAAATGTGGCGATGATTTCTTTATCACAAGCAAAGCAGATCACTGTTTTTGCCTCGTCCTGCCACAAATTGATCCGCTCCAAATCGGACGGGGCAATTCCTACCTGATGATCTGCCAATAGTTTTTGATTCCCGACAAGGTAAACCTGTTGGTTATATTTGGCCACCACCCCTTTTCCCGTAATGCTTTCAAATTGATCGGGAACAATCATTTGACGTGTATTGTTTTGGATCGGAATTGTTTCGCCAGCCGCCAGTTGCCCACCGCCAGTTGCATCTACCTGAAGTGATTCGGTTTGAAGAGGATTTTCAATGCAAGCCGCCAGTTGCCCACCGCCAGTTGCATCTACCTGAAGTGATTCGGTTTGAAGAGGATTTTCAATGCAAGCCGCCAGTTGCCAGCCGCCAGTTGCACTTCCTTGAAATGCAAATATCCTAAGAGATTGTATAACCGCCTCTGCCAAAGGGTGTTCCGATTGTGATTCAATTGAATAAAGGATTTGCTCAAGTCCGGCACGTTCTTCTCCTTCTGTATTCCAGAAAACATCTGTAACGGCAGGTCTCCCTTCGGTAATCGTCCCTGTTTTGTCGAGGACGATTGCATTGACCATGTGGGCAAGTTCGAGGCTTTCGGCATCCTTGATCAGGATCCCGTTTTCGGCACCCTTGCCAATCCCGACCATGATCGCGGTAGGAGTGGCCAAACCTAAAGCACATGGGCAGGCAATCACCAACACAGAAACCATGGCCAACAATGCCTGCGTGATCGCATTTTCCCCACCCACGATCATCCAGATGCCAAAGGTGACCGATGAAATGGTCATCACCACCGGGACAAAGATCCCCGCAATTTTATCGACAAGCTTTTGGACCGGAGGTTTACTCCCCTGTGCCTGTTGCACCATTTTGATGATCCGTGCAAGTATTGTATCGCCTCCCACCTTTTGGGCAACAAAAACAAAAGAGCCTTTCTGGTTGATCGTCCCTGCAAATACCAATCCTGCCTTCTCCTTTTCGACCGGCAACGATTCGCCTGTGATCGTACTTTCGTCAATAAACGAAGAACCCGAAATGATCTCACCGTCAACGGGAATTTTATCTCCGGGCTTCACAAGCAACTTGTCACCTATCCTTACCTGGGAAATCTGCATCTCTACGATTTGCCCATCTTCCCCGACCACATTCACGATAGAGGGTTGCAACCCGATCAGTTTTTTAAGCGCAGACGAAGTATTGGATTTCGCCCTCTCTTCCAGAAGTTTGCCCAAAAGGATAAAGGCGATCACAACGGCCGATGCCTCGAAATAGACCGGTGGATGCTGACCATGTTTGTGCCAAAATTGTGGAAGGATCGTGTTAAAAGCACTGAATATAAACGCGATACCTGTACTCAGTGCCACAAGTGTATCCATATTGGCCTTTCCGTGCTTCGCCTGGTTCCATGCATTGACGAAAAAGCTGTGCCCAAACCATCCAACAACAGGTGCTGCCAGGGCCATCATGATCCAGTTGCCATATGAAAGGTCCATCATAAACATCGAGATCACGACAATCGGCAATGCAAGGACCGATGCCCAGATTGTATTTGTTTTAAGTTTTTTTGTATGTTCCTGCTGTTGTCCTTCCTGCTGTTCGGCTCCATCGTCTTCGATAAGCAGATCATATCCAATAGATTGTATAATAGCCTTTAAATCTTCGCTTTGCACTATTGCCGGTTCAAACTCGACCTGTGCCGATGAATTTGCATAATTAACGGAAGCATTGGTTACCCCTTTCTGTTCCTTCAACATGCTTTCGACGCTGATGGCACACGAGGCGCAGCTTAATCCGGTAACCGGAAACTCCTTTCTTACCGTTTTTCCCATTTCCAAAATTTTCCCAAAGATAGCATATTTAAATTTTGAAGAAAACCAAAACCTGACAGCGTCGGCTTGCCGTCCTGTCAGCGTTGGATTAGAAAACGCAAACAATATCGTAAGGGCGGACCTGCGTGTCCGCCCTTCTAAGTGTCCATCCATTTGTATTGGTTCACCATTTTAGAATTTCCGTCGATTCGGGGGCTTTGACCAACACATTTATACGGTGGCTTCGACTTTGCTAATTTGTAGTATTGTGTTGTAATGAAGCACGATCGGTCATTGAGCGGAGTCGAAATGACAAATTCGCAATCCGGTGGCTTCGACTACACACAGTCCGACCCATTCAATCCGGTGGCTTCGACTCCGCTCAGTCACCTTTGACCTTGCTCCGTCAACTCTGACAGTGCTGATTAGTAATACTGACTTGCAGTGAAGCACGATCGGTCATTGAGCGGAGTCGAAATGACAAATTTAAAAGGCGGGACTTCGACT
>CAIYPA010000023.1 GCA_903927965.1 uncultured Bacteroidia bacterium | reverse complement strand
TGTTTGCCTGCTGTAATATCCCTGGCAGTGGTAATGATCACATCCTTCCCAAAATATTTCCCCTTGTTGGCGATTACATCTTTTGGAAAAATTTCTCCCGATTTACGCTTTCCCCAAAATTCAAAACGTCCCGGTTTACCTGTTTTGGCAATTTCCTCCATCATTCTGGTAATTTCAGCGAGATCGTTTTTCCCGGGTGCTGATAAAAACTCAGGTGATTTCCCAATTATTTCATCACGTGAATAACCATACATTTTTTCAACACCCTGATTTACATCAATAAAAATCCCTTTTTTATCCTGAATATAGATTGCCTCAGATACAGAATTGAACAACCCAAAATAGCTTTGCTCGTTCTCAATCAATTTTTTTTCTGCCTTTATCCGCTCGTCGATGTCGCGTTCAATAAAGAATAGGTCCCTTGGTTTGCCGAATTTGTCATTGATGACAGCAACATTGGATTCAGCCCAAAATTGAGTGCCATCTTTCTTTACAAGGATGAAGGTTTCAGTTTCCAGTTTTTCCCCATTTAAAATACTGTCCCTCCTTGCATTTGCTTTTGCACGATAGGATGGCTCGGCAAATTCATATATATTTTTTCCAATCAACTCCATTAAAGAATCGTAGCCAAGCATTTGGACCATTTTATCAGATGCCTGGGAAAATATCCCATCCAGATTCGTAATTGCTATCCCATCAGGTGAAGTCCTCACAATTGTATGCCAAAGCTCTTCGCTCTCTTCGAGAGCTGTTTTGGTCTTGTTGACAAGAACAATGCTCTTAGCGAGTTTATGGTTTACTCGAAATATGTAAAATGCAATGATACTGATAAATACGATGATTGCACCAGCAAATCCAAGGATACGAAAGTACCACTTCATACTTCTCTCGTTAGCATCATAAAGAAACCCACTGAGCGAATAGCCCATTGGAAGCAGTCCTATACTTGAATAGGTATCTGCAATATGCTGCCACCGGTTAAGGTTCATGTAGCCGATATCAATAAGGTCGGGTTGCAGCAATGGGATCATCTGATCGGATTCATAGTGCAAATAATCGATAGAATGAATTTTTGAATATTTCGTATAGATCAAATCGATAACCTTATCACGGTGTTCTTTGGCATATTGCCATCCACGTAGCGAGGCAGCACGGAAGCCTTTTACACGGTTGGGATTTTGGGTTATTTCCTTTTCAGAAGTAAAAAGATTGTCTCCATAAAAGTCAATCCCGGCTGACCTGGGGCTGAATACCTGAAATGGATAATTGGCCTGCCTGAAATAGTATGGTTCGCTTGAGAGATAACCCGACATTCCATCGGTCTTGCCCCCCATTAAACCGTCAGCAGTGAAAGAGTGCGGCACCTGCCGGATACTGTCGAAAGGGATACCCTCCTTCTTTAGATAGGCGATAAGTTCTTCCGATTGGGGCTCGAGCATCAACCTTTTCCCAACCAAATCCCTAAGATGGTGGATCCCTGGGGCAGCATAAATCTCATAAGGGGATTGCTGAAATATAACGGCCAGAACCACGACAGGTTTACCCAATGATCGGGACAGCAATAACCCACTGCTCCCAACACCATATTGTGCCTTATTTTCAACAACATCCCTAACAGGATCAGTTTCTGGTCCTGCTTCAAGAATGTTTACATCCAATCCTGCATCTCTGTAATAGCCTTGTTCCTTAGCAGCATAATAACCTGCAAATTGAAATGCATGGGTCCATTTAAGTTGTAATGTTACTTTTTCCTGTGCATTGGAAGGTGTAGCCAAAAACAACAAAAACAATTGGGAAAAAAAGCCAATCTTTTGAATAAAATATATTAAATTATTCATAATGTGCATTTTAACGAATGGTGAAAAAGCTGATCCGAATCTGTTTTCCCAAAAATAGTTAAAATGACCTACAAATCAGATACGACTGGTAAATTCTTTTACAATTTATTCAATACCGGCATGGTCAAATGTGAAATGCCTCAATGATAGCTAACCGAGATATATTTTGTACATCAAATAATGTTAAAAGGAAAATACAAAAAAAGACCCTGCCAAATAGAAAGGTCTTTCTTTGTAATATTTAGATAAAGGTAGAGCTTACCAGGAACCTCCGGCACCTCCTCCGCCAAAGCTTCCGCCGCCAAAACCTCCAAAATCTCCACCAGAAGAACCACCGCCGAAACCACTACCACCAGAGAAGTCGTTCCAGGACCCATTATGGCGGTTTCCTCCCAGCATATTGCCCAAAAGCATCCCACCAAGAAAGCTTGGAGCCGAACCCACAGAATGATAATTACTGCTCCCCCTTCTGAGAACGAATATAATGATCATGACAATCAGGATCGTTATAAAACCACCTCCTGAAGAACCTGATTTCTTTCTACCCGTTGATTCAATGTACTTTTCGGCAGTAAATTCGCCAGAAGTCAACGAAATAAGGACATTCGTAGAACGGTCAAGTCCTTTAAAATAGTCGTTCAGTTTAAAAGCAGGAAGTAACTCGGCATCAACAAGTGCCTGACGCGAAACAGCATCTGGGACTACGCCTTCGAGTCCATAACCTACTGCAACAAATACTTCCCCCTTTTCGGTAGCATATTTGGGTTTTACAAGGATCAATATCCCATTGTTTTTCCCTTTTTGTCCGATGCCCCATTTTTCGGCAAGCTTGAACGAATAATCGGCTTTATCATAGCCTGAAATGCTTTTAACCGTAACAATCGCAATTTGGGTCGAAGTCCTCCGGCTGAAATTGTCCAGTTTATTTTCCAGTGAACCGACCTGTTCGGGGGTAAGCACCCCGGCAAAGTCATTGACAAGACGAGGAGGATCGGGCCGGGCCGGTAAATCCTGTGCATTGGCAACAAATCCAGAGAGGGCCAGCACAAAAAGAAAAACCAATCTATATTTGATTTTCATTTGATTAACTTTCATTAGTTTCCGTATGAAATTTCGTCAGGGAGTTCGTTCACGTCATCTGCCAGATGTGGGAAATATTGTTTAAGTTGTTGTCCCGACATTTCGATCCCATTTATCAAACCAATCGAATACTCTCCTTGAGTAAAATGGGAGATCATCATGGCCTTGATATCATCCCAAAAACCCGCGGGGACAACTTTATTGATCCCGGAATCACCAATAATGGCAAATTTCCGGTCGTTGACAGAAAGATAGATCAAAACACCATTACGGGCAGCAGTCGCCTGCATTCCAAGTTTTTTGAACAACCAGGCTGCCCTGTCGAGTACCTCGCCTTTACATTTGCTTTCGATGTGAACACGGATTTCTCCGCTTGTATTGGACTCGGCCCTGCCAATGGCTTCTACGATCAATTTTTCATTTTCTTTACCCAGAAATTCTTTGGGGTTCATAAGGATATGAATTAGAATTGTACTTTGGGTGCTTTGTCTGCCCCTTTTTCAGCTTCAAAATAAGCTTTCTTTTCAAAACTGCGCATTGAAGCGATAATGCTTTGCGGAAATTGCCTGATGTAGGTATTGTACCCCCTGGCAACCTCATTGAATTTCTGCCGCTCGACGGTAATCCGGTTCTCAGTCCCTTCGAGTTGTGCCTGCAAGTTTAGGAATCCTTCATTGGCTTTCAATTCAGGGTATTTTTCCATAACAACCATCAACCTTCCCAGCGCGGACGATAAACCACCCTGTGCATCCTGAAATTGCTTCATGGAAGCCTCTGTCAGTTTTGAAGGATCTACAGTCACCTGAGTTGCCTTGGCACGTGCCTCAATAACAGCCGTTAAAGTGGATTTCTCAAAATCGGCATATCCTTTAACCGTGTTCACAAGATTTGGGATAAGGTCGGTACGACGTTGATAGACATTCTCGACCTGTGACCATGAAGCAGCCACACTTTCATCCAATACGACCATTTTGTTTCCTGTTGAAATTCCCCATTGAAAACCAAAAAACAACAAAACTACGATTACGACAATTACAATTATACCTGTTCTTTTCATCTTAATTTTCTTTTTAATTTTAAATACAACTATTTGTATTGTATTTGGCTGTGAAATTACGCAACAAAATCTGATTTTGGAAATTTATATGGCATGATCGGGTAGTTTGAATCAATTGGTTTCTTTTCCGCATAAAATGCGATTGAGAATGGCCTAACTTTAAGTTGCGTTTCCAAAACCAGACAGATTATTAACGCTCCTCCCCTTCTAATCGACAAACCCTCAAGGTCATCTGACCTTGAGGGTTTAAACGAACATTAATAAGATAATAAATAGATATCTTTTTGTTATTAAGGTATTTATATAAATAATTTATGGCCATTGCGCCCATTAATCAAATCCATCAATAACCAGCTCCCCTGCCATCGGGAACAGTGCTGTCTGCCTGCGCATCTTTGGGAGACAATAGGATTATTGCCGCGGCAGCCGTAAAGGCGGCATATTTCCCCGCCTTTTTAAGTGCCTCCTTCCGCGTGATCTTCAATTCCCTTTTTGCTTCTTTTCCTTCCGTATTGGTTTTCATATCTTTAGTTCTTTAATTTTGAGTGTTAATTGTTCCCCATCCTGGTAGCTGAGCGGAGTCGAAACCCCAATCTCCATTTTTCGGTCTTTTTTCTCTCCCCTTCTCCGTCCTCCAGTAGCTGAGCGTAGTCGAAGCTACTTCCTCTTCCAAACAAACTTCTTAGTCTCGATTCCCTTGCCCGATTCGACCTTCAAAAGATAAACACCCGAACTGGCATTGATCAGTGCGATGGTGTTTTCTATTTGTGTCGTAAGCGCCGATGTTGCGACAAGTTTTCCGTTCATGTCGTAAACCATTGCCTTTGCTGGAAGGTCAAAATTGCCTATGATCCTGACCAAATTCTGTTCGGGAATTGGGACAACTTTTACTGCGCTCAGCAAACTTTCGTCAATGGCAGAGACAATTTCGTTTGTGTGCAGGTAGAACCTCCCAGTCCCAATGGATGCAGTGTTCAGCGACACAGTATAGGAGCTGTTGGCTTCGGCTAAAGGTGTAAATGTGCCTGTCTCCTTGTCTTCAAGAACAACTTTGTACCCTACAGGGAGGTTGGTAGCCGTGGCCTTAAAGGTAACCTTAGCACCTTTATCGGCAACGAGGCCAACTGGCACGACCATGTTCTCGTAGTTGTTGTCGGGCAATGCCTGAACGGTAAAGTCAACACCATTGGCCTCTATCAACCTGGTAAACAAGCTAAAAGAAGAAGCGATACCATTGAACAATCCGGCATCTTTGCCAGGGTCGAGGCCAGTCGTCGCACCACCGACATATTGGACGATCGTGCCAAATTTCCCATTTCCGTCTTCCACAGTCAATTGAATGGTCGGAGAATCAACAATAGCAGCTTTAAAAGCATCAGAAACGCTTGACTTCATGGCCGCAGTAAAATTAACGGTCCCACCACCTGCCTTCGTCTTAACAAAGAATCCTTCACCCGAGGCCAATTTAAGTGTTGGTGTGTTTGGGTCGTAGCCATAAGCTGTTACGTCTGCAACTTTCGATACATAAATAAACTGGTAACTTGGATCGAGCAGTGCTGTATTTTCCGTAAGGAAAACTGCGACGTCCAATGCACATGGGTAAGGGTTTCCGATCAGGTTCCATCCATAAAGGGATTTGGTTACCGATACGTTAAGGTTTGCTGCCGCAAGTGTCCCTTTAAAGGTCAGCTTACCATCACCACCACCTGTCCCTTTTCCAGTGCCGGCGCCTGTTGTTCGCAATACCTGAAAACCTTTTGCTGGACTTCCAAAAAGACCAGAGGTGTTGGACCCCGAAACTTTATAATAATCCCACAGGCCAGTTGCTTCGAGCCAGGGTGCGAGGGCATAATTGGTACTGTTCCTCGCCACAAGGTTGTTATTGGCAAGAAGGACAAAACTAGCGACAGTTTCCCCTGTTGTTGCAGCCGGCGAAATCAAGTGCCATATATCGCCCGTTACATAACGCTCAACGGTTCCCAGAACACCTGCCGTTCCATTGATCAACGAACCGGTTCCATCGGAAGCACCAGAGGTGGACAGGACAACCAAACCGGTAATACCGGTATTGTTGGTAAGAGTCCCATTTACTGTAATAGCTTTGCCTACTGGAATTGTAAGTATTGCGCCCACTTGGATGGTCAGGTCTTTGCAAACGGCAGGTATCCCATTGACAATAGGGTCATTGGTCAAATCCGGAATTACAACATCGTCTGTTGCCATTGGCACTTTGGCTGGGTTCCAGTTGCCTACAGTGTTCCAGTCGGTTGAGGCCGCGCCTGTCCATGTAAGGTTTGCAACATAAGTAAACCCAGCAAGGGATGCCGTTTCACCCGGGGTGGTCACACTTACGCTGCCCGTTGTTCCACTTGCCACTACCGCTGTGATGCTCGTAGCACTAACTACTGAATAAGATGTGGCTGCCGTGCCGCCAAAACTCACGGCTGTAGCTCCGGTGAAATTGGTTCCGGTGATGGTTACCGTTGCTCCGGTAGCTGCAGATGTTGGTGTGAAGGTGGTGATAGAGGGCAGACTTATTTGCTTGATTACCGATACGTTGTTGTTGCCATAATTAGTCGCAGCCAAATCGGGTTTGCCATCGCCATCTATATCAACAATACTTACTGAATAAGGCAATGAGCCTGTTCCGAAATCAGCCTTATCTGCAAAACTCACGCTGCCTGAAATGGAGGTGTTGCGCAATACCGATACGGTGTTGCTGCCATAATTAGCCACAGCCAAATCGGGTTTGCCATCGCCATCCAGATCGCCTATACTTACCGAATAGGGGTTTGTGCCTGTTGCAAAATCAACCTTAACTGCAAAACTGCCACTGGTGATGGAACCCGAGGTGGAGGTGTTGCGCAATACAGATACATTGTTGCTTCCTTTATTAGCGACGGCCAAATCGGGTTTGCCATCGCCATCCAGATCGCCTATACTTACTGAATAAGGGTTTGCGCCTGTTGCGAAATCAACCTTAGTTGCAAAACTCACTGTGCCCGCGCTGGAAGTGTTGCGCAATATCGATACGGTGTTGCTGCCATTATTGGCTACAGCCAAATCGCGTTTGCCATCGCCATCTATATCTCCTATATTTACAGAATTAGGGAATGTGCCTGTTGTGAAATCAACCTTTGCTGCAAAACTCACGGTACCTGAGCTGGAGGTGTTCCGAAATACCGATACTTTGTCGCTGAAAGCATTGGCCACAGCCAAATCGGGTTTGCCATCGCCATTTAGATCGCCTATACTTACTGACTCAGGACTTGAGCCTGCTGTGAAATCAACCTTAGCTTCAAAACTCACGCTGCCTGAGCTGGAAGTGTTGCGCAATACCGATACGGTGTTGCTGCCATAATTGGCCACAGCCAAATCGGGTTTGCCATCGCCATCTACATCTCCTATACTTACTGAATAAGGCCATATGCCTGTTGAGAAATCAACCTTGGCTGCAAAACTCACCGTGCCCGATGTGGAGGTGTTGCGCAATACCGATACAGTGTTGCTGCCATTATTGGCCAAAGCCAAATCGGGTTTGCCATCGCCATCCAGATCGCCTATACTTACTGAGTAAGGTCCTGTGCCGGTTGCGTAATCAGCTTTGGCTACAAAGGCAATATTGCCGGCCAGGGTAACCAAAAAGGGTTTGGCAGAGTAAGCCGTTAGCCCGGCAGCAAGGTTGGTAACCGACAGGCACTGATAGGTAGCGCCCAAAGGAACCGTTACCGTTAAGCTTGTGGCGCTTGCTGCAGTTACCACAGCCTGCGTTGCGCCAAAGAAAACAATGTTTTGTGCTACAGTGGCGTTAAAACCTGTACCGGTGATGGTTACGTTGCTGCCAATGGCTCCGGATGCCGGGGAGAAAGAGGTAATGGTGGGTACAGGGAAAACAAAAGTAAACCCTGTTAGGGTGGCTGTCACCCCCTGGGTAGTTACACTTACACTGCCAGTGGTCCCGCTTGCCACCACTGCCGTGATGCTCGTAGCGCTGACCACAGAAAACGAAGTAGCTGCCGTACCTCCAAAGCTAACAGACGTGGCCCCGGTGAACTTGGTCCCGGTAATGGTAACGGTTGCTCCGGTAGTTGCCGATGTTGGGGAGAAAGAGGTGATGGTGGGTGGAATTAGTTGCCTGATTACCGATACGGTGTTGTCGCCAACATTGGCCACAGCCAAATCGGGTTTGCCATCGCCATCCAGATCGCCTATACTTACTGAATAAGGGTATGTGCCTGGTGCAAAATCAGCCTTGGCTGCAAAACTCACGCTGCCCAAGGTGGAGGTGTTGCGCAATACCGATACGTTGTTGTCGCCATAATTGACCACAGCCAAATCGGGTTTACCATCACCATTTATGTCGCCAATACTTACTGAACGAGGACCTGAGCCTGTCGCGAAATCATCCTTGGCTGCAAAACTTACCGTGCCAGAGGTGGAGGTGTTGCGCAATACCGATACGTTATCGTCAGTATTATTGGCCACTGCCAAATCGGGTCTTCCATCGCCATCCAGATCGCCTATACTTACTGAATAAGGGTATGTTCCGGTTGCAAAATCAACTTTAACTGCAAAACTCACGGTACCCAAGGTGGAGGTGTTGCGCAATACCGATACGTTATCGTCACTATTATTGGCCACTGCCAAATCGGGTCTTCCATCGCCATCCAGATCGCCTATACTTACTGAAACAGGACCAGAGCCAGTTGCAAAATCAGCCTTGGCTGCAAAATTCAAGCTGCCTGAGGTAGAGGTGTTGCGCAATACAGATACGGTGGAGCTATTACAACTAGCCACAGCCAAATCGGGTTTGCCGTCGCCATCCAAATCTCCTATACTTACTGAATATGGACCAAAGCCGGTTGCAAAATCAGCCTTGGCTGCAAAACTCACGGCACCAGAAGTGGAGGTGTTGCGAAATACCGATACGGTGTTGCTGCCATAATTGACCATAGCCAATTCGGGTTTTCCATCGCCATTTAGATCTCCTATACTTACTGAATAAGGACCTGTGCCTGTTGCGAAATCTGCCTTGACTGCAAAACTTATGGCACCAGAAGTGGTGGTATTGCGCAATACCGATACGCTGTTGCTGCTAAAATTGGCCACAGCCAAATCGGGTTTGCCATCGCCATCCAGATCGCCTATACTTACCGAATAAGATCCTGAGCCTGTTGTGTAATCAGCTTTGGCTACAAAGGCAATATTGCCGGCCAGGGTAACCATAAAGGGTTTGGCAGAGTATGCCGTTAGCCAGGTACCAAGGTTGGTAACCGACAGGCACTGATAGGTAGCGCCCAATGGAACCGTTACCGTTAAGCTGGTGGCACTGGCTGCAGTTACCGTAGCCTTCGTAGCACCAAAGAAAACAATGTTTTGTGCCGCAGTGGCGTTAAAACCCGAACCGGTTATGGTTACGCTGCTGCCAATGGCTCCAGTGGCGGGGGAGAAAGTGGTGATTGAAATGGCTGCGGAAACCATTACACTTGTCGAACCAATGACAAGAATTAAAACAAAAATTGCAATTATTTTTTTCATATTATAGTGGTTTAATCTGTATCAAATTAATTTTCATTAAAACTACTTAACTGTACTGTTCAAGCGAAAAAAAATAGGTTCTGAATCTTTAAATTTAAAGATTCAGAACCTATTTTAATTAACAGTATATTAGATACTTATGAAAATTTTCGGAAAAACGGGCTGTCCAAATGCTGAAATTGGCCTAATATCTGTCCGGGAATTTTTTTATTTCAGATTTTTCTTGTGAATTAAAAGTAAAATATTATAGCATTCCCGTAAAAATATTTAAGCCGGATTAAAATAATTAGTTGTTCCAGTTCCGCTAATTGGGCCGTATCTGTAAGGTTTTCCGATAAGCGGCGGGGCTCATTCCGGTAAATTTTTTGAACATCGTAAAAAAAACCGATTTGCTGATAAAGCCGACTTCATTCCCTATCGTTTCAAAGGTCTGAGTATGGTACCGGCCCGCTTCGATCATCCGGCACGCCTCCTGCACCCTCAACTCATTGATGAAATCGTTATAGCTCTTGTTGAACTCCTGGTTGATCACCTGCGACAGATAAGTGGGGTTCGTATCCAATAAAAAAGCAAGCTGCTTTAAGGAAAGTTCAGGATCTAGGTATTTCTTCTGGACTTGCATTAATGCTTCCAGCCGTTTCGCCAACAGGTCTATAGTATCGGCAGAAGCGGTATGGACTTTGGGCTTGTTCAGGGTATTGCCTCTACTTTTAACGCTGCTTAACAAAATGGCCGAGAGCTTATGGGAATAACGATAGATAAAATATCCGGAAACGGCAATGACACAAATTAAAATAAACAGCGTCAAAGTAAGGGTAATCATTTGCCTGAAAATTGTTGTTGTATTGTTTTTCTGGCCCAGCATCAGTGTGTTGATCGTCAGTACCAAATGAGCTGCATTTACCTGTACGAGCGATTTTCTGGTCACTTCATCGCTCCTGATCTTTTTCAGGCTATCGTCTGCCTGGGCCATCTTCCGGTTCCAGAAATTCTTTTGAACATCATCGCCCAAGTTTTGGTAATGGGTTGTCCAAAGCCGTGCCATGTCGGAACTGTATTGCATATCTTTCAGTTGGATGGCCAACCTTGTGGCAGTATCGGCAAGGGCAATGAATTCGGGCAGATGGTGTTTTAATGCGACGGAGGCATAATTGTAAAGGAGGGTATAAACAAGCTCATCCTGTCCCGACTTCTTTGCCGCATCAATAGCAATCCTGTACATAAAGGCCCCCTTTTCAAGGTTTCCGTCCATTACACTGAGATCGCCCTTCAACATGTCGAGTTTGGCATTGACATTGTAATAGGCATATCGGAGGTTGCCATTCTTTAAATTGTTATTTTCCAGGCTGTCCTTCCAGAACTTTTCGAGTACTTCCTCCGATTCCCTGACATAAGTTTCGACCAAATCCCTGCGGTTTTTTAACAATGCTATTTTGGACAGGTACAAACGGTTATCGATGATCATCAGGTTATGATGATTGGGCATCAATTGATAGGCATGGTTAAAGCAGTTTTCGGCAGAATCGGGTTCGTTTAGGTACTGCCAGGCTAATCCGGTATTGTGATAAGCTGTCATGGCGGGGATAACCCATTTCAGTTCGAGGGCTAATCGTGCAGCTCCCTGGTAAACAACCTTGGCATTATCGTACAAACCATATTTATAGAGGATATTGCCGGCATCAATAAACAGATAAGGATTTGAAAGTGAAACTCCCGGATGCTGTGAGGAGATTTTAACCACTTCGGTGATATATTCCAATGCTTTGGTATCATCTCTCCTCTGGTACTGATAGATTTCAGAAAGTTTGGCATAGTGGCTAACCAATGCAGCGTAATCCTTAAGGGAGTCACTGATGACAATTAATTGGCGGACAATTTCTTCGGCATTTACAGGATTACTGGCTTCCACCAATTTCAGGTCGGCTTCCAATTTCAAAATCTTTTGGTAAACAGGGCCTTTCTCCCTCTTCTGCTGTGGATTATGGCAAAAGGCAAGGAGAAAAAATAAAGATATCGAAAAAATGAACTTCAGAAAATCCATAATCAGTTGATCATATAAGGGTTAATTATGAATTAATCATGTTTAGCACATCTGAAAAGCAACTAACCCGAATATTTCAGTTAATAAACCGAAAGAAAATATCAATAACATTTCGGAATTAATAAAAATATTTATGACGACAGTATCCTGATCAAATCTAACAATTTGGGATTCATTACCTTGTCATTTTTTATTGCCTTATTGAAAGGGACAAGGCTGATCTGGTCGTTCTCGATCCCAACCATCACACTTTGCTGATCATCGAGAAGCGTTTCAATTGCAGCAACTCCCAGACGGCTTGCAAGGATCCTGTCCACTGCTGAAGGGGCACCCCCACGTTGGATATGGCCAAGGACAGTTACCCTGACATCGTATTGTGGGTAATCCTTTTCAACCTGCTGGGCAATTTTGAATGCGCCACCCGCCTTCTCACCTTCGGCAACAAGGACAATCGATGATTTTTTGGTTTCGCGATAACCCGATTTGATAAAGGTTTCCAACGTCATCAGGTCGGTATCGGTTTCAGGGATCAGGACAGCCTCGGCCCCTGAAGCGATTCCGCCATT
>CAIYPA010000022.1 GCA_903927965.1 uncultured Bacteroidia bacterium | reverse complement strand
GGTCAGATATGCAAATACCTTGATGGAAAAGCACAGGAAAAGGGGGTCGAAATATACACCGGTTTTGCCGTAGATGAAATTTTGTACCGTGACGGCAAGGTAATTGGAGCCAAAACCAAGGATACCGGACTCGATCATCATGGAAATCACCTTGAAAATTTCCAGGCAGGAACAAGCATTGAGGCTAAAATTACCGTTTTCGCCGAAGGTCAAAGAGGACCTCTCACTCAAATGCTCGTTAAAAAATTCAATCTTACCGAAGGAAAAAATGAGCAGGTGTACTCCCTTGGATGCAAGGAGTTATGGTCGGTTCCGGAAGGAAATATCAAACCGGGAGAAATATACCACACCTTAGGTTATCCGCTACAGACAGATGAATTTGGGGGTGGTTTCATTTACGGATTAAACGATAACAGGGTGGCTATTGGGATCGTTGTCGGACTCGATTATAAAGACCCGACCTTCGATGTTCATGATGCCATGCAGATCTGGAAGACCACCTCTTTTGTTTCAAAGATCCTTAAAGGGGGCAAACTGGTAGAATATGGCGCTAAAACACTTCCTGAGGGTGGTTATTATGCCATTCCAAAATTGTATGTCGATAATGCCCTTATCGTTGGTGACGGCGCAGGATTGGTTGCAATGCCTACCCTTAAAGGGATCCATTTATCGGTGAAGTCAGGAATGCTAGCTGCTCAAACCATTGCAGATGCGTTAAGAAATAATGATACTTCAGAAAAAAACCTGTCGAAATATGAAGCTGCTGTTAAAAGTGGGTTTATCCGCAAAGAGATGTACAAAGTCCGCAATTTCAGACAAGGATTTGAAAAGGGCCTAATCATCGGAGGATTACATTTTGGAACACAACTTATCACAGGTGGTGCAGGTTTCTTTGGCCGGTTAAAATCTCATGCCGATTATAAGACCACTTCAAAATTAAGTGAACTGAAAAAGAAACCTTTTAAAGAGCGGTTTAAAGGAAAACTGGAGTGGGATAAGGTATTAACATTCGACAAGGCCACAGATGTCTACTATTCAGGCGTTTACCATGACGAACAACAGGTCGTTCACGTAAGTGTAAAAGATCCAGCAAAATTTAAGGCAGTAAATATCGACCAGTACGGAACGCCGGAGCAATATTATTGTTCATCCGAAGTATATGAGATCCATACAAACAAAGCGGGTGAAAAGGAACTTAGAATTCATGCTGAAAATTGTATGCATTGCAGAACATGCGACATAAAATCTCCTGGACTAGGTATTACCTGGGCAGTACCCAACGGAGGCAATGGTCCGGATTTTCAAAATATGTAGCATTTAAAAGATAATCAAACGATGGCTTTAACAATTATAAGTTTAGTAAAACAGGTTCCGGTACCCAGTGAAATGCGAATGGGTGAAGATGGGCTCATGGACCGGACCAAGGCGAAATCAATTATTAATATCGATTGCCAATTCGGTCTTGAAGCGGGTTTGCAACTCAAAAAGCAGCATCCCGATGCCCGGTTAATTGTTTGTTCAATGGGTCCAGGTTCATTCGAGACCTCTCTAAAAGCAGCAATTGCAATGGGGTACGACGAGGCTTACCTGTTGTCGGACCGTAAACTTGGGGGGAGTGACACCTATGCCACTGGTCTGGCAATCTCAACGATGCTGAAACATCTTGGCTTTACAAAAGATTCCAAAGAACCTTATATCATATTGGCAGGCAGGCAAACCAGTGATGGCGATACGG
>CAIYPA010000021.1 GCA_903927965.1 uncultured Bacteroidia bacterium | reverse complement strand
TAGATACCGCCATCGGCTGCAAAGTTGATGTCCTCAAAGAAGATCCCCCACATGGTGGGCTGGATGGTTGCCGAGGGTTGATCGACCTTTACAACAATGGGTTTGGCTGTTTGGGCTTCAAGATTGCAGGAAAGCAGGAATCCCCCAAAAAGGATGATAATAAATCTTGATATAAATCTCATTATTAAAATATTATAGTAATAATCTCATTGATTAACAAATGTTTAATAAAAGGCTGCCGGCGGCTGGCAAATGGTGACTGACAGATTTTCTAAAAGTAAAATTGTGTGCCTAACGAAAAATGCCTTTTTGCCACCAAGACACTAAGGCTCAAAGTTTCACTAAGATTAGAAATTGTACTTTGTGTCTTTGAGTCTTTGTGGCATTTTAACTAAAATTCCTTCCTAAAAACCGCCAGCCGCTAGTTGCCAGCCGCCAGCCGCAATTTTTCAAAACCAAGCCAATAATTGTTTAAGGCACCTTATTTTCAAATTTAGTCTGTTGATCTTCAACTGCTTTTATTTTGACCTGATTCAATTCAAATTGCAATTGCCTGATCTTACTGTTCAACAAGTCAACCTCTTCAGTGGAATTCCCATTATTTTTCATTTTTGAAGAAGTTTGAGTTGAGCCAATTTCAGTAAACAGCAAGGGTTGCGGCGATGCAACAGTTTCGATCGTCAATGTAGCGGGTAAAGCGGTATTTGCGCCTTCATAAAGCGTATGGGCTTTGATTGTGATCTTACCGGCATTCACCGTCGATTGAATCAGGCAGGGCGCAGTGCCCCATTCTATTTTCCTCGGATTGGCCCATGATTCGTTCCCAGCAATCATACTTCCTTCGCCCGAAATCTCAAAGACAACCTCTTCCTCTGCCAACCGTTTTACATTGCCTTTCTGGTCAACCAATTTCGCGATAACCGTTACAATATCGGAACCATTTGCAACAATGGGCGTCCCTTCCAAATCGGCTTCCAGGACCAATTTAATCTCCCTTTTTGACGGGTATTTCGTTGCAGTGGCCACAACCTTACCCTCAATAAGCCCTTCCACCACCATTTTCTCCTGCTCGCGATCTTTGGATCGGCCAGCCTTTGCAAGGGAAGTCCATGAATAAACCCCTTTAAAGGTAACCGGAGGATGTGGCAGTTTAAAGCCAAGATCTTTTACTTTAATCGTCTGAAATTCCTTGCCGGCCAGAGAGAGCCTCACTTCCTCACAATTTGTAAATACCACAACATCACTTCCTGAGAAAGGGGTCATCTCATTGGCAATAAATACCATCGGTCCATTTTCAATGTTGGGAACCTGCAATTTCGGGTCACGCAAACTTTGGAAAACATAATAGGAATATTTTGGCTGACGGAAAATATCCATGATGCCGCCATAGAACGGATCGGGATGGTAACCTCGGTTATGGTCGAATGAATGCCATAATGCACCTCCGATGGCCTGTTTTGGCATTGAATAAAAACGGTCGAGCCAACCGGAATAGTGAAGTGCCTGAACAATCTGAGGATTCTCTCCCCATGAACTGCGCACACGGCTATTCGAATTGTGGGATGACCAGTCATCCACATTGTCGCCAAATTCCCTGACAAAGGAGACTTCATTGGGGTTATTCCCACCATATCGGATATCAAAAAACTGGGAACCTTTTGCACTTCTGTCGCAGGCTGTAAAACACCCCTGAAATGGATATTCTTCATGGGTAATGTTGTGCACTTTCTGGGCAAAATAATCGGGGTAATCTGTTTCATTCAGGATGGGTTCCCACATGATCACACTTGCGTGGTTCCGATCGCGGCGGACCATGTTGCGGATATCGGAATAGACCCTTTCCTCAAAAACAGGTTCTTTGCTCCAGAACTGCCAGCCCGGAGTTGGGACAATCATGAACATACCCAATTCGTCACAGGCTTCCATGAACGCGGGATCCTGGGGATAATGCGCCGACCGGATAATGCGCATCCCGGCATCCCGGAGTTTCTTAACATCGCGCCAATGCAAGGAATTGCTCAGGGCGTTTCCAATGTAGGCATAATCCTGGTGGCGGTTCGCACCCATGAGTTTATCTTCAAAAGGCTTGTTATTTAGGAATAAACCATCCTTCCCTTTAAACTCGATTTTGCGTATCCCTATTTTCGTCCTGATGCCATCAATGGTCTTGTTGTCACTTTTTATCTCGGAAATAATCGCATGGAGATATGGATCGTCCGGATGCCATAAATGAGGCTTCTTAATTTTAATTGTCTGTTTTACTGATGTATTGCTGTTTGCGGATAGACTCACAGATTGATCGGCAGCAGCCACTTTTTTCCCATCGGCATCGAGGATGGAAGTGGCGATGGTGATTTTCTTCGATTTACTTGTTTCATTGATGACATTGGTCGAGACAACAATATCAACCAGTTCTTCCGAAAGGTTCTCATAATGGACAAATATCCCACCGCCTGCAACGATATTGGAATAATTCGGATCTGTAATATGCACCGGATTGGTACTGTACAGCCACACATCGCGGTAGATGCCACCAAAGTAGTTGAAATCAAGTTCGGTCTGTGGTTTACCGGGAGGATAGGTCGGGTCATTGCTGTTGTCAACCCAAACGGCCACAATATTTTCCTCCCCATTGTATTTGGCTTCACCGGTAATGTCGATGATGACAGGCAGATAACCACCAAAATGTTCCTTCATCAATTTACCATTGACCCAGATCTTGCTTTTCCCCATCATCGCTTCAAAATGAAGAAATACTTTCTGTCCCTTCAGGTTTTCAGAAACTTTGAAATGTTTCCGGTACCAGGCCTCACCCTGATAATTGATGCAGCCACTTGCCTCTTCGGGGAGGTATTCAAGGCCGTGGGGCGTATTGACAACGGTCCATTTTGAATCATCGAAACCTGGCAGTTCTGCTTTGGGTGCTGCACCTTTCAAAAAACGCCATCCCACGTTAAAATTAAAGACCTCCCGCCCTCCGTTATTGATCTTAAAAAATCCGGCAGTCGAGAATTCATGTCCTACAGGCACCGCCCCATATTGCGACAGTGAAACGAAGAGCATTGAGATCAGGATAATCAGTTTTTGTTTCATTCCGATGATCATTGGTTAATTTAAAAATGGTTGCCTTCTGCGGAAAATTAGCCCAACATTACAGATGTTAATAAATGATTGTAATACAGGGACTTTATTAAAGTACTTTCTTTTTCGCCATCTTCAGCCACTTTCGTGTGATCAGTTCATGGCCTGCAACTGTGGGATGGACGCCGTCCCAAATCCAGTAATTGGCAGGTGCTTTTTTACAGGCTTTGTCGAATACTTCCTGAAGTCCAACAAAAACTGCATTGTACTGCTCAGCAAGTTTTTTGACGATTGCCTGACGTTGCGAAATGTCTTTCTGATAAGCTTCCCAGTTGTCCTTCACCTTCCCCACCTTCAAAATAAAGGGCTCACATAAAACAAATTGTATATCAGGGAATTGTGCCTTTGTCTGATCAAGAAGGGCGCGGTAACCTTTTTCATATTCTTCAACAGATATGACAGGTTCCCTTTTGAACACGACAGATGCGGAATCGTTTACACCCACCAGAATGCTCAGCACATCAGGTTTCAGGTCCAAGGTGTCTTTCTGCCAGCGGGCAGCCAGGTCGTTCACCTTGTTGCCACTGACTCCCCTGTTATAAAAGGTCAACTTCTTTTTTGGGTACCTTGCCCCCAAACGGCTGGCAATGCTAAAGGCATAACCATGTCCCATAATGTGGTTGGGATCGGTGTTCCTTCCCCGGTTTCCATCGGTAATCGAATCTCCCTGAAAAAGGATCACCTTACCTTTGGTCGGATTGGATTCCTGTTCTTTTAAAACGGAAGCAAAAG
This sequence comes from uncultured Bacteroidia bacterium, assembly GCA_903927965.1. Taxonomy (GTDB): domain Bacteria; phylum Bacteroidota; class Bacteroidia; order Bacteroidales; family Prolixibacteraceae; genus JAAFHB01. Next base: position 3,546 of record CAIYPA010000021.1, on the reverse strand, counting down.
CTTTGCTCTTGGGAAGGGCAATGGTTCCAAGTCCTGTTAGTGCCATACCACGGATAAAATTACGACGTGAATTGGTTTCCATTATTTTACAGGCGTAAGTTTACCGTGCAGTACAACAGGGTGTTTATCATCAGGATTGACTACGACTTTAAAAAGGTATTCAATCCCCTGATCGAAAAGTTTACCACATTTCAGATCGACAGTGGTCTTTTCGTATGGCTTCAATTCTGGAATTTTGCCACCCGCGATTTCTATTTCCTTCCCATCTTTGAAGTAAAAGACTTTCAATCCGGCAGTTTTTGAAGCAACCTGTCCAAAGTTCTGAACTTCTACCGCCAGTTTAAATCCGTTTTCAACTGCGGTTATCACTGGCAATAATGGAGAAAGAATAGGGGTGATGAAATTGACTCCCGGTAAACGGGCATAACCGAACAGGAGTTTCCCATTGCTGGTTTTGCCCAACAGTTTGGCTGCAAATTCGTCATCTGGGAAAACGGTTGAATTACTGAAAGTTACAACCAGATCGGAACCAGACTTCTCAGATTTAAGCAATTTGCCACCTTTTCCATAATTCACCGCTTCAGGTTCGCCAAATTGCAACGAGTTGAGATCGATATCGGTTTGAGGGTTAAAACCTGGTTCGGCAGTAATTTTAACCTTGATGGATTTAGTGTTTGGTGTAATTGGACTTTTATCCAAGATCGTCAGCAATCTTCCTACTGTTAAAGGAATCCCAATGTTTTTTGAACTATGGATGTCGCTTGCAAGGTCGAATTTCTTTTCCACATCGATGACCGCAAAATTGCCTTGTGTTGCACGGCCATATTTGTCCTGGAATATTTTCAACCGCTCGTACTTCCACCAGCCTTCAACAGTTCCATCCTCGTGTTTGGAAACCCCTGGCAGGTAAGCTTCACCCGATTCAACTTTCCAGTTAACGCCATCTTTGGAACGTTCATAGACGGCAATCCGCCCGAGCCAGTCGTTCACAATCAGGTTATATTGGACATTGTCGCGCCAAACCACAGGGTCTTCGAAATTCCCCGGTCTTTGCGGATATGCCCTAAGCGGGATGATTTTATTGTCGGCGTCCAACCTTGTACCTGTAACCTGATTGTAGGAAGACAAACCCGTCTGACTGAACCATTGACCACCACCACGGCAGATCATCAAATAGGAGCCATCCTCTCGTTGGGCAAAAGTGAAGTTCGAGTTGCCTTCGATCAGTTTCCGGTCACGTTCATGAAACTCGAAATGGTCATATTTCCATGGACCGTTAACCCCATTTGCAATGTAGTATCCACCAATCACATACAGGACATACCTACCATCGGAAAGCCTGAAGATCTCAGGATTATGGCCTTTGCCAATGGTATCCTTCACAACAAAAGGTCCGAAGGAATTGTCAGAAATGGCATGAAAAACAATTGAGTTCGGCCATTCATTGTGCCCTTTTGCAGAACTTTCGCGCCATCCACAGACGAAAAAATGGTATTTGCCATCGTCACCCAACTTGATATTGCCGCCCCAGAATGACCAGGTTCTGTTCTCTATCCCATTATCGGTGTAACGTGGCAAAACGTTGTCGGCACCCCAGGTATCGCGGGTTAGTTTTCCAAGGTTTGGCATCGGAAGGAACCTGTCCATAAAACGGCCCCCGTTAACGAGGTTGGCCCACTCTGCTGGCCTTGGACGTTCTGTGGTCTGGGCAATTGAAACACAGGTAATTACAAAAAGAATTACGATTGAAAATAAGATTTTTAATTTCATAACATTCAGGATTTATTAGGGTGGAGACCATCGGTTCTAAAGACCCTCAAGGTTCCCACAACCTTGAGGGTCTAAAAATCTGCAATTTTATTTTTTCCTTATCAAAATACCATCTGAAGTGCCCATTGGTGAGCCTTCAATTTTCATCCCGATGGTGTCATCATCTTTCAGATAACAGTTGTGCCTGATAGCACTATCGCCCATAGATACTTCGAATGAGAAATTTTTACCCTCGATTTTGGTATTTTTAATCTCCATTTCCCCACCCGGGGTTTTTACTGTACCGGTAAGCTTGTTTCCTTCAACCTTGAAAACGAAGGTAATTTCCATACGAGAATCATCGGGACCTTTCATTGTGGCTACCCAGGTACCGGTTATGCCTGCACCGAAGGAGGAAGCGGCAATCGATAAAAATAGAAATACAGTCAATAAAGTCTTCATACAATTTATTTATTTAAAGGAGTTACCTTAAATTTATATTCGTAATTCTTATAAAGTAAACGATATTTGTCCAAAGGTAATGTCCCCCATGAATTGATACCGCCAACACCCATTTGGGCATAATCGATATGGAGCTGGGTCTGCTTGCGCGGAACCAGGTCGCCTGGATGGTTCTGATGTTTTTGGTCTCCATCATCGAGGTCCTTATCAAAATAATGCAATGCGCTAACGCTCAAAAGGATATCAGATTGGATCATCAAACCTTTCCCTTTGGCATTTTTGACCTTGTACCAGCGGATACCAGTCTTGTTGCCGGTTTCCTGGGGGCGGATGTAATGATAGAACTGCTGGGCAACGGTTTGCTTGTAAATTGCCGTAGGTGCAGCATCGTTCCTGTCCTGGTAATTCTCGACCGGACCATTCCCAAAATATTCGATGTTTTCAAAACCTTCGGGCAAAATCCAGTTCATCCCAAAACGTGGCAACATTGGAAGCGGTTCCATCCTCTTCTCCATTCCGCTACCACCAAAATTACGGAACATCGGTACAGTGACCTGGATCCTTTTTGTCGTATCAGCAATCATTTGCTGGGTCACTTCCAATTCGCCATTCGAATTGATCACATATTGAATGTTCAGTTTCGCAAAGGCATCAGCCAGGTCAAACGAAGTATTAACAGTAACCAGGTTGTTGTCCTGTTGGGCTTTAATCCCTGTCAATTTTGGGTTTTCCTGTGTATTCTTCCACAATTTCAGCTTAAACTGCAAGTTGGCACCCATGTCGTTGTCAGTCGGGGCACGCCAGAAAGCCGGTTTCAAACCTGATGTTTCATCAAGGAAACTTTGTCCGTTCACAACGTATTTTTCGAGTAACCCTGTTTTCTTGTTAAAACTGATGGTCATTGCAGATGATGATATGGCAATATTGGAACCGGTCTCATTTACAGTTACTTTGGCAACAGGAGCAATACTGATCTTGTTGTTGAAGCTTCCAGCAACTGAAAGTTGTTCCTCGGCAACAATAAATTCTTTTGGAAGAAGCTGTTTATCCGCTTTTAGTTTGTAGGCGATATTGAGGAATACTTCGCCAGCCAAAGGAAGCTTGACCGGAATAGAAAACTCTTTTGTAGCGTGAGGCAATACGTTTACCTCGGCAATTGAACCAGATTGTTTGACTTCGCCATTCACAGTTAAGTTCCAATCCATCCTTACATCGGCAAGGTCAACAAAGAAATTCTCGTTATAAACGGAAACAGTATTCTGGTTCACCAATTTAGTGTGAATATTCTGATAGATCCTTCTCATTTCCCATGCGTGTGGGTTGGGTGTCCTGTTC
>CAIYPA010000020.1 GCA_903927965.1 uncultured Bacteroidia bacterium | reverse complement strand
TGAAGTCCCTGAACCCCAAATCCTTTCAGCGAAACAGTTTCAAAATGGCGCAACAATCGGTCGTTGGCAGCTTCGTCGGTATAAACCCAGTCATCGAGCTTATAAGTATAAAATTTACTGCCAAACAGTTCGATAAAAAGCTTCTCTTTCCCCTTTTGGAAAAGCACTTCCTTGGGCTGGAAACTGTTCAACAGCTTATCAACATATTCAAAAGACCCCTCCGCAGTAAGGAATTCGCCAGTCGAAATATCCAGAAAGGCAACCCCAGCCAATGTTTTTTCAATATGGACCGAAGCCAAAAAGTTGTTCTCACGATGCTCAAGTACATTGTCATCAATCGAAACACCAGGAGTGACCAGCTCGGTAATTCCCCTTTTTACGATGTTCTTGGTCAGCTTGGGATCTTCGAGCTGCTCGCAAATGGCAACACGTTGCCCGGCCCTGACCAACTTGGGAAGGTAGGTATCGAGCGCATGATAGGGGAAACCTGCCAGTTCGACAAAGCTCGCCGAACCGTTGGCACGCCTTGTGAGCGTAATCCCCAATATACCAGAAGCTTTAATTGCGTCTTCGCCAAAGGTTTCGTAAAAATCGCCAACCCTAAAAAGCAGTACAGCGTCAGGATATTTGTTCTTGACGGCATAATATTGCTTCATGAGCGGTGTTTCGGCATATTTATTTGGTAGCTGTGTCAAAACTGTTGAAATAAAAGTACATGAATAGGCAAATATAAGACTTTCGTTTGAGGAAAAAAGAAATTGGTTTGAAGTTTTAAGTTAGGTGTAAAATAAATTATCCATTTTCAAAACCCCAGCCCTAAAGGGGGAGATACTGCTAAATACTGATATTCAATTATATATAGAATACTCTACATTTGAGGGATCTGGCGGGATAAAACTGTATCAACTATATCTAATAATCAGATAATTATCAATTACGCATTTTAATAATCTCATAATCAATATATTAAATGTTTAAATCTCTGTTTTCTGGAAATTAGTCTGTTTGAAATAGGTCATCCTAAGAAGCACTTGCAGCCGCCAGTTGCCAGCCGCCAGAAGCCAGCCGCCCCGATCACCTCCCCAAACTACTAGCCAACTTCGGCACCAAACTGCCCCCTGTTCTCAAAAGCATCGTCAGGCAAATTGGTAGAACCAGCCAATGGAAAGTTTGCGGCAAAAACAACATGGAAACCAGAAATAACAAGACAATTCCAGCAGTCAATTTCAGATACCAGGTAAGCTTAAGTCGCAGTGACGGAAATAACCAAAGGAATGCAAAGATAAAATGGGTCGGCAATGCCCATGTCAGGTTGAGGTTCCAGCCCGTGGCTTCCGAAACGGAAACAAAACAAAGGAAGCTCAAGAGCAAACCTGCAATACCGAACGAAAAGAAAACCCAAAAATCTAGGGCTATCATCCGTTTTTTGCGTTTGAATTCCAGAAAGGTGAGGCTTGCCACAACAATTAAAAGCAAGTTCACAACAACAGCCGGTGAAGTAAAGCTAAAACCGGTTTTTACTGTTGGGGCTTCATAGATTGTAGTCCGTGGTTTTACAAATGGAACCGCCGCCCCATCCCGCTTGATGCTGGCCTGCGCCATATCGTTTGAAAGGAATTCGGGCAGGTACATCTTTTCGGCATAGGTTGTAACCTTATCCGCAGGGATCCCCAACGCCAGTTTGATCCCAAACCCATTCCAGCTATTGCCTGGAACACACAAATCAACCAATTGCCTGAATGTCAACTTTGTATCTTTGGATGTATCATATTCCAATTGGTGATTCACACACTTTTCCAACTGGTCACGCACCCTGGTAGAGCAATTGTCCGAAAAATGGCGGTAACGGTAAACGCGGTTCTCCTTTTTCGCATTTTCGACCAAGGCGTCAAACAGCGACTGCTTTTCGGGTTGTGTAATGTCGAGAACCTGTTCATAAACACTGCGTTGCTCTTCGTGATAAGAATCCATAAACGAATCCATCCGCTCGCCTAAGAGCAAGTAATCCGTTTCGCCTTTAGAAAACCTCCAGATAAAATTAGGGGCATCGAAACTAAAGATCCCATAATTGTAAACATAGTCAATTCCCAAAAGTGGATCTTTAATCCGTACCGCACTATGGCCAAAATAGGAATAGATCTCGTCGCCAGAAGCACAGGTCAATAAAGAAATCTGTGCCTTATCAGAAAGTTGGATAGAATAAACCTTTGGAAGGATAAACAAAAAAGAGATTATCAGCAGTGTCAAAAACTTCATTGGAATTACTTTTTGAATGATTGCCCAAAAGTAATCATTTAATTTAATGCTCCCAGAATTGCACCCATTGCCATGTAACCGATCATATCATATCCGGCATGGATTAGGAGCAGTTTAATAGAAGTGTTTTCAAAAAGGGCAGCATTTGCCTTTGAGGCTGAAATCCAGACAAGTGAAACCAAGGCACCCAACCCGGCACCGGAAAGGGCAGTTGACTGAGGTGTGAGAAAAAAAGCCATCGACAATGCACCAATAAAACCAAATAAAAAGCAAAGGAGTAATATCAACCAAATGGGATGGCCTGTTATAAAGTCTTCTTCCGTAAATCCTTTTTCGTGCATCCAATTCTTTCCCAAAAGAATTGGGGAATACCAGAAACTGCCGATCACAACATTCGTAAATGCGGCCAACGATACAGCCCACAAATTTATATTTTGAAGTAGCATAACGATAGTTTTGCAAACAATAAGATTTTACAAATATAGCACCATTTTGTTCTAAAAGTCTGGATAAAATGGGGCAGTCAGTAATTTGAATTGCTTCGAATATGATCCATTGCTCTTCAAAATAATCAATTCATCCACAATAGGATAGCTCCTTTCCAATGAAAATTCCAGCATCACCCGTTTGGGCGTCTTCCCGACTTTCGGAACTACTGTGGTTTGTTTCCACAGATAAAACCCTGATATCCTTGCTGTTTCCTTAAATTCTGTAAAGCTATGCGAAGGGATGATCACACACAATCGTCCGTTAGGGCCAAGCCTATATTTTGCACCCGAAATCAATTGGTCGAACGTCAGCGTATCCGCATGGCGGGCAATAGAAAGCAAAGGATCCTTGGTTTTCAATGAATTGACAAAAAAGGGTGGGTTACTGACAATCAAATCGTAGAAAATGGTTGAGGTTTCGGCAAAAATATTAAAATCGCCATGAATACAATGAAGCCGGTCGAACCAGGCTGATTGTTCAAAATTGGACTTTGCCTCGTTGAAAGCCATTTGATCGATTTCAAGCGCATCGATCAATGCCTTTGAGCGTTGGGCCAACATCAAGGCAACAAGTCCGGTCCCAGTCCCAACATCAAGAATCCTGTTCGAATCCTCAACCGGTGTCCAGGCGCCAAGGAGCACACCGTCAGTACCCACTTTCATGGCAGACTGTTGTTGTTCTATCCTGAAGTGCTTGAACTGAAACCAGTTGTTCCGTCCCATGTGTAAGTTTGACTAATCGTAAAAAGTCCACGACAGACCAAAGGATCCTGCTGCAATCTGACCAGCATATCCAGGGGTTGTGTAATAACCTTTTTTTACCATTTTGCTGCCCACATTCGAGTATTTTACATAGAATCGCGTGCGTTTAATTTTCAGGTTAACAAATGCATCGATCCATGGAAAGTTGCCTATCTTTTCCTGATTTTGCACATAAAACATCGCGAGGGCAGGGTTGTAATAGTCTGCATAATATTTTGTATCCACACGGACATCCGCACCCAACTGAAATGTAAGTACCTTTGAAAGAATACCTTGCAAAAAGAGTGTGTTCCGGGTCGAAACAGTTGGAACAT
>CAIYPA010000019.1 GCA_903927965.1 uncultured Bacteroidia bacterium | reverse complement strand
GATTGGGCATTTTGCTTTTCATATTCCGCCCTTTGCTTTTGTCCCTGGATTCCATCGATGGCCCTATTCAACCAATCAATGGCAATCTTTTCATTTGTGGGATCCTGATTGACACGGGCAAAATCTTTTGCAGCACTAAAACGCTGGAAAGCAGCATAGTAATTTTCGTTATTATATAATTTCTTCCCTTCTTCAAATACCGATTGAAATGTTTGGGCTTGACCATTTGATAAAAATAAAAATGTCAGCACAATTGACAATAAAAATGATTTTGCCATGATACCTGCAATTATTTTTTATTTAATAAATTATCGATCAGCTCAATAAGCCTTTGACAATTATCAGCTTTGTTCTTATAGCCGTTCGAATAGTTTTGATCATAACCAAAGCTTTCTTGCAATTGCTTGTTATTTGACATTTCAGTATTTAACTGTTGTTTTAATTCAATCAATTTTTCCTTGACCAATTGAAACGAAATTTGTAATTGGTATGACTGTGTATAGAAATCCAAAGCTGTTTCAAAATGCTTCTCTTTTAAACTAATTTCTCCTTTTTTTAGTAAACCTAAAAAAAGTTCTTTTTGGGCCATCAATAATTTGCAGGAATCCATTTTATTGTTGACCGATTGGGTATCAACGGCAAAGGGTTTGGCATTTTCATAGCTTTTATATGCCTCTATATAATTTGATTTTTCCTTTTGGGCTTCTGCTTCTTTACAAAACTTCTCAAAATTAAGTCCTTTCAATTCTCTTAAAGTTTTCTGGGCAATATTGTATTGACAAAAACCAATTATGGCCGCCCCTATCGAAACAATTGCAACCAATACAGAAAGGGCAATTATCCTGATCTGTCCCCGTTGTTTTGCTTTCAGCCTTTCGTTTTCTTCTCTTGCCCTCCGTTTATCAGCAATTTCTTTAATTGGAGGCACGAGTGTGTCGTGGCTCAGTTCATAACTGAACCCTTCCACCGAATTGTGTTTTGCACGCAGCAAACGGGTTTCGACCAACGTTTTCAATGTGGCCTCGTTGACATATTTTCGGCATATTATTTCATCAAGCGAAATCCGCCTTCCGTCTATGATCAGCTGGTCTTCAATAAATTTCGCCACAGTGGCAGTGGCTTCGTTGGTTACTTTCGCCAGGGCATCGTTGTAAAAATGGAGAAAAATATCTTTGAAATCGGGAATATCTTTGGTCGTAATTTTTAAACCTTGTGGTTTTTTGAAACCCTCAAGGTTTCTCGAAATGATATCCTCCTCGATACGCTGGCAAACAATTTGTAACTGTGTGGTTTCGATATTATCTTTTCCTTTTATGGTGAGGGCTTTAATAATTTTATCGATGGCTGCAGGTTCATAGGTAAATGGGAAGATGTCGAATTCGGGACAACTGGGAATATTTGTCTTTTTGGCCGGATTTTCAATGGCCTCCTTGGCCTGTGTGGTGGTCAAGGGTTGCAACACATAAAATATCTTTTGGATATCGGGTATTTCATCTGCCAGATTGTTCAATTCGCTTAACCTGTCGGAACGGATCGAAAAAACAGCTTTTACATTCAGTGGTTGATACAGCTTTTCAATTTCATTTTCATTGATATTCTTTTCAAACAGTTTATCTTCAATTTCGTGGAAAAACGTTGGGTGCTGGTTGGTCAAAATGATTTCGGCCAATTTTTGCTTAAATTCGGTTACTTGTTTCTGTGGATATGTAAACAACTCTTCAAACTGGTCGAAAATAAAAACGTAGGTTTTGTGGTTGTTGCCGATCAGTTGGTTCCGTTTCAACATCAGCCAATAATTTGTACCGTATTTTGTATTGAAATCATCAAGGATACTTTGGCTTGTTTCCGAAAAATCGCGATGTTGGTTTAAGATTTGTAAAAAGTTTTCATTGGGGGTGTCGTTGCCTTCGGAATAGGCACGAAAACGAACCTTAATAAACTCAAAATCATTGTTTTTCTGCAATTCGGGTATCACACCGGCATTTAACAATGACGTTTTGCCATATCCCGATTTTGAATAGAGCAAAACCTTCCGTTCAACAAAAATCAATTTGCTGAGTTCCTTAATATCGGTATCCCTGCCAAAAAAAAGATCTTTTTGCTCTGCCGAAAAAGGGGACAATCCAGGGTACCTTCTCATGATCCTAAGTTTTTGAGTTTTACCATCAATTCATTGTTGTCCCTCTCAAAAATTTCCAAGTCAAGTTCCAGCTTTCTCTTTTCCAAAGGTTCCACAAACTGCATCCGCTCCTTTGTTTTTTCCATAGCTTCCTGATTGGTTTTTATCACTTTTTCTAAGTATTCCTTTTGTGGGACAATCCATCGCAGCAGATTTTTTTGTTTTGCTTTGTTGTACAGGTCATCGAGAAACTGCTCGTTGTTTTGCTCAATGAAAAACAGATTTAGCGAACTCTTGTCCAACAGGTTTTGAACCAATTCTCCGGCAGTTAGTTCGTGGGTGGCTAACTTATCGGTTTCTTGTTTTATCATGTTCAGGATGTACAGAAGAAAAATATTGTACCATTTGTCAAATTCAAACCCTATGAATACCAGGTAATTGGCTTTTTTGAGATTTTGCTTAATATTTATTGGAAACCCCTTATTTTCGGAATATTCCAAAATAAAAGAAAGATAATCGAAATGCGAAACTACATATTTACGGTTTTTGATGTTGCCGTAAATGTTGTATATCACCATATTGTCAATGGAAGGTTCGGGAATATCAATTTCCAGTGAACTTCTAAAAGTAAAATTAAAATTACTGTACTGTGAAAATGCGGTATTTAACGTATCATCGGGAATAAGCGAAACAATTAATGGAAACGGCAAGGAGGCCAATTTATGAAACAGGGGATTATTAATTTCTGTATGCTGTTTCAGAAATTGCAAAAGTTTGATGTAAAACCTGGTTTTGATTGCACCCGAGGAGAAGCTCCAGATTTTTTCGTCAGGATTGTATTTGACCTTTGTTTTGTCAATATCTGTTTCATCAATTTCTGGCAAGGAATTATAAAAGGCAAGGTAATAATCCAAGCCATTGTATTTGATTAGTTCCGGGCCAATAAAAAGGACACATGAACCTTCGTGCAGTCCACTGTCTATCAATTCATCAAATTTTGCTTCATGTTCTTTTGCCATAATCTATTGTTTCGTAAGTTTTATTAGTTCCCTTTCATCTTTTTCGATATTTTCTTTTATGCTTTTTATTTCGTATTCATATTTCATTGTCCGCTTGGGGTCGTCTACGAAAACCAATTTTTCTTCGTATTCCCTGAGCAGTCTGTAATTCATTAAGATACGGTTTTTGGCGCCTCCCATTTTTAATGAGGCAATTTCTTCAGGGAACCCATCCGCAACGCCAAGCAAATTGTCAATTGTATGGTTCGTTTTGTCTTCGTCCAACCTATCCTGGATATTTCGGATTTCCGATAAGATATTTTTAGTCTGATCGACAATAAGTTGCTTTATTTCAAATGTTTGACTTTCAGAAATATTTTGAAGCACAAGTTTTATGGTTTCAATATCGTTGTAATTCACTGTAATTGCACTACCATTTACATCTTGCAATACAATATTTCCGCTTCCATCGGTATCAATCTTATTGATTTTATTGTAATCCATTGAATTGTATCAATTTTGTTGTTTATCGGTTGTTGTGTAAAATATAAAGCTTATTATTGTTATTCTCTCAAAAGTAAATTGAATAAAGTGAAGAACTATAAATAAAGTTGAATTGAAAACATTCCTCTGGCGGATAAGTTTTCATCAGTAGACGTTTTTTTGAAAAACAAATAAAAAATATGGGACTTGATATGATTCAATTAAACAGAAATTTAAGGATGAGCCAAAGGAAAAGCTGGTTGCCCTATTGGTCAATTAATACGCTCAAAGCTTTTAATGTTATCCATTTTGATGATTTGCCTTTTGTTTCGACGTCTTTTGGAATTGCAGACAAAGCCTTTAACGATTTCACCACGCCCATATGACAGGTATGTCTTCCCCAGCATATTTCAAACCTATCGTAAGGCCACTCTTTTGACCCATCTGAAATGCCATCATCGCTTCTTTGGTATTTGCATATCCATTCAATACCATTCCTTATCCGTTCATCATTCAAATAACCAAGTCTGATCAAGCTCCAAATCATATTTCCTGTCAAACATGGAATTACCTTGCTATGCCTTCCACCACCAAACATTGAACATCTATTTACCGCAAAACCATAACTTTCAATATCTTGCGAATAATCCAGAATGAACTCACATGCCTTTTGAATGCGTGAATTATGGATATCGGCTCCCATTTCGGCCAATATGATCAACTGCCACACTGTCCCGGAATACTTCATCGAATAGAATCTCAAAGGTTCTCCCCAATAACCAGCTTCATTTTGTTTATCAAGTATTGCAGGAACAATCCCAATTTTCATGATATCCTCCTGTGAATCGATTACTTCCCGATCTCCCTCGCTCCTTTTTAGTAGTTTTGTCAAAGTGAAATACCTGACAGATGGATTTTCTTTTCCCAATAACCACTCAATTGTCTTTTCATCAGTAATTTGCTCAAGTTTCATAATTTAATCCGTTTTATGAATTTCATATCAGGACGCCCCATCCAATTGTCAGGTGGGGCTATTAATTTCAAGCCTGTTACATCGTCAACAATATGAGGTTCTGCATCAACCTGAACATGTAAAGCTCTCCATAAAGCAGTTCTAACTGCAGTATTATCTGGCTCTGCTCTGTTTTTATTTCGCTCCATCAATTCAAATTGTAACCTCAAAAAAACTCGTAAGTAAATTTTGAGAACGAAGTAATCTTACTCGATGTGTTGTAATATTCCATTTCGGTTCGTAACCCTTTGGTATCGTATTTGTTTGAACGTTTTGATGCGGAACCTCCTTCCTTGGACCATTTTTCTTCAATTACATTGCCCTGAGCATCGTATTTGTACTGATAGGAGGTAAGAACTTTTCCATTTGTCTCTTCGTTGATTTGCAAAAGGTTGCAATTACTATCGTACGAATATATGGTACGAGTGTCGATATTTCCGTTACGGACTTTGGTTTCTTCAATTTTTTTGCCGGATTGGTCATATTCGTAATTCGATTTCAGGCCTATATTATCTAATAAATTCGGCTCATTACATTTGGGATTTTGTGGGCTACCAATTAAAAAGGTTTCTTTTCCAGTAAGAGATCCGGTTGGACTCAAGATTGTCATTTCTAAAGAATTGCCTGATGATTTAAAAATACGGCGTTCATTCAATATTTTATTTTCGGTATATTTAATTTCAACCAAGCGCCCATTGCTATCATACGTAAAAGTGTTGTTGAAGGGAAGCCCTCCGTACCTTGGGTCCCCGTTAATACCAGTTTCAGACAATTTTCTACCCTTACTATCGTATCTTATACTCAGGCTGTAAATCATGTCTCCTTTGTAATACCTGATGTAAGAGATTTTATTCCCCTGAGCATCATATTTGTAAAGCATTTTCGACAAGGTGTCACCAGTTGATTTAAATGTACACGATTCCACAGTGTTGCCATTCCGGTCAAATACTTTTGATGAGCTTTTGTATCCTTTGCTGCCTGGTTTACCATTTACATAATCGTAAGCCCACTCAATCTGGCGTTTAACTTTGTTTTTTGAGGCTTGCTCTTTCTCTTTACTGTCAAAATTGGCTTGTCCGTAAGCGCCCGTAAAAAACGCTGAAAATAAAACGATGATCGCAAATTTTTTCATTTGATTCTGATATTTTGTTAATAATTGCCCAAAAGTAGGTTGAAAATAATCTAAAAGCAATGAATAGGATAAATATTTGAGCTTTTGTATCTAATGCAAAATGAGTTCTGATCTCTAACAAATAAAATATTTTTTATCCGTCCACCAAAATATTTCGACCAAACGGTTACTTTTGTTTTGTTTTGCAATTTGTTCAAATTTTTTAAAACTTCATGAAAAAGATCAGTTTAATTCTATTCGCAGGGCTATTGTGGTTTTCAACAGCCAATGGCCAAAATGAAAAGTTCAAGGCCTTGTTTATCTATAATTTTACAAATTACATTGATTGGCCGGGCGGCACAGGCAGTACGTTTGTAATTGCCGTTTATGGCGATTCACCTATTATATCAGAATTACAGGCTATTTCGAAGATTAAAAAGGTGGGAAGTGCCTCTATCGAAGTCAGAAAAATAAGCACAACTGCCGAAATTGGCAATGCTCAGATTGTTTTTGTCCCTGCCCAAAAAAAGAGGTCACTGAGTGAAATAAACCAGGCATTATCGGGTAAACCTACCTTAATCATTAGTGACCTGGCCACATCCGATTTTGGAATTAACTTCATTGTAGTTGGAGGAAAACAATCTTTTCAGACATCGAAATTGAATATCGAAATGCACAAGTTGAAAGTGAATAGCTCGCTTATCGCGTTAGGAACTCTTGTAAACTAATCAGATTGGGCCATGATGCCTACATGAAGCCCTATTTATTGTCAACTGGCTTTCATTTTTGGTCCATATTAAGCCAAACTACTTTTTGATCAGACCGATGGCTTTGTCCGATAATGTCTTTGTACAGTACTGTCGACTCCTAAAAGTTTAGTAGCCCTGACATTCTCAATAATGTTATTGTCGTAACAAATTAGAATTCCACATTTCCAACCATGAATTTCAAAAACGCAATAAGCGTTGCCAGCTGTTAAATATGGGTTTATGAATGGATGCAGTTTTCTGAATTTTGCCACCAGACCGCTTTTGTCAACACAAACATAGGCTTTGAATAAATTGTCATTTTTATCTTTTTCAAATAGGCCTGCCAAAACAACAATGTCATTTTGCCTTGCGATTTCTGTAAGTCTCAAAATGCTCGGTCCATCAGGAATAAATTCTGCAAGATCTAGCATTTGTTCCTTAGAAAGGTTTCTTGCAAAAGTGTAACCTGTTATGGAACACTCATGGAAAGCGATAACATTTGAACCTTCCATTGCTGCCTTATGTGCAAGTTTCTCTATAACAGAGAGATTGTATATTTTGTCCCTTCTTTTATTTTCGAATTGGACCGTCGATATTCGTATTTTGTCCATAAAATGCACTTAATTAACCAGTTTGAAATATATTATCTTAATTCATCTATGGTCATTCTTCATCGTCAACATTGTAGAATAGGAAATATCCTCATTGAAATATTTGCACAGCGATTTCCATAATGCAGGATGTGGCATAGTTTCAGGGTGATGGAGTTTGATTTCCCGATACGAATCAGACAAATTTAATTGTTCCATCTCTTTTAAAGCTGCAATTGCAAATGAGGTAGAACGGCTGACCCCTGCACCGCAGGAAACCATGACCTTCCGGCCTTGATCTTTTTGGTTTTTAATAAAATCTATTCCCTTTTTCAACATTGGTTCCGGTAAAGGAACGCCATCTTCAACAGGAAGCTACAGAGAAATTATCCCGGTGTGTTCCACCAACTCGGCAAGCTGCAACATGGCACCAATCTGATGGGCCTCAAGCAGAAATGAATTTTTTGTTTCACGATATTTCCCGATGTAAAGCCAAGGTCGGATCTTGTTCATAATTGAGCCATTTTGCAGTGATTTAGTTTACAATTACATGACCAAATTTTCCCACATATAATTCACTTCGCCATTGCCTCCCTTAAATATTTTTAATAAATCCAGAATTTGAAGGGTTGGGAAATATTTTGATTTAAAGAAATTCATAGATTCGATTCGGGGTAAATAAAAAAGTTCAGGAGACATATAATCTATTGTAACTGCCCATAAACCAAAATATTTCAAGCCCTTGAGGTTTTTAATTTTGTCAGGTATTACTTTTATTTCGCAACAATATTCAAAACTTAAAGTTTCCAAGTTCTGCAATTCAAAAACATTTTCAGGTATTCTTTTAAAAGGCTCAGATTGAAATTTCAAAATTTTTAATGTCGAAAAATTTAGGATAAATTTGGGTATTAGATCTATTCCTGTTCTATCAAAATAAATTTCTTCAATAAATGTATTATTGAAAACATGGTTAAGAAAATATTGAAAACACTGTAAAGATCCTTTCCCAGAAAGAACTATACTTTTCAAATTTGGAACATCAATTTTCTGTCCTTCAAAATAAAGGCAATTTCCTTCTGAATCATTTGATATAGAAATAATTTCCAGATTAGAATAACTATTATCGGGAAGAACTAATTCATTTTTCTCGGTTGGATCATCACATTCGATAAACCATACAGATTCGTTTACTAATTCAATCGTCTTCATGTGTAACCTTTTTAAGTATTGCAACCACCTGGCATATTATTTTCTGTTTCCTCAAAAGTAGGTTGAATAAAAAGTAAAAGCAATTAATATGCTGAATATTAAATTGAAGAGGTAAGTATTGTTGACAAAAACGGATATAGCAGAATGGATGACTTTTGTAATATGTCTGATAATTTGTTGTCTGGAATTTCCACAACCTTGAACAGAACCGCTGTCACCCAGAAATCGAATTGGCGTTTGTCTATGTTCAGTTCCCAAAACAGTCAAGCCAGCTATAATTCATCAATTTCTGAATCGTCTTTTTCATCTTTGGGTTTAGGGTAATCATTATTTTGTTTCTTTTCAAATTCTGCTTCATCTTTTTGATTACGAATGATCAGGAAAACCAATAATGATACTGCCAAAATTCCAACTATAATGATAATTGTCCAGTTCATAATTTACAAGTTTAAATGCGATTAAATAAATGAAATACAAAGATGCATTTGATTACGCTAATAATTATTACATAATTATGAAAAAAAATTGCTTCATTCACATATTATTTGTTTAATAAATTGATATAGTGTACTTTAATGAAGCTAAATTAAGAAACAGCAACTTCAACAATTATCAATCTGCCACAAACGCAGTTGCTTCAATTTCTAACAAATAATCCGGGTGCATTAATCCCGCAACAAATAGGACTGAAATCACCGGAGGATTTGAAGCCTGAGTTAAATATATTTGTGAAATTAAAAAAGCTCCATAAGCATCTTGTCCCTGAACGATATAGATGTTAAGCTTTACTAAATTGTCAAACGTTACATTGCAATCAGAAAGTGCAATCTGCATATTTTGCATGATCTGTTCTGTCTGTGTCTGAATATTTCCTTTCCCGACTATCTCTCGATTTGCATTGACTGAATTCTGCCCTCCAATATAGATGGTTTTACCACTACCTTGTATCATAATAACTTGGGAGAATGCAGAATTCATCATCAATCCATCCTGGTTGATGTGTTCAATTTTTCCCATCATTTTTATTCATTTTATTCTCAACATTTATCGAATTCTGCCAAGTTTTATTGTGTGCTTTTAATTCTGCTTTATATGCTACAAGCCAAATTTCTGGTCAAAAGACTTTGTGAACAATAAAAAATGCCTTCTCTCCTGAATCAAGTACTGATGTCTGTTTATTTATCTCTATTAATTCCGAGTTTTCCCCCCATTCCTTAACTGTCTCTTTAGCAACGCTTCCATCAATGCTATATTGATAAATTACCAGAATAATTTTGGGATCCCAAATTGAAAAATTCCCTTTGTTTTCGACCTCAACTTTTATCGCAGGTAGCAATTCTCCATTAGGTGTTTGGAAAATTTTAATATCGAAATGGAGGTCTGCTTTTAAAGAGAAAGTCCTGCCTTTAAAAAAATTGAAGTAGGACAGAATCCCACCCCCAACAATGGTAATAATCAGGATGATATCCTTAATAACTTCAATGATGCTTTTATTGTTTATGATTATCTGAATTGAGAGTAGATTGTATTTAAACAGGATTCCGATTCCCAAAACAAACAGTAGTGTAACCAGAAACCCAATGACCAATTCTTTTCTCATTTATTAAAATCAATAAATGAACAAAAAATAGGTTGAATAAAAATGAAAACCAACTAATTATGTGCTAGGATTTATATCCAATGGATATTCAATCTTCTCAATATATTTATTCAGGATTTTTCCGATTTGCAATAATCTATAATCCTGATACCTTTTGCCAACTACCTGAACACCTATTGGCAACAGTTGGCTGCTTAATCCGACCGGGAGAGCCAAGACAGGACTTTCCGTTAAAGAAAAAGGGGTGGTATAAGCCTGGGTAGCCATATAATAATGAAGGTCAACATCATTGACTTTCAGCGGTGTATTATAGACACTGAAATTTCCATATGATTTGCTTGGGGCATGATGATTAAAGGCCATAACAGCACTTACAGGACAAATAAAAACATCATAAACATTCAGGAAATTCTCCATTGTATTGATAATGCTATTCTGGATATTCAATGCGATCATGTATTTTTTAACAGAGGTTGGTTTTACAATATTCTGGTGCATAGGGACATTTCTGAGAACACCTTTTGTAAAAGGCAAACCCAACCACTTAATGAAATTGGAGGTGTTGTATCCACCCTGCATTCCAACCAAACTGCCCCAAGTTTTCCATGCCTGGTAAAAATCTATTTCGGGGGTTACTTTTACAGTATTTGCTCCGGCTTTTTCCAATTTGGAAACGTATTCCCGAATTTTCAGTTTGATTTCGTGATCAACCGGCACTCCACCAAATTCATCCGTCCAGGCAATCTTAAAATTTTCAATGTCAATTGCAGCAGTGTTGTTGCTCAACGGGATAGGCTTTCTATCTTCATTCGTGGTTTGCGCTATTATACCCATTGACAGTTCAAGGTCTTCGATATTTCTTGCCAATGGACCGGCAACTGCAAGCGATTTTAATCCGTTTACTTTTTCATCCGGATCTGTCTGTATTCCTATAAGTGAAACCACCCCAAACGACGGCTTGAACCCGTAAACACCGCAGTAGGATGCTGGCAATCTGATTGATCCTGCCAAATCGTTACCGAAACTCAAGGGAGTCGTTCCGGAAGCCAAAGCTGCTGCACAACCGCCGCTGCTTCCTCCGCTCGTTTTTTGAATATCCCACGGATTATTTGTTTTGCCGAAAATGGGATTATCGGCTTGCATATCCATTGCCAGAACAGACAGATTGGTCTTTCCGATAATTATTGCACCTTCAGCTTTTAGCAATTTGACAATTTCCGCATCGCAAAGTGGAATGTTATTTTTCAGTGGTCCATAACCGGCAGTTGTTGTTATTCCTTTTGTTCGGTAATTGTCCTTAATTGTAATTGGAATACCATGCAGTTTTCCCCAGATTTCCCCCTTTGATAGCGCAATATCGGCTTCTTTGGCTCTTTTTAATGCTTCTGTTTTATTCAGTGTGACAACTGCGTTGTAGGTGATATTCCACCTTTCAATTTGCTCAAAAAAAGCTGTAATTACCTCATAAGAACTTAGTTTTCGAGACCTTATCTTTTCGGCCAATTCGGTAGCCGATGAAAATAAAATATTGTTCCGTTCCATTGATTGTGCGAATAAAAAGTGATTAAAATATCCTTATAGAAAATTTCCTATTTGATCATATTGATTTTAAAATGATGGGATTTTACATCCCACAAGAAAGGCATGTTCTTCAACTTTACGGGTTAGTCTTTGGATGATTAAGCCCGCTAAAAATGTTTCCAACAAACTTAATGGAACAGCTAGCAACATTAACCCTGTTGGAAGCACCCGCATATTCCATACAACGATCCACATCAATACAAAACCAACAAAACAGGAGAGAAATGTTGTTTGAATAAATGAAAATTTCTTTGAGATGATGAAGATTGCAATGGCAAAAACATTATTTTTAAATAAAGCATTATTTGGTATCATTTAAAAGATAATCGTGCACTACTTCACCGATGTCGAGTGTCAAATCTGCAATAAAGTGGATAGCAGAAAGAACCTTTAATACAGGCAAATGACTTACTGGTGCAAGCGCGTGCGGATGGAGTTCCAAGGAACAAGGTCCTGTCCACGCACCTTTGAGAGTGACTTGTGTCGTGTAATATTTCACCAGTTCACAAATGCGTGTCGAACCGTCAACGTGCGGAATAATTTTTAAAAGAAAATTTGGTTTGGCAAGTGATTCAAAGACATCTGACAAATCTGCTGAAAAGTGTTTGAATCCCATCGTTCCGGTAGCAATACGAACCTTTCCATAGTCGAGTGTTCCAACCAAGGTATCATTATCTACCTCTAATTTTGGCGAAGCATTCTTTTTTGGAAATCCCCACAACTCACGTCCACCTGCAATAGCAGGTTGATTATCCAAATACATTCCATGGACATAATTGCCTTGAACACCTTGGAAGGTTACCGGAATAATTTGTCCTGATTCTGTATAATCACCATAACCGGAAGAGTCGGGCATACGAATAAATTCAAATCTTACAATAGGCTCGTGAAATTCAAGCGGTTCCGGAACCTCTGCCCGTAAAGCATCCCTATCCGTGCGATAAGTGATAATCAAAAATTCACGATTTTTGAAATGATATGGCCCGCGTGGGAAAGCAGGACTTGTAAGTGGCATTGAGAATGCGGTTTTCTTGATATCATTTATATTCATCAGTTTTCCTTTAAATATTCATTTTTCACTACTTGACACGTCTTAAAACCGAAACACAATTGGTCACGCCAGAACCACCCACATTGAATGTTACACCCACAGTGGGTGGCTTCAATGAAAGGGTTGCCCCAATAGGTTCATCTACAAGTTGTTTGTAAACCAAAGCGTGCATTGAAACACCCGTGGCACCTACAGGGTGTCCCTTTGCCTTTAATCCTCCGGATAGATTTACGGCACATTTTTCATCTTCACGAGTGAAACGACCTTCCATATAATCATAACCCGCATATCCATCTTTTGATAAACCCAATGCTTCTGTACAAAGAATTTGAGTAATCGTAAAGCAATCATGAACTTCAGCAAGATTCACATCATTGATCGTTATTTTAGCTTCGTTGAAAGCAAGCCGGACTGCTTCTTTTCCTGCGATAAAATCGTACATATTTGGGCGCACCGAGATGGCCAAACGTTCATTTACATGCCCGATACCTGCAATTTCAACGACCTTTTTTCCCATTTTCAAGGCATCGGCAGTCTTCATAATAACAACTGCCGCAGAACCATCGGTTATAAGTGAACAGTCGTGAAGGTGCAATGGAGCAGAAATCACCGGATTTTTATCGTGTGGAAGATTCAAGATTGCATCTGCTGTAATAAGGCCCAACTTATCGGAAGTTCCACCTTTACCAAACTGGGCAAGCGGATTGTCGATACCGTTTTTATAATCAAGGGCTGATACAGTTGCAAGCATTCGTTCCAATTCGGTATCTTTCAGATTGTAATGGTCTTTGTAACCTTTTGCATATTCCGCAAAAAGATATGGGAAAGTCATCGATTCAGCGCCTTCTTCCGGCCAATATGAACATGTAGAAAGAACATGTGTTACTCCTTTGGTGTCGAGCAGGTGCATTTTTTCAACCCCTATAACCAAAGCCACATTTACCCGACCAGATTCCACTGCATAAAGTGCGTTGTATAGGGCCACCGAACCGGAAGCACAAGCCGCCTCACAACGGGTCATTGGTTTGTACCGTAAACCATCAGGATCTATCTCAGGTGCAAAAGCTGCTAAATGTTCCTGATTTGCAAACAAGCCAGGCGCGAAGCTCCCAAGCCATACACCATCCACATCTTTACTACTGATACCTGCATCTAAAAGTGCTCCTTTGCCAGCCTCTATAATGAGTTCATAAATAGATTTCAAATCTGTTATTTCGCCGGTTTCCTTGTTGCGCTTTACAAAAGAACCAAACTTTGAATTGTATGCACCGATTATACTAACTTTTGACATTGTTTTTCCTCCGTAATTTGTGTGTTAATAACAACTTTAATACAGTTATTTTTTACGATAATATCTGCATCTGTATGCTCCAAAATATACTCTGGCGTATAGGGTGCAAAATATTCTGCAAGATAAAACCTGCCCCCCTGAACTTCAAAAACGCCTAGGTCAGTTACTACTAAATTAACTTCTTTGTGGGCTGTAAGTGGCAAAGTACAATGACGTTTTAACCGTGAACTTCCTGTTGGTTGAAAGTGCAAAGTAGCTGCAATAACGATGCGAGCACCGATAGTAAGATCCATTGCGCCGCCCATGCCAGGTACCATTTTCCCCGGCACTTTATAGTTGGCCAGATTACCATCCTGATCTACCTCTAAAACACCCAAGACCGTGTAATCAACATGACCACCACGTATGATACCAAAACTTGTTGCAGAATCGAAAAAACAACCACCTTTTCGGATAGTTGCCGCGGAACCGCCTGAATCTGTAATATCCCGACTCTCAAAACCTTTAGCTGGTGCCGGACCAAGTCCCATGATGCCATTCTCTGACATGAGGATGATATTCACTTCCGGTGAAATGTACTTCTCCACCAATGTGGGAAGACCAATACCAAGATTTACAACTTCACCTGTTTTAAATATCTGGGCGATGCGTCTGGCTATAATCTCTTTGTTAGCAATATATTCCATAATATTCTTTTTCTAATAGTCAAATTGTTCCGCTTTTACAAGAAAATCTACAAAAATAGACGATGTGTGAATTTCGTTTGGGTCAATTTCTCCTACCTCTACAATTTCCTCTACTTCAGCGATTACAAGTTCGGCGGCCGTTGCCATTAGCGGATTAAAGTTTCTGGCTGTACCATTGAAAACGAGATTGCCTGATTTGTCAGCCTTCCGGGCTTTAATGATTGCCACATCTGCTTTCAGAGGAAGTTCCAGTAGGAAAGAGTGGTGATTCACAAAAATAATTTGCTTGCCATTTGCCACTTCAGTTCCAATTCCTGTAGGAGTTAGGAAACCACCCAAACCAGCACCGCCTGCCCGTATCTGTTCGGCAAGAGTGCCTTGTGGCACAAGTTCAACCTCGGTCTCGCCAGCATTCATCTGACGTTGGGTCTCCTGGTTGGTACCAATGTGACTAGTAATGATTTTCCTGAACATTTTATTTTTAACTAAAAGTGCTAAGCCGGTTATCACTCGAGTCTTCAAATTGTAGATGGCTGTATCGTTGCTTATCAATGTCAGATTCTTCGTATTTTTCTCTTTCAAAGCAAGAATAATGGAGTGCGGAGAGCCACAGTTCAGGAACCCACCAACCATTACAGAATTTCCATCTTTGATTCGGTCAGCTGCATCTGATGCCGAAATAATTGGTTTCAAAACCATAATTACTTTGTTATCATATTGTGAATGAATTATCACAAAGTACAAAGGTGCATCCCTTTAAACCAATAATATTATGTAATTTTTAAAATAAGTTGCATGATTCACACATTAGGTACTGAACAATTCGGGATATTCCCGAGAACAGGATAGACATTTCAGCCATGATCGCGCCCGTGAGGGATTGGGGCTTGCAGACCATATGAAGTGCAATTTAATGGCGACTGGCATTCTATTTATTTGTTTTATAATTTATTTCGGGAAATACTTCATCTCTTATTATAGTTTTTTAAAGGAAGTTGGTTTTACAATATTCTGGTGCATAGGAACATTTCTGAGAACACTTTTTGTAAAAGGCAAACCCAACTACTTGATGAAAATGGAGGTATTGTATCATCCCTTCAGTCCAACCAAACTGCCCCATGTTTTCCATACCTGGTAAAAATCTATTTCTGGGTAATTTTTAATGTATTGGCTCCGGCTTTTTCCAATTTGGAATTCAAGGTCTTCAATGTTTCATGCCAATAGACCAGCAACTACCAGCGATTTTAACCGTTTAAATTTTCATCGGGATCTGTTTGTATCCCTTCAAGAGAAACCACACCAAACGATGGCTTGAAACCATAAACCCCACAGTAGGATGCTGGTAACCTGATTGATCCTGCCAAATCGTTACCAAAACTAAGTGGCGTCATTCCGGTTGCCAAAGCTGCCGCGCAACCACCGCTGCTTCCTCCGCTGGTTTTAGTGATATTCCATGGATTATTTGTTTTGCCGAATATTGGATTGTTGGCTTGCATATCCATTGCCAGAACCGACAGATTGGTTTTTCCGATAATTATTGCACCTTCAGCTTGTAGCAATTTGACTATTTCTGCGTCGTTCTGTGGAATGTTATTTTTTAGGGGTTTATAATCAGCAGTTGTGAGTATTCCTTTTGTCCGGAAATTGTCCTTAATTGTGATTGGAACGCCATGCAGTTTCCCCCAGATTACCCCCTTTGATAGCGCAATATCGGCTTCTTGTGCTCTTTTTAATGCTTCTGTTTTATTCAGTGTGACGACTGCATTGTAGGTAACATTGTACTTTTCAATTTGCTCCAGAAAAGCTGCAACTACTTCATAAGAGATTAGTTTTCCAGACCTTATATTATCGGCCAATTCGGTAGCCGATGAAAATAAAATTTTGTTCTGATCCATTTCTTATGAGAATAAAAAGTAATTAAAATAACCTAAAGGGGAAATCCCCATTTGACTATTTCGTTTTTTAATTGCGTAATCATACAACACGAAAGCGTGGTTTACTCTCCAACCTGACGAGTTAATCTCTTGATAATTAAGCTAGCTACAAATGATTCCAATAAGCTTAATGGAATTGCGAACAGCAATAACCCAGTTGGAAGAACACCCATATTCCAAATGACTACCCACATCAATACAAAACCAACAAACCAGGCGAGAAACGTTGTTTGAATCAATGAAAATTTCTTTGAGATGACGTAGATTGCAATGGCAAAACACAAGGACCAAATTCCCCAAACAATCCCATTGATTGGTTCTGAAGGGAATACAAGTCTAAGTTTTTCGTAATGATCTGTCCAATAAGACTTAACGATTAATTCATTTCTTACAAATTCTGAAAGACTAATCCAGATAGTTGAAAGTAAAATTGGCAAAACAGTTTTTTTCATTTTAATCATTTTTTATTATTCACTTGTTGTTGGATTGTCTCTGTTATGCTTGCAAATAACTTATCGGCATTATTCAATGTTCCCACAAAAGTAGTTTGAATAATGAGGAAAAGTTATTGGAGAAGTTGAATTACGAAGATGCATCTCCTGGATAAACTTCCTTCTAAAGGCAATTCTTTTTTCATGATAATTGATTTTAAACGCATATCCTAAAATTAGTCAATTACTCAGAAAGTCATCAATACAGCTTAGGCTATAACAAGTGGCAGATTGCGTAGTTCTTAGCTGTCAGCAAACACGAATGTTTGTACCAACAACTATTCTTCTTAATATGTTCACAATCAGCCATTCGCTATAGCCTTCGTTATAAACCGTTTAAAAATCCTCTAGAGTTGTTTTGCTTTGTTCAAAGGTTTTTGCTGTCTAACCCATTGTATTCCTAAAATTATAGTCATAATTACCAAAATAAGACCAACAGGTTTTCTGTCAGTCCAAAGCCAGGTAATTTGATCAATTTTGAAAGTAAAGGCTACAGCAAAGAGTCCGCACATGATTGTTGTGGACATAAACAGATTTCTCTTTTTCATTTTTTTTAGTTTTAAAGTGTAATGCAAAGTTCGTCTGTTAACTTCATTTGTCTAGGTTGAGTAGGGATGAAAATAGGTTGAATAAAGGTTGATTTTTATGGACGAAACTGGCTCAAATACTAATTTATCGGATTTTTATGCTTTCTCAATTGTTTACGGGAATCGATTCCCAGTGTTTTATAAAGTTTGTTTATATGAGTTTTAAGTGTGCTTAATTCAATAGATAACTCCTTCATTATTTCTTTATTCGACTTGCCGTTGATAATTAAATCAAAAACCTGTTTTTGTCTTACCGACAAATCTTCAATCTGGTTTTCTGTATTTGATTTGTTTGTTTCTGTTTTGTTTTTAATCAGTTTTATTAAATCACTTGTCTTATTTTTCTCAATTTGTATCCAAACTAAAGCGATAACAATTAACATTATAACCAAAATAACTGCAATGTAAGTATAGTTGCTCCATAGCCATGTGGTCCTGAAATTTGTAAATCGAAAACTGATTGTCATGCAAAGTAGAAATATTGCAACAAGCTCCAATTTCTTCTGATGTCGGAACAGTGTGTCAGCCAAATAATTGATTATTCTCATTTCTTGTTTTCTTATTTAATTGTTTTTAACTTATATCATTTTGCAAACCGTTTCCAAAAAGATAGGTTGAATTATGAGTAAAAGCAAACAATTGGTTGATTTTGATAATTGTCTATAAGTTTAATTGCCGATTTCGATGCTCTTATCGATATTTATTTTTGAAACGGACAGTAACGTTCAGATTCCTACTGATCAAGTAATTAACTATATAACATAATGGCAGTTCGCAGTTTTATTACCTCTAAGGATCTTTCATCTGAATTATTTGGTTTTTTGACCTTGTCCGGCGATATCAACGAATGTTAAAATTCGCTTTGTAAATCCAAATGCTGTTTTAAATCCAAATACTGATGCTGGTGAAATTTCCAAATTCAAGTTTTTCTTTTCTTCTAACATCAGCTTTGAGTGGTAGTAAATAGGTTTTCATTTTGGAATCGAACCAAATGGCTGTTTCCCACTCAGTATGATTAATTCTTGCAGTTGCTTTTAACCGTCCCCATCCTTCTTCCTGCCATTTCCAATTTTCTCTGATCTCATTTGAAATTTCTACTGGAAGTGAAACAAAATACCAACTACCTTTTAGCGTAGAATATTGCCAAATTGCGCCATTGAATTGAAATTCTATTTTCCCTTTCATTTATTTTGATTTATTTTTTACAATAACGGCCATTGGATGAGAAATGACATATAATTGACTGATTGGTACTTAGCTGAAACCAACACAAAAGGGGGTTCGGGCGGGGATACTTAAATCTTGTTTAAATACCTGCAGTTTACAATAATCTTCGTATGGGTTGTACTTCATGTTTTTTTGATAATTACGCCTGCTTTCATTAAGGGTTCCAATAGATTGACCGCACCCCCATGTTCTATAATTTTACCATCCTGAATACGGTCGACATTTACGCCCGTAAAGGTAATTGGCTTTCCTGTAGGTTTCATGCCAAACCATTCATCCGTGAATGTGCCAGTAACCGAATAGCTGGTTACAACCCATTCACCTTCTGAGATTTGATTTTCGATGGTCAGTTTCAAATCGGGAAAGACACGCCGGACACCGAGAACGTGATCAATTGCTCCTTTTATTCCCATCTTATAGCGCTCGCCTTCAAATACTTCAACATAGTCTTCAGTGATGAATTCCCTGATGTTGGATACATCTCCAGTGTTCTCAATTTCTTCGATGTACCGGCGAATAACTGTTTTGACATCAAATTTGAGCATATCTATCTTGGTGATTTAGTTTTCAATATCCCATAACATTTGGCCGTTTCTGTTCGGTGACGAATTCTCTGATGGAATTTCTCAGAAGAACAGACCTTTTAATATCCTTGTTCCTGTCATACGATGCACAGTCTCACCACAAACAACAAACGCTTGTTACCAAATGTATTATGATTTGCCTTCTCCATAACCTGCGTACAGTGCTATTTTTTTGTTAATCTCAAAAATTGCATCCGAGGTTATCGAACTTTCAGAATTGATATCTTTAGCCAGTAATGTCAAAATAGCCCTTATTGAACAAATATGGTCATAATATTCGCCGAATATTCTTTTGTCCAAATATTTCAAATAGTTCTTTTCTTCATTGTTGGCATGTAATTTATATACAAAAGAATTTTGAAAGTCATTTAAAATTGGTATTTTCAAGCCACCAGCCATTTGTAAATACTGTAACTGTTTTATCCTGATTGCGATTGATGTGATTCGCTAAATCAAGCCAACCGTTTCCATATTTTGTAACCTCTCCACCAATAAAATCATATCTTTTTATATTGAGTATATTGAATGTATTTGCTACCGATTTAAGTCTCCCGATATTTATTTCTGTTGTTTTTTCCAGATACCCATTTCGGCAATGACTGCAGTTGAAATTGCATTTGGTTGTAAATTCGAACACAATTACCTCTACGTTTTCCAAAGGATTGGTCTTGTATTTGAAATCCACCGCATTCAAATCCATTCTATTATTAATTTCCAAATAACCGTTACTGATCAAGGCTTCGTGAATGTCAGTCAATGGACCTTCAATCATCTTTTCTGTTAAAACCTGAAGCAGAATACTTGTAGGCAAATTGGTTTTTAACTTCTCTTCTGATTGAAACTTCAATTGTTCCGTAATATAACGATGTCCAAAATTTGTCAATATTATTTTCATTTTTTAGAGTTGTTAACAATTTAGAGCTTTTCGTTCGGTCAGGTTATCGAGGCTCAAAAGTCGATTTATTACTAAAGTACAATTGACAACCCGCTTTTGAATTCATTGTACGCCATTAGCGTTTTTATTTCCCTCTCATTTCTTTAAATTTTTCCAGGTCCAAGCATACTATACCCCAATTATGTCCATCTAAATCTTCAATATTTCTTAATTGCATAAACCCTTCGTCAAATGCAGGCGTGGGTTCTTTTCCACCAGCTCTTAAACCTTTCGCCATAATTTCATTAAGTCTTTCAAGGCTTTTTACCGGAAGTGTAAAAGTTGCAATTGTATTTTTATTCCTATAAGCAATATTTTTTTTATTCCGTGATTTGAACATTTCCTGGGTTTGCAACATCACAAATATTTGTTCACTCCAAGCCATACATTTTTGGTCATCAAAAGTAAACAACGGATTAAGTGTAAAGCCTAACTGTAGGTAAAAGTCCTTTGATGCTTCTACATCTTTTACTGGTAGATTGATAAATATTTGTTTCATTTTTATTTAGTTCTCTGGTTATCCGAATGGTCTGTGAAGGATGTTAACTTGTTATTATTGATTATTCCTCGAACTATTTTTATAATTTTTCACCAAATTAAATTTCATTTTTTTTATGTTTTCCAAGATTTCTTTAATTGCGTTTTGTTTCGTAGTGAAGAGCAATTACTCCACAAGGAAATGTTTTTGTTTCTATAAGTTTCAGTTTAGTCGTTTCGGTCGCACCTTTAAATAACGGAATGCCCTGTCCAAGTATCACTGGATTAACAAATAACCAAAACTCGTCAATTAGTCCTTCTCTTAGTAATGAATGTGAAGCTCTTGGACTTCCAAAAATTAGAATGTTTTTTCCTTCTTGTTTTTTTATTTTATTTATGTTGTCTTCAAGTCGGTCGCCAATAACTATGGTATTGTCAAGACCTTTTTCGCTGATTGTCTTTGATAAAACAATTTTTGAAACTTTGTTGTACCAAGCCGAATGTTCTTTGTCGTGCTTTGATGCGTTTGGTTGTTCGCCGGCAGTTGGCCAGTAACTCTGCATCATTTCATAAGTTACTCGTCCATATAATGCAGTGTCAGCTTGGTCAGTCATCGTGCCCACAAAGTCAAATATTGCATTGTCAACTTTTATCCAATCCATTTCTCCATTAAGGATATGATACAAATTAAACTTTACATTCTTGGTGCAATTGAATAGTTCCATTCACCATGAAAATTGTTTTTTTCAATATTTATTTTGCTCATTTCTTCATCTGTAATTTTAATTCCTTTCTCATATATTGCTTC
>CAIYPA010000018.1 GCA_903927965.1 uncultured Bacteroidia bacterium | reverse complement strand
GACATTGACTTTTCTGAGCCAGTTGAATTCATGGATTCCCCTATTTCAGAAACAGAAATCAAAGAATTTCTGATTAATATATCGGCAGATAAGTTTGTCAACTGGAAACGGTGATCTACAAATTTGATTATTCTAGTTTCTGCATCTGTTTTCAATTCTCCCTTCTTCGGTTTCCTTTATAACCTATTCTTTTACCATCAACCAGCTTATGTTTATCTGCGCAGGGAACATTCAATCTTTGCAAAAAAATGCCTGACAATTTTCAATCGATATTGAAAATTATCAGGCATTTTTACTATTTAACAACTTACTTTACAACAACATCCAAGCTCGCTTCTTTCAACCCTTCTGCCGTAGCTTTGATGGTCATTTTCCCTGGTTTCAGGTCAGGACGTAAAATGGCAAGACATTTTCCCTGGAAAGTATTGCGCTTTGGCTGAACGAAGCTGGCCATTTCCCTTGGGTTTCCGTTTCCAACACCTGCAAGTTTTCCATTACCAGAAACTGCATAGTTGATCGTGATGTCGTTGGCCCATGGAATTACATTGCCTTCTGAATCAAGTACTTCTGTCATGATATATGCAAGATCGTTGGGATCGGCTTTGATCGAACTCCTGTCGGCAGTCAACCTGATGGAGCTTGGTTTGCCAACTGTTTTGACTGTTTCAGAGGCAACCTCTTTACCAGTTGCATCATAGCAATGTGCCACAAGTTTACCAGGTTCATAGGGAACCTCAAAAGTTGCGGTAATAGATTTTTCTCCGTCAACAGTCTGTTCGCCAATTAGTTTTCCGTTCAGTTCCAGTTTGACCGATTTGCTACGGGTATAAACATGAACCTGTAATTTTTCGTTTTCATGACCTGGCCAGCTCCAGCTTTTTTGTTCTTCAGGCCAACCCCAAGGGCTTACATTTTCCTTTTTGCCTGCCGGAATAGGTTGATGGACAAGAATTTCGATTTTGCTTTGCCGCCATACGACCAACTGATGGAAATATCTTCCCTTTTTATTGCCAATCAAATCGATATCACCCTGATAATCATTAAATATCGGCCATGGATCCCTGTTGAAAAATCCACCAGCCATGGCTCCCGGTGCAGCCGGTTTGGCATTTGGCCCTTCATCATTCACATACCTCGACACACCGACGCCTGCTTCCCCAAGGTAATCCATCACAACCCATGCGAAGTTTCCAATGACATAAGGATGTTTTTCAACCATTGTCCAGTTTTCGAGCGAATAAAGTGGCATAAACTCGGTTGCGGCAATTACCCTTTCAGGATGCTTTTCATGGTCAGCTTCGTAAATACTATACAGATAATTGTATCCTACAACATCAAACAGTGCCATTTGGGGGGCAGCATCGTCCCATTTGCTTTTGTCACCGCGCCTGCCAGAGAAATCGTTGAAGGCCATGGTAATTCCGCGTGTCTGATCCAAGCTACGGATTTCTTTTGTCAGTTTGGTGGCAATCCGAAGTCCAGCTGTGTCAAGGGCTTCCCGAATTTCATTTCCAACGCTCCAAAGGATAACCGAAGGATGGTTCCTGTCGCGGGTGACCATCAAATCAATGTCTTTCTGCCACCATTCCTTAAACGATTTTGAATAATCATCGGCGGAAACCTTTTGTTGTTCCCAGTTATCAAATATCTCGTCAATTACGACGATACCCAAACGGTCACAAACATCAAGCAAATAGGGCGATGGTGGATTGTGGCTGCACCTGATGGCGTTCAACCCTGCGTTTTTAAGGATCTCCATTTTGCGCTCCTCAGCGCGGTCGATGGCTGCCGAACCCAATGGGCCATTGTCGTGATGAAAACAGCCACCCTTTAATTCGACAGATTTTCCGTTTAATAGAAATCCTTCTTTGGAATTAAACTTAATTGAACGGATGCCAAAGGTTGTTATAAGATTGTCAGACTCCTTGTTATTGACAAGGACAGTTACTAGGGTCTTGTACAAAACCGGTTTTTCGATTGACCAAAGGGAAGGCTTTGTGAGTGAAAGCACTTGATCAATGTTGCCATTGGCACTTTTGGGAACCGTTATGTTTCCTTGCTTTTTAGCCACCGTTTTGCCTGAAGGATCGATTACCTCAATCTGCACAGTGGCATTGATATTGGCTAAACCTGAATTGACAACTGTCGTGACTATTTCAATATCAGCTTGTTGGTCTGAAACCACCGGTGTTTTGACATTGACTCCCCAAACACCGATATGGGCCGGGTTCACTGTTGTCAACCAGGTATGCCTGTAAATCCCTGAACCAGAATACCATCTTGCTGTCCTTCCTTCATTTTTGACCTGAACGGCGACTGTATTGGGTTGCCCTGCAGGGTTAAGGAGTGACGTAATATCATAATAGAAAGATGTGTATCCATAGGGATGACTTCCTGCATGTTTGCCGTTGACCCAAACATCGGAATTCATGTAAACACCATCAAACTGGAGATATACGATTTTTCCTTTCTCTTTTTCTGTCAAAGTGAAGTTTTTCCTGTACCAGGCAGTACCGCCAATGGTATATCCGGTTCCCATTTTCCCGATCGATGCTTTGGAAAAAGGCCCCACGATACTGTCGGGAATTTGGTTAGGGAGGTCTTCAATGCTCCAGTCGTGCGGTAGATTGACGATTCTCCAGCCTGAATCGTTAAAACCGGGGTTTTCTGCTCCGGATGGATTATCCTTAATGAAACGCCAACCTTCATCGAATGAGGTTGTTCTGGACTGATTGCCTCCGCTGACGGCAGGGTTTGCCGAAACGAATCCAACAATAAGTAAAAATGACAAGAGTGAAGCTAGTTTTCTCATGATGGCAATAGTTTTAATTAACCACCAAAAGTAGTAAACTAAATAATAGGTAAACGAAGGGATCACATGATTTTCGTAATGTTTTGTAACAATAATTATTAAGATTATGAAAAAGAGGATTCGGGTGAGAATAGTCCTATTTTTGCCACAAAGTCACAAAGACACGAAGATTCACAAAGTCAAAAGCAATATTACAATGCTTTGTGAACCATTTGTGTACTAGTGTCTTTGTGGTATTTTTAAAATTAGCTCTTCTATCAACACCTTGATTTTCAGAATCGTTTCTGGTATTGCTGCTTCAACTTCGGGAGAAAGGTTCATTCCCATATCCTGAAAATCCTTCACTGAGATGGCAACAAGGTAAAATTCAGGTTTCTGCCCCAATAGGAAAGTTGCATCAATGAGGTCTTTGAGGCCGATTTCGTGGGCACTCAGTTGTTTGGGAAAATCTTTGGCAAATTTAGGATGCAGCACCCTGACTGTCCCGGCTGGATAATCGTCAAGTGCAGCATCCACGAAAACAATGGTCTGGTAAGATTGGATAAAGCCCAATAAATGAAAGCCCCCGGTACCGCCATCCATGATGTCGGCACCGGAGACCCCTTCTTTTTCAAGATTCTGAATGACCTGGATCCCTATCCCCTCGTCATTCATTAATAAATTACCAACCCCTAAAATCAGGATTTTGTTTTGTTCCACGTTTTTGTTTAAGTGTTGTGACTTTTCGCAGCTTCCTTGTC
>CAIYPA010000017.1 GCA_903927965.1 uncultured Bacteroidia bacterium | reverse complement strand
CCCTCCTTCTGCATCCAGTAATGGACAGAACGGCCACTTAGGTTCATGAACGTATTGGGTTTCAACAATATAAATACCTTACCGGCATGTTTCATTTCGGCAACCGACCCATAACGCTTTTCGCTAAAAGAAATATTGGATGCCCTTGCGAGAGCATCCAATATCGTAAATCCAATGTTGTGCCGGGTATTTTCGTATTCTTCCCCGATATTCCCCAAGCCTATAATCAGGTATTTCAAAATTTGAAAAATTTATTTTTTCTTTGCAGTTGGCTGAGAGGTATCTGCCATTGCAGCACGTGCGGCACGGGTAACCATAACAGTAGCAACCGGAACAGATTTTGCATTTAAGATTTCAATACCAGGAACTTTTACGTCGGATACCCTGACACTTTCGCTGATGTTCAATTCGGTCACATCAATAACAATCTCATCCGGAAAATCTTTTGGAAATCCTTTGGCTTTCAAAGTACGAAGGTTCGATTTCAAGCGACCCCCTTGCTGGATACCTTTAGCATAACCATCAAGACGTACAGGAATCTCCAGTTTAACAGCAACATTCTCACGCACTTCAAGAAAGTCGATGTGCAGAAGTTTGTCGGTAACAGGATGAAATTGCAAGGCTTGTAAGAAAGCATTGTACAAAGTACCGTCCACATCAATTTCAGTCTGATAGACTTTTGGTGTATAGATCAATTTCCGGAATTCATTTTCGTGTGCCTGGAAATGCACAACTTTTTCGCCACCATAAATCACACAGGGTACCAAATCCTGAGCCCTCAGCGCTTTACAATCTTTCTTGCCAATAGCCTGACGGACAGTACCCTTAATTTGAAATTTCTTCATTTGTTTTTAAAAAATTAACTGTTTTGTAACTAAGTGTTTACTCAGATCTCCTTCTGAAAGGAAGGTATCCGCATCACACCAACAAAGGTATGCTGCAAAACCGGGCGCAAAGGTAATAATTATCAGATAAACGCTGTACTGATTGATTTATTTTCGTGAATCTTTTTAATGACATCGGCAAACAGGGGAGCACAAGACAAAACTGTAATTTTATCCGAATTACGTTTTAGCGGAATCGAGTCTGTAACAAGGACTTCGTCGAGTTGGGATGATTCGATCCGGTCAAATGCCGGCCCTGATAAAACAGCATGGGTCACAAACGCCCTTACTGACCTGGCGCCCTTTGCTTTCATTACATCGGCAGCCTTTGTAATAGTGCCGGCCGTATCGATCATATCATCAATCATTACGACATCCTTCCCTTCGACATCACCAATAAGGGTCATTGAATCGATCTGATTGGCCTTGCTGCGCGATTTGTGGCAAATTACCAGATCTGTTTTAAGGTGTTTTGCAAAAACATTGGCCCTTTTTGTTCCACCCACATCGGGAGAGGCCACGACGATATCCCTTAACCCCATTGAATGAATATGGGGGATAAACAGGGCAACGGCGCTAAGGTGATCAACTGGAACGTCGAAAAATCCCTGGATCTGATCCGCATGTAGGTCCATTGTAATTAAACGGTCAATTCCTGCCACTGATAACATGTCGGCGACAAGTTTCGCCCCAATTGAAACACGGGGCCTGTCTTTACGATCCTGACGTGCAAAACCAAAATAAGGCATAACCGCAATTATTTTGTAAGCCGATGCCCTCTTGGCAGCATCGATCATCAAGAGCAATTCCAAAAGATTATCTGCAGGAGGGAAGGTCGATTGAACGATAAATGAGAACGAACCCCTGATCGTCTCCTCATAACATGGTTCGAATTCTCCATCTGAAAACCGTGGACATGATGATCTACCTAATTCAATTCCAGCGTTTTCAGCTATTTTATCGGCCAGATATTTGGATTCCGTGCCGGCAAAAATTTTGATAATTCCTTTAGACATATTTAGTGATTTTCTGGGTGAATTGATTCGCTACAGTCTTGCGACAAAAGTAAAGATATTGATACAACTACGAATCCGAAACTCCATCTTTTTTTGCACAACAACCCCGTTCTTATGAACAATTATATGCAATTATCTTATTAACATCTATTTATCTAATTTTTCCGGACAATATCCCCGATGAAGGTAAGCATCTCGTCCCTTCCTAGTTTTTTTTCGGCTGATGTTACAAAGAGGGGTGGCAATTCTTCCCAAGTTTTAAGCATTTCGGTTTTATAGGCCGATAGGTTCTTATCCAACTGTTTATCCGACAGTTTATCTGTTTTAGTAAATACCATTGCAAAGGGCACCCCATTTTCACCCATCCAGTTCATAAATTCAAGGTCTAGGGCCTGTGGTTCGTGGCGTGAGTCGATCAAGGCAAAAACACAAAACAGATTTTCCCTCACCCTCAGGTATTTCTTTATAAAAATCAGCCATTTTTCGCGCGATGAACGCAAGGCCTTTGCATAGCCATATCCTGGCAAATCGACAAGGAACCACTCATCATTGATATTAAAATGGTTGATCAGTCTGGTCTTTCCAGGGGCTCCCGAAACCTTGGCAAGATCGTTGAAATTGGTCAACATGTTGATCAATGAAGATTTACCCACATTAGATCGCCCGACAAAGGCAAATTCCGGCTTTTCCGTTACCGGACATTTCCCCGGATCGGTGTTGCTGACCACAAATTCAGCTTTTTTGATAATCATCATAATTTATACAATTTCCCTATCTGTTCAATGGTATCGAAGGAATTTGGTAACAAATCAGGGGGACATTTGCCGAATCGTTTTTTTGTCAAAAACCGTTTGCAATTACTCCATTTATTTTCACCGGCTTCGCAAAACAGATCCCGATAACTCTGGGAAGCTAAAGTTTTGCCAGATAATATTCCATTAAATATTGGGCATTGTGCTGAACTTGGACAAGTATTATTCATCTGCAAATATTTATTTTTATAGACCAATTGTAATTGAAGTAATTGAATTCCTTAATTTTATCTCGGGTTTGTGATTTGAAAAATCATGATACGCTCAAATATAAACTTCAAGAAGTTTTACGTTCCCAATAACCGGTGAAAGCTCAAAAATGTCGATGATTGCCGGAACAAGGATTGTATCCCCCTTTTTAAATTCAAGTCCTTTGCCTTCCCAGGTTATGGTACATTCCCCTTCAAGGCAGATATAGATCACAAAAGTGTCGAAACCGCTGAAATCACGTTCGAGAGGTTGGGACAAATTGAGGATATCTGTCGTAAAATACTGACATTTGACGAGTTGAACCGGAACATTATCAACTTCCTTGTATTCTGTCCTGTAATTTTTTTCAAATTGATAGTCGATGGCATCGACAGCCAGATCGGTGTGTAGTTCACGCGCTTTCCCGTTTTCGTCCACCCGGTTAAAGTCATAAATCCGGTAAGTGACGTCAGATGTTTGCTGAATCTCAGCAACCACGATCCCCTTTCCAATGGCATGGACACGTCCGGCAGGCATAAAAAAGACATCGCCAGCTTTGACCTCTTCAAAATTCAGGATATCTTCCAGTTGTCCTTTTTTAAAGTAATCAAGGTAGGCTTCCTTATCTATTGCACGGTTAAAACCTGATATCAGCTTTGCTCCGGGATCGGCCTGAATGACATACCACATCTCAGTTTTACCAAATGCATCATGCCTTTCTAATGCCAGTTCATCGTTTGGGTGGACCTGGATCGAAAGGTTGTCATTGGCATCAATAAATTTTATCAGGAGGGGAAATTCAAACCCGAATTGGTCATAAACCTTATCACCAACCAAATCGCCCATGTAAACCTCCAAAAGCTCCTCAATTGTATTGTCCTTCAAAAAACCATTTGCAACAACCGATACTTCATCCCTTACCCCGGAAATTTCCCATGTTTCACCACAGTTGGGCAGGTGCGAAAAATCTTTGTTCAAAAGTTCGGACAATTTTTGGCCGCCCCAGATCTTGTCTTTACATATCGGGACGAATTTCATTGGATAGAGGCTGTTCATATCAATATAATTTTAGGGAGAACTTAAAATTCATAGTCAACAACAGCTCTGTCAACAGTTGAGCTTTTTACAAGTTCGACAACTTTAAGATGTTCAGGATGGACCCTGTAAATCTCAAGTTCATAAAGAGTCTCAAAATGGGTGACGAGGCAAATGTCGAATGAAGGGGAGTTGAACTCCACATTTTGCCCCACTTCGATGTATTTCAGGACATCTATTTTTTCCTTCAGAGCAAGCAATGCGTGTTCCAATTTGGCCCTTACAACTCCTTTCTGATCTTCCGTATCAAATTCCCTGAGTTTAAAAAGTACTGTATGGTTTATCATGGTCTGCTAAATTTTTGATTTCAAATTACACAAAGATATTGATTTTGACTAAAAAATCATTGATAACAGAATATTTCCTTAATTTTGAATCTCAAAATTTTATTTTATGCTTGTTATAGGAATTGCAGGTG
The DNA here is from genome assembly GCA_903927965.1 of uncultured Bacteroidia bacterium. Classification (GTDB taxonomy): domain Bacteria; phylum Bacteroidota; class Bacteroidia; order Bacteroidales; family Prolixibacteraceae; genus JAAFHB01. The sequence goes on along the minus strand of CAIYPA010000017.1, from coordinate 1,613 downwards.
GAACGGGTTCTGGAAAGACCACAGTCGTAAACGAAATAATTGGCCGCTTAAAAAAAGGAGATGTCGCTGTCCTTTCACAGGATGCCTATTACCGCGATAATAGTCACTTACCGCTCGAACAACGGCAACAGATCAACTTTGACCATCCGGACAGTATTGAATTTGAGTTGTTGATCGACAGTATCAAAAAACTCAAAAAAGGGGAAAGTATCCAGCAGCCCATTTACTCTTACCTTACATGTACCCGGTTTGCCGAGACAACCGTGATCAAACCTCACAAAGTAATCATAGTGGAGGGGATCCTCTGCCTTCAGCCTGAAAAATTGAGAAGGTTAATGGACATCAAAATTTTCGTTGATTGCGAAGCCGATGTCAGGCTTTCGAGGGTCATCATGCGCGATATTATCGAACGTGGCAGGGATGTTCTCAAAGTCCTGCACCGGTATGAAGACACGGTTAGGCCCAGTCACCTTCAGTTTATCGAACCCACCAAAAGATACGCCGATATTATTGTCCCTGAGGGCGGCAATAATAAAGTCGCGATCGACATCATCACCCAGTATATCGAAAAACATCTCAACGACAATCCCTAAATCAGACAGTTATGCTTGAAAAACTTTCACCGGAACATGTTTTGTTTATCGACATCGAAACTATTCCACAGTTTGAAAACCTTGACCTTGTACCCGAAAACCTCCAGAAGCTTTGGAGAAAAAAAGCTGGCCAAATCGGCAAAGAGGGTGAGTCGCCTGAAGAACTTTATGGCAGGGCTGGTATCTATGCTGAATTTGGGAAGATTGTATGCATTTCGGCAGGAAAGATTTTTCGTAAAGGAAAAGAACGTGCCTTTCGTGTCAAGTCCTACTATGGTCATGACGAAAAAGCCATTTTGGTGGGATTCTCTGAATTGCTAAAAAGTTTTATGTCCAATCCGTTGCACAAGCTTTGCGCCCACAACGGGCAGGAATTTGATTTCCCATTTATTGCCAGAAGGATGTTAATCAACGGATTACAACTGCCTTCCATTTTAGATATTGCGGGATCCAAACCCTGGGAAATTAAGGAGATCATGCTCGATACGCTACAACTTTGGAAATTTGGCGATTATAAACATTATTCATCGCTTGAATTACTTTGTACAATCTTTAATATTCCTACTCCCAAGGACGATATTGATGGCAGCCAGGTGGCCGGCATTTATTATGGAACATCTGATATAAAGCGGATTGCGCGTTATTGCGAAAAAGATACCCTTGCCATTGCCCAACTGTTGCTACGGTACAAAGGTGAACCTCTGATCGATCCGGAAAATTTCGAAATTGCAGGTCTTGAAGAATAATCGGCTCCTTTTGATTGGTTTTGCTATTTTTGCAACCGAAAATGATTATTTCACAATATTAAAGAATTCAAATGCCAACAGTAGTAAGCGGAATACGCTCGACAGGGAACCTTCATCTTGGAAATTATTTCGGAGCAGTCAAGAACTTCATTGAGATGCAGCACCAACACCAGACCTTTTTTTTCATTGCTGATTTTCATTCGCTTACGACACACCCAACCCCCGCGGATTTGCACGACAATGTAAAACAGGTACTTGCCGAATACCTTGCATG
>CAIYPA010000016.1 GCA_903927965.1 uncultured Bacteroidia bacterium | reverse complement strand
TGAAGAAGGGATAATCCTGTTAAAAAATGACGGTACATTGCCTTTTAGCGAAGGTAAAATCAAGCGTTTGGCAGTCATTGGTCCGAATGTGGATGAAGTGCATTACGGCAACTATTCGAACGATAAAACTCCGGGAATCAGCATTCTTGAAGGATTGACTACTTATGGGAAAGGTAAATTTGAAGTGGTTTATTCCGAAGGGTTTAAAATTTATGAGAATGATACCACCATAAAAGCACCTGAAAAGACATTAAAAGCCGAAAATTTACGTATTCAGATAGCGGTTGAATTAGCCAAAACCTGTGATGCGGTGTTGCTTGTGATGGGTGGCAATGAATTAACTTGCCGCGAAGAATGGAAAGGGCATACAGGCGATTATTACGATCTGGATTTATTGGGTCGTCAGAACGATTTGGCCAAAGCCATTTTTGAATTGAAAAAACAAACCGCGGTTTTGCTGATCAATGGACGTCCGCAATCGGTGAATTACCTTGCCGAAAAAGCTCCTGCTCTGCTCGAAGGCTGGTATCTGGGTCAGGAACAGGGAACTGCAGTTGCCAATGTGGTTTTCGGAAAGGTGAATCCAAGTGGAAAACTGGCCGTGACGATACCACGTCATGTCGGTCAACTGCCCGTGTATTACAACCGGAAACCATATACTCACGAAAGTCCTTACATCAATGGTGAATATTCCCCTTTGTATCCTTTCGGATTTGGATTAAGCTACACACAATACAAATATTCAAATCTTAAACTGAATGTTCAAAAAGTAATTGTTGGCGAACCGGTAAAAGTATCTATTGAGGTAACCAATTCCGGAAAAAGTGATGGCGACGAAATCGTTCAGCTTTATATTCGGGACATAGTAAGTATGGTGACTCGTCCAATTCAGGAATTGAAAGACTTTAGTCGTATTCATCTGGCCAAGGGAGAGACCAAAACAGTGGAATTTACCATTACTTCCGACAAGTTGCAATATTACGGACCAAATATGAAGAGAATCGTCGAACCCGGCGAGTTTGAAGTCCAGGTAGGTCGGAATTCAACCGATTACTTATCTGCTATGTTTGAAGCAATTTCTCAATAACCAATGAAAAGAATTCTTTCACTTTCAGTCTAAATAAAATGACTAAAACAATTCAATTTCTCTTGATCTTTTTGATTGCCGGAATCATTTCCTGCCAAAAATCAAATGCACAGATTTCGCAAAATGCTAAGGATAATGCTGGTTTTCATCAGGTGAAAGCCAGAACGAATGCGGATAGTCCGAACTGGAACAGCTACAAAGCGAAAACCATTGACATGTTGCAAGGGTTCTAATTTACTAACGATCCGGCTTTAAATACCTACGGAAGCTGGAAAGTAAACCAATCGGCTACTACCGGCTTTTTCAGGGTTGAGAAAAAAGGCGACCGATGGTAGATTGTAGACCCGGAAGGTTATCCGTTTATCCATAAAGGGGTAGCAGTTTATCGACCTGGAAGCTATGAAGGACAAATTGCTGCTATGAAAGCAAAATATGAAACATCCGAAAGTTGGGTACAACGTGAAAGTCAGTTCCTGAAAGACAATGGATTTAACGGCACCGGAGCCTGGTCGGATGTTGACATGATGCGACAAATGGCTCATCCGTTGGTATTTACGGTCATCGTTAATCCGATGGGAAGTTACAAATCTGATCACATCAGGAAATATAAATGTGGTTCCGGTCCATGATGACAGCATCGATACCACCATTGTTCATATGAACCTCATTGCGGATTTCGGCCCAGAGTAATCGGGTAATTGAACATCTGTAACCAATTCATAAACTTCATCTGAAAACCTGAATTATACGAAATTCATCCACCTGGTTCGTACGTGCAACATCGAAACTCCGGCAACATTTCAAAAAAAACTTAACTTTGGGCAATCAAATTATACCAAAGGAATGAAAAAAAGATTGTTCTCCCTGCTAATTAACTTTATCGTTGTTTTTACAGCTGTTGCACAAGTGCCCTCAGCGAACCACAACCCAGTATTGAAAGGGTATTTTGCCGATCCTGAAGTCCTGTTTTCACAAAAGACCAGTAAGTATTACCTATACCCGACCAGCGATGGTTTTGACAATTGGTCGGGCGACTATTTCAAAGTTTTTTCGTCCGACAATCTCGTTGACTGGAAAGACGAAGGGGTCATTCTCGACCTGAAAAAGGATGTCAAGTGGGCAAGCCTCAATGCATGGGCACCATGCATCATCGAAAAAAAGATCAACGGATCCTATAAATATTTCTATTACTTCTGCGCAGCCCAGAAAATCGGTGTGGCTGTTGCCGATAACCCAACTGGGCCTTTTACCGACAGTGGAAACCCGTTGATCGACCACTTCCCGAAAGGAGTTACGAACGGTCAGCAAATTGATCCTGATGTCTTTACAGATCCTGACACAGGCAAAAGCTACTTTTACTGGGGAAATGGTTATATGGCTGGTGCCGAACTCAATGACGATATGGTTTCGCTTAAACCGGAAACGGTCAGGATTCTGACTCCGGATGCGACTTTTCGAGAAGGGGTTTATGTGTTTGCAAGGAAAGGGACAACCTATTTTATGTGGTCGGAAGACGATACCCGCAGCCCTAACTACAAAGTCCGTTATGCTACATCAAAATCACCTTTGGGGAAGCTGGAAATACCTGAAAATAATGTTGTTATAAAACAGGATGCCGAGAAGGGGATTTATGCCACAGGGCACAACTCCGTGCTTCAAATTCCGGGTAAAGATGATTGGTATCTTGTCTATCACCGGTTTACTGTTCCTGATGGTATAAAAATGGGACCTTCGGCAGGATTTCACCGCGAAGTTTGTATCGACAAAATGACATTTGATGGTGAACGGATTGTTCAGGTCAAACCCACTTTGGAGGGAATTTCACCTGTATCGAAAGAAAAGCCGATTGATGCAGTTGTCACGATCAATGCCAATCAATCGTTGAAAATCAGCGACCACCTTTTCGGGATATTTTTTGAAGACATCAACTATGCGGCCGATGGGGGTTTGTATGCCGAATTGGTCCAGAACCGCTCGTTTGAATATTCTCCCGCTGACCATTCGGGTTGGAACCCTCTAACATCATGGCAATATACGACAAAAGGATTTGGTTACGGGACAATTTCTGTAGAAACCAATCAGCCGATCCATCCGAACAATCCACATTATATGGTTGTGAATGTGGAAGATGAAGGCAAGGAAGGTGTCGGATTGACCAATTCAGGTTATGATGGGATCGTGATCAAAAACGGAGAAAAGTACAATTTCTCTGCTTTTGTTCGACAGATTTCAGACAAGTCCATCCCATTCCAAATCAGGTTGCTGAATAAAAAAGGTGAAGTTTGCGGCGAAGGCGTATTTACTTCTGATTCAAAGGACTGGAAAAAATACTCCTTGTCAATCAATGCGATACAAGGTAACGACAGTTGCAGCCTTGCCATTCTGGCAAAAGCAAAAGGCAAATTTGCGATCGATGTCGTTTCATTATTTCCGGAAAAGACCTTTAAAAACCGTCCCAACGGACTCAGGGAAGACCTTGCTCAGACCATTTCAGATTTGCGCCCTAAATTCATAAGATTTCCAGGCGGTTGTCTTGTCCATGGAGATGGACTAGGGAACATGTATCGCTGGAAAAACACCATTGGTCCAATAGAACAGCGTGTTGAGCAAAAAAATATCTGGAATTATCACCAGTCTGTCGGTCTTGGCTATTTTGAATTTTTCCAATATTGCGAAGACATTGGTTCAAAGCCACTTCCAGTCCTGCCGGCTGCTGTGAGCTGCCAGAATTCGGGAGGCACCTGGAGTATTGGTGGTACTGGACAGCGCGGCTTGCCAATGGATGAAATGAAAGAGTACATCCAGGAAGTACTAGACCTGGTTGAATTTGCAAATGGTCCGGTCACTTCAACTTGGGGGGCAAAAAGGGCGGCGGCAGGGCATCCTCAACCGTTCAACCTTGAATATGTGGGAATTGGGAACGAAGACAAACAAACTCCAGAATTCAGGGAACGGTATAAGATGATTGCTGACGCTTTAAAAGTAAAACATCCGGAAATCACAATTGTAGGAACAGTCGGTCCTGCACCCGATGGTGAAGATTTTGACCTTGGTTGGAAGTTCGCCAACGAAAATAAGGTGCAAGTGGTTGATGAACATTATTATAAGGATCCGAAATGGTTTTTCGAAAACCTGAACCGATACGACAGTTATAACCGCAAAACTTCAGGTGTGTATGTTGGCGAATTTGCTGCCCACGATGTGAAACGAAGGAACACCCTTCGTTCGGCTCTGGCCGAAGCAGCCTGCATGACCTCTCTTGAACGCAATGGCGATATCGTCAAAATGGCTTCCTATGCCCCACTTCTCGCAAAGTACGGAAACACACAATGGACTCCTGACATGATCTACTTCAGTAACACAACAATCAGACCTACTGTAAATTATTATGTCCAGCAACTTTATGGGCAGAATTCAGGTGATGAATCGCTATTTAGTAACGTTTCCCTATCGGGAGATACCAAAGCTTTGGCGAATCAAGTGCCAGTATCTGTTGTGAAAGAGAGTAAAAGTGGCGATGTGATCATCAAGATGGTCAATAATTTAGCCAAATCGGTGAACGTCACATTTAAGCTCAATGGCATAAAACCCGTGGGTTCAAAAGCTATCAAAACTGTTTTGACCGGTGACCCTGACGAAATTTCTTCAAAACCAGAAGTTTCTGAATGCACTATTAATCAAAGATTTAATAATGAACTGCCAGCCAATTCATTTACTGTCATCAGGACAAAAACAAAGAAATACTAATCCACATGAAGCGAAAACTTACACCATCATTCCTTTTGCTCGGATTGCTTTTTGCCTGTAATTCCGAATCCCCAAAGACCGATTATCCAATCCAGGGAATTCCATTCAATAAAGTAAAGATCGACGACCAGTTCTGGTCAAACAAAATTGAAACCAACCGGACAGTTACGATCCCTGCCTCATTTGCGAAATGTGAGGAGATGGGAAGAATGGACAATTTCCTGATTGCAGGTGGAAAGATGAAGGGTCCTGTAAAAGGGAAGATGCCCTTTGATGATACCGATATTTACAAAACAATTGAAGGGGCCTCCTACTCCCTGACCACAACTCCTGATCCCAAATTGGATGCTTATCTTGATTCGGTGATCAGCATCATCAAAATCGGACAGGAAAAGGATGGATATTTAACAACCTATAAAACAATAGATTCCACTTATACACCCGCATCCTGGTGCCCACCTGGTGGCCGTTGGAAAAACTTGAATTGCAGTCATGAACTTTACAACAGCGGACATCTTTTTGAAGCTGCGGTTGCCCATTTCCGTGCCACTGGGAAAAAGAACTTCCTGGATATTGCAACAAAGAATGCTGACCTGTTGGTTCGTGTGTTCGGGGAGGGGAAAAACCCGCAGGTTCCGGGCCATCAGATTGTCGAAACAGGATTGATCAAACTTTACCAGGCAACCGGGAAAGAGGAGTATCTAAAACTGGCACGTCATTTTCTGGATTACAGGGGTGACAGTACCAAACGGAAAATCTGGGGTCCCTACAACCAGGACCATCAACCCGTTGTGAAACAGGAGGAAGCAGTGGGACATGCTGTCCGTGCCGGATATATGTATTCGGGAATGACCGATATTGCTGCACTTTACAAAGATTCCGCATACGAAAGGGCAGTTGATAAAATCTGGGACAACATCGTTTCAAAGAAACTTTACCTGACTGGTGGAATTGGCTCCCGCCATCAGGGTGAAGCATTTGGAGACAATTACGAGTTGCCCAACCTGACGGCCTACAATGAAACCTGTGCTGCAATTGCCAATGTTTACTGGAATTACCGTATGTTCCTTCTTCATGGCGATTCAAAATACATCGATGTCCTGGAGAGAAGCCTGTACAATGGTGTGATCTCGGGTGTTTCATTGGATGGGAAAACCTTTTTCTATGCAAATCCTTTGGAATGTGATGGCAAATTCTTGTTCAACAGTGGCGGAAAATTGGACCGTCAACCCTGGTTCGACTGCTCCTGTTGTCCCACCAATTTGTGCCGGTTCCTCCCTTCAGTACCTGGATATATCTATGCCCAGGACCAAAAAAGTATCTATGTCAACCTTTATGCCCAGAGTAAGACAGTTATTCAATTGAATAAAAAAATATCTGTCGATCTTGCACAAACAACCATCTATCCATGGGACGGTAGAGTTATTATAAATGTTGAACCTGAGAAGCCAAGCCGGTTTGCATTGCGCTTGCGAATTCCGGGATGGGCCAATAACCACCCTGTTCCGGGTGGATTATACACATATTCTGGCCCAGAAAAGTTCAAACCTGTGATGATGGTCAACAATGAGCCTTTCATTTACAAAGAGGAAAAGGGCTATGCGGTTGCAGAAAGGGAATGGAAAAAAGGAGATGTGGTGAGATTCGCAATTCCGATGGATATCCATGTTGTTAAGGCAAATCCCAAAGTAACGGAAGATGCAGGAAAAATAGCAATCGAACGTGGGCCATTCGTATTTTGCATTGAAGAAACCGATAATGGCAAAGAGATGAGCCGCTTTATTTTGCCTGAAAACCCGAATTTAAAGGTCAACTTTGATATCGGAGTTTTAAATGGATTGTTGACGATTACTGGAGATGCACTTATCCCAGGAGATAAAACGCTACATTCTTTTAAGGCAATACCCTATTTCTTATGGAACAACAGGGGGATCAACGAAATGAAGGTCTGGATACCAATCAAATAAAATTTTAATAAGTATTGGCTTCATAAAGATTAATAAATCAATTGCTAAATTTGCAATAAGCAAAAAAACAATATATGAAAAAGCTGATTCTCGTTATTGCATTTTATCAATTCCTTCTGGTCGCCTATTCCCAAAATCAGGACAGCCTTTGGGTCATGAACAACTACACAAAAATTGAAAGGCAGATTGAAATGAGGGATGGGATTAAACTGTTTACTTCCATCTACATACCAAAAGACAATCAGGAAGACCATCCTTTTCTGATGACCCGCACCCCATACTCTTGTGCCCCGTATGGTGAAAAAGAATTTCAATATTTTTGGTATTCCTATACAATGGCCTATCTAAGAGAAGGTTATATTCTTGTAACGCAAGATGTCAGGGGGAGAAATATGAGCGAAGGAGATTTTGTGGATGTCAGGCCATTCAATCCCAACAAAAAAACCAACACCGATATCGACGAATCGAGCGACACGTATGATACTGTCGATTGGCTGATCAAAAATATTGCCCATAACAATGGCAAAGTTGGCGTGTATGGGATTTCATATCCCGGGTTCTACTCGACCATGGCAGCTGCGAGCAACCATCCTGCTGTTGTGGCTGTTAGTCCGCAGGCACCCGTAACCAATTGGTTTATCGGTGACGATTTTCACCACAATGGAGCTTTATTCATCATGGATGCGTTTAATTTCTATTCACCTCTTGGATGGGGATTTGGATTGCCCCATCCCAAACCCACAACTTTAAATCCTATCAGTGTAGGGTTCCCCGACCATGACAATTACAAATTCTATCTCGAAACAGGGGCACTTCCCAATTTTGCCAGGCTGACAGGCGATAGTGTTGCATTTTGGAAAGATTTGTATGCCCATCCCAACTATGATGAATGGTGGAAGGCCCGTGATGCCAGAAATGCAACAAAAAATCTAAAACCTGCCATGTTATGGGTGGGAGGGTTGTACGATGCCGAAGATAACTGGGGGGCATGGAACTCCTATAAAGCGGCAGAATCGAACAATCCCGGCAAAACCTTTAACAAAATTGTGATGGGTCCATGGTATCATGGCCAGTGGGCAAGTCGCAAAGGCACACATCTTGGCAATATTCAATTTGGCAGCAATACGGCTACATGGTACCAGCAAAACATCGAAATCCCATTTTTCAACAAGTTCCTAAAAAACAAGGGTGATCTTACAAATCTTGCGGAAGCGACCATATTCATTTCTGGTAAAAACGAATGGAGACAATTCGCACAATGGCCACCAGCCGAAAAGTTGGACAAAAACCTTTACCTTCAAACCGGTGGTAAATTGGATTGGAAACAACCTGTTGCAAAAACAAGTTCCACGGTTTATATCAGCGACCCGGCCAAACCTGTACCCTATGCAGAGGCAGTCCATTTCAACCGGACAAGAAATTATATGACTGACGACCAACGCTTCGCGGAAAGACGTCCCGATGTAATTGCCTTTAAATCTGATGTTTTGCAAAATGACCTTACGCTTACTGGTGTTATTAATGCCACTCTTTTTGCCTCTGTTTCGACTACGGATGCCGATTTTGTCGTTAAAATTATTGATGTTTTCCCTGATACATTATCATACAACGATATTGACATCTATTCGGAGACGGACAGCAAAAATGTCTATCCAATGGGCGGATATGAAATGTTGGTCCATGGTGAAATAATGAGGGGACGATATAGGAACAGTTACGAAAAGCCTGAACCCTTTGTTCCCAATCAGATCACTAAGGTAAATTTGCAAGTTGGCGACGTGGCCCACACCTTTAAAAGGGGGCATCGGGTAATGGTCCAGATCCAGAGTAGCTGGTTCCCGTTGGTTGACAGAAATCCACAAAAGTTTGTAAACATCTATCAAGCAAATAACAACGATTTCCAGAAGGCAACAATCCAGATTTTTCACGACGAAAAACACCCAAGCAATATCCTTTTGCCCGTTTTACAAAATCCTTAAGAAATTATTCCATAACGTTTAATTTTGTTGTTATGAAACTATCGACCCCTTAATATCAAAAGAAATGAAGCTTATCAAATTATTTTCCATCCTATTCGTTGTTGTTTTTCTAATCGGACTAAGTGACGGTTGTTGTCAGAATTCAGGGAAGATAACCAATATCATGCGCCCTGACCAAAATGGGCAAAACAGTTGGTACGCTGGGAACAGGGTTCCTTTGCAACCTTCAAATTTCATCAAATTGCCACTTGGAAGTGTCCAACCAAAAGGTTGGATTTTGAAAATGCTTGAATTACAGAAGGATGGATTGTCAGGTCATCTGGGGGAAATCAGTGCATGGCTCGATAAAAAGAACAATGCCTGGCTGACAGTGGGTGGTGAACACGGCTGGGAAGAGGTTCCCTACTGGCTTCGGGGCTATTCCGATATGGCGTTTATTTTTGATGATCCCCAAATGAAAAAAGAGGCAATGGTCTGGATTGAGGCGATCCTGAAAAGCCAGAAAGAGAGCGGATGGTTTGGACCGGAAGTCAGGTCAAGGGACACTAAACAGCTCGATTACTGGCCAAATATGCTGGTATTGTTTACTTTACAGAATTATTACGAATACACAGGTGATCAGCGGATACTTAATTTCATGGAGAAATATTTTCAGTTTGAATTAAAAGTGCCGAAGAATGAGTTGCTCACAAGTTACTGGGAAAAAAGCAGGGGAGGTGATAACCTATACAGTATTTATTGGTTGTACAACATCACAGGAAAAAGCTGGTTACTTGAGTTGGCCGATAAAATACACAGTTGCACTGCGAACTGGATGCAGCAATCGACCCTTCCTAACTGGCACAATGTCAATATTGCCCAGTGTTTCCGCGAACCTGCCACCTATTATATGCAGTCGCACGATTCTTCCCATTTGTATGCTACATATAATGACTACTACCTGATCCGCCGCACTTTTGGCCAGGTACCCGGAGGAATGTTCGGAGCCGATGAAAATGCCAGAATGGGATATATCGACCCACGTCAGGGAACTGAAACCTGTGGTTTTGCAGAACAAATGACCTCTGATGGGATTTTGACGCGGATTACAGGAGACCCGCTATGGGCCGACAATTGCGAGGATGTTCTTTTTAACAGTTTCCCTACTGCCTTTACTCCCGACATGAAAGCACTCCGCTACATCACCTCTCCGAATGGTGTAATCGCTGACGGTGAAAACCATGCACCAGGTATCGACAACCAAGGGCCATTCCTGACGATGAATCCCTTCAGCAGCCGCTGTTGCCAGCACAACCATGGCCATGCCCTACCCTATTATTTGCAGAACCTTGTATTGGCAAGCAACGATAATGGACTGGCAGCCAGTATGTACAATTCCTGTGTCACCCTGGCAAAGGTAGGTGATGGTTCCAAAGTCCGGTTGACGGAGGAAACCAACTATCCTTTTGAAGAGTCCATAAAGTTTACTTTCAATATGGACAAAAAAGTAACCTTTCCATTTTATCTAAGAATACCCGGTTGGGCAAAGAAAGCCTCGCTTACAATTAACAATCAACCTGTTAAAGTTGTCACAGTTGCCGGTTCCTACATCAGGATTGACCGTGAATGGTGCAACGCTGACCAGATCAAGCTGACATTGCCGATGGAAATCTCGATCCGTACATGGCAGGCCAATCAAAACAGTGTATCGGTCGATTACGGTCCACTTACCTTCTCTTTAAAAATCAAGGAAGAATACAAAAAACTGAACAGCATTAAAACAGCAATTGCCGATTCAAAATGGCAGGAAGGTGCCGATCCCGAAAAATGGCCCGCGTTTGAAATTGCCTACAAAACCCCCTGGAATTATGGGTTGGTCATCAATAAACAACCTGTTTTACAATCGTTTACATTGGTTCGTAAAGCCTGGCCCAAAGACAATTATCCATTCTCGGCTGAGAATGTCCCGATTGAATTGAAAGCCAAAGGCCGCCGGATCCCGTCATGGAAAATCGATAAATTCGGGCTCGTGGGTGTGCTACCATTGTATCCAGCAACAACAGACCAACCCATTGAGAGCATCGTCCTGATCCCGATGGGAGCAGCACGTTTGCGGATCTCAGCTTTCCCCATGTTAGGGCAAAGGTAAGACTGGATTCAATTTATTCCCAAATATTTCAATTTATTTCTAAAAGCGAAAATGAAGTTGTTATTTCTGCTGATCGTTTCATTATTTCTATCGACACCCCTGTATTCATCTCAATTGCCTGAAATTCAATTATCTGAAAATCTGGACTCAAAACCAACCGGAGTTCCATTAGGCGACCCTTTTATCCTTCTTTGGGAGGGTAAGTATTACGCATATGGCACTCAGTCACCAGATGGGATTGCTGTTTATGTAAAATATGATAACAATCCGGTCTTCCAAAAACCTGGTAATTTAGTTGGAATTGGTCATAGTGCCCTATTTACCGACAAAGAAGGCAAGCTCCGGATCGTGTTTCACGCACATTACAGCACAAGCCAGATCCATCCACGACAAATGTACATCAGTACAGTAAATTTTATTACAGTTAATGATAAAGCAGTGATGGAAATTGACAAAAACTATATTACGCCTATCCTTAGCAAATAATTGATAATCATTAAATTAAAATACTATTTGGATGGAATTGATTATTTCTGAAATGTTGAAGGTCTATTTAAATTTGCCTGAAGCCAGCAAGAATGTTGTTAACGTGTTCGTGGTGGCATTTTCTGGCATTGACAAATACATTTGCATCAGGTACCTGCAAGAACATATTGACCCAAGCCGCCCTCAGAAAGAGTACACCGCTATTGTAAAAGACCTGATCGATAAAGGGCTGATCACCAGTGATGTTTCGAATTATGATACTAAGGAAGTTTTAAAAGTTGAGTTATTCGCCGCGTTGATAAGACAGCCCAAATATATAAACCTTATCAGGAAAATGCAGGTGGAACCAAAGTCATTCTGGATTATTCCAACAAACCAGCATATCCGGGAATACCTTTTTGGCTCTTTTGTTGAAAAAAACAAATTAACAGAAAGTTCGGTCCTAAAATTGATAACCGACATTCAACCAGCAATACCCACTTTCTCGAAACTGTTGAATTATCCAGCTTATGACAAAGCTTTGATGGATTCACCAATACTCTTTTGGCGCATAATAGACAAACTGCAACTACAAGCCATTATGCTAAATCTGACTTTTGAGCCTATCAATCAATTCATTGACCGTAATAGGGATTTTGAAGATGGGGATGACCGGTTTAGAATCCTGAAAGGGGAAATTTTACTTCAAGCAGGAAAACTTGATGAGGCATCTCAACTAATTGACGATGTTTACAATGGAGATAGTTTATTGTTAAAAGCCCAATCAGAACTGTTCAAAGGTCAATTTGCCCGCTCGATTTTCAATTTTGAACAGTCGCGTGTTACCGATGGGGAAGGATTGAAAATAAGCAAAATAGACTTCCATCTTTACTATGAATTTTTTTATTGGTTAAATTTCATTTTTTATCCCGAAGCACTGGATGTGAAAAAAATTGATGTTGTAATCAGGAAAAAGGAAAAAAACCAAACATTCGGAGAAAATATACTGCTTGCGCTTTTGTATTTTATAAAAAAAGACACGGTTCTTGCCGAAGGCAAAATGAAGTTGATACCTGAAAGATATGCAATGAATTACAGCGGCTTTGAATCGTTCTTTTATTTATTGGTCCAATTTGTCATTTACGGTGAGCTGACCGGCAAAATGGCCATTCAAGCCAATTTATTGAGCCAGTTGCTTTATGACAATAAGCGTTGGCTAATGTTGCGCGAACTAAACTTTATGATCGAGAGGTCACAACTTGATGTTAAGCTTTTGGAGACACCAATGGACAGGGTTTCAGGTGGCCACCCGTGCCTGTTAAGCCACCTTGTTGTTCAGGAGAAATGGGAACAGCTTCTCGACGGGTTGTTGAACCTTACAATGGGGAAATCCGATCCATCCAAAAAAGAAGCTGTTGGTTCCAGGGTTTGTTATTTTGTAAACCTGGAAGATGGGGGGTTTATTCAGCCTATCTTACAAACACTTAACTCCAAAGGTGCCTGGAGCCCCGGCAGGAATATTGCATTGAAACGGCTAAAAGAGATGTCGGTCGAAGGAATGACCGAACAGGACCGCCGGATAGCACATGCAGTAACATACAGTGCCGGATATTATGGGGCAACAGAATACGAATTCGATTTCAGTAAAGCTGTGGTTGAATTATGCGGCCATCCCCTGTTGTTTTTGAATTCTAACCCTTCTGTTTCAGTCGAACTGGTTAAAGCCCAACCTGAAATATTTACAGAAGCAATTAGGAACGGGATCAGGCTGAAAACCAACATCGATGATCCTGAGAAGAAAACCGTGTTGATCAAAGAGACCCAAACACGTTTTAAGTTGATCTCATTAAGCCCTCAGCAACAATCAATTATAAGAATGATCAACAAGGGGGTCACCATACCTGCAAGGGGGAAGGATAAACTACTGAAAACGGTATCCAACCTGAGTAGCGTGATCACGGTTCATTCCGATATAACCGATGGCATTGAAGTTAAGTCTATTCCATGCGATCCTCGCCTAAGGGTGCAGATTATCCCCCTTGGCGATGGCCTTAGGGCCGAATTGTTTGTAAAACCTTTGGGTTCCGAACCTCCATATGTCAAGCCTGGAAAAGGAAGCAAAGTCGTTTATGGTACTGTCGATAAAGAACGATGCCAGGCCGTCAGGAACCTTGTTGAAGAAAAAAACAATTCCGAAAAATTGAACCTTGATATTTCAACAGTTCTAAATACAGATATGTCGGAGGAACCGATAACCTTCACTGACCCTTATGATTGTCTCAACCTATTGGAAATTATTGGCAAACACACAGCAATAGCATTGGTGGACTGGCCAGAAGGAGAACGCTTCAGGATGAAGAAATCGGCATCTTTTGCCAACCTCAACCTTCGCGTTAAAGGGAAGGGTCAATGGTTCGAATTGGACGGTGAACTTAATGTTGATGAAGATACTGTTATTGCCTTAAAGGAATTAATGGCACTGACCCGAAAAAGCAAGGGCCGTTTTGTGGAACTCAAATCAGGTGATTTTCTTGCACTTACCGAAGACCTTAAAAAGCAGATCGATGAACTCGAAGCTTTTGCGACTATCGATAAAAACAGTATCCTGGTCAATCGGTTTGCATCGCATGCATTGGAAGAAATAACCAGCCAAGCGGCATCATTTAAAGCAGATAAGTCGTGGAAGGAATTTCAAAAAAGGATACAAAGCACTTCGTGGACAGATGCCACCGTTCCTGCTACCCTTGACGCCGAATTACGCCCTTATCAGGAAGAAGGTTTTCGGTGGATGGCACGCCTTAAAACATGGGATGCCGGTGCATGCCTTGCAGATGATATGGGTCTTGGGAAAACAGTGCAGGCCATAGCCATGATGCTCCATCTTGCGGATAAAGGCCCTTTACTGGTTGTGTGTCCTGCCTCGGTAGTCCCAAACTGGGCCAACGAATTGCAAAAATTTGCACCCACCCTGAACGCAATAAACCTAAAACCGGGCAACCGTAACGAGACGTTTGCTTCATTGTCGGCATTCGACATTTTGATAATTACCTATGGCTTGTTGCAATCTGAAATAGAACAAATATCGGGAATAAACTGGGCAATGGCGGTTTTGGACGAAGCCCATGCCATTAAAAATACGCAGACCAAGTCTTCTAAAGCAGCGATGAACATTAAGTCCGACTTCAAGTTGGTGCTTACCGGAACCCCGATCCAGAATCATTTGGGCGAACTTTGGAACTTGTTCAATTTTTGCAATCCAGGATTACTCGGAACATTGACCCAATTTACCGACCGGTATGTAAAAAACGATTTAATCGCTCAGAAAAACCATCTTAAAAAATTGATAACCCCCTTTATATTGCGCAGAACGAAGAACAAAGTGCTCGATGAATTGCCACCAAAAACAGAAATCACATATACAGTAACTTTAAGCGACAAAGAAATGGCTTTTTATGAAGCACTTAGGCGCGAGGCCATTAGCTTGATCGAAAACAACGATGGCACAAATGGCATGCAACATCTTCAAGCCCTTGCTGAATTGACCAAACTTCGCTTGGCATGTTGCAATACGGCATTGGTAAACAAGGAAATACAATTACCATCGTCAAAGCTTGAAGCATTTTTTGAAATTGTTGAAGAGTTAAGGGCCAACAGGCATAGGGCTTTGGTATTCAGTCAATTCGTTGGCCATTTGACCATTGTCAGAAACGAACTCGATCGGCAAGGCATACCTTATCAATATTTAGATGGCTCCACCTCCATTCCAAACCGCGAATTGGCGGTAAAAGCTTTTCAATCCGGTAAAGGCGAACTATTTTTGATAAGCCTGAAAGCAGGGGGACTGGGATTAAATTTAACGGCAGCCGATTATGTGCTGCACCTTGACCCATGGTGGAACCCTGCTATCGAAGATCAAGCCAGCGACCGTGCTCACCGTATCGGGCAGTTACGACCTGTAACCATCTATCGTTTAGTCGCTAAGAATACAATTGAGGAAAAGATCGTCAGGCTCCATGCCACCAAACGTGACTTGGCTGACAGCCTGTTGGAAGGTACAGACCAAAGCGCACACCTTTCGACAATCGACTTGCTGAATTTGCTTAAAGAGGTTTGACAGTCAACACAATGATGTTTTTTAAAGTTTTTTAATAAACCGTGTATTTTGTTAGTTATCAAATTTACAACAATTTGTTTATATTTGCCACGAACAAAACAATTAACAATGAGCAGAAGTAGCCTTTACGATAAAGTTATGACGATCTTCTCGACAACGATGATCTTCTTTTACATTGGACTTGCATATATCATACTTTTTTCGCCACTATTCAGTCATGTTGATATCGCTTTCAGGACGATTTTTGCTGTTCCATTGATCATTTATGGCGGTTATAGAATCGTTACTTCATACCAAAAGATTAAAGAAAACTTTTTTGAAACAGATGAAGATTAAATTTGAATAATTCTAATAACGTCAAAAAAATAAAAAAATAAAAAATTGTTGCCCTCTAAATAAATATGATTTAGTATTATTGCATGAAATTTCAACCCCTTCTAATTGATTTATGAAGTTGTTATTAACAAATAGGAATATAAAGTCGAAAGGCCTATTTTTCAGTGGAATGGTTATTATACTGATGATAGTAGCCCAATGTTCGGGCAGTAAAACGCCTGAGATTACGGAGACCCCAACAAGGGGAAATATCCGTATCTCAGCCGATGCTTCCTTCCAACCCATTGTGGATGCTGAAATTTCCACATTTACTACATTGTATAAATATGCCCATATTACACCTACCTATATTCCTGAAAAAGATTTGATCACTGCATTTTTAAACGACTCGGTAAAAATCATTGTTTCAGCTTGGGAACCCACAGAACAGCAAAAAGAGTTATTATTCAATACTCAGATCGTCGTTAGGACAACAACTGTTGCCTACGATGCGATTGCCTTGGTCCTCAACAAAGAGAATAAAGACTCGCTTCTAACCTATCAGAATGTCAATGATATATTTACCGGAAAATTGACAGATTGGAAGCAAATTAACCCAACTTCAAAATTAGGGAAATTAGTTGCCATATTCGACAATGACAAGTCGGCAAATATCCGCTTTTTCAAAGAGTTATTCAACCTTGATGCTCAATTGCCTTCTAATTTCTATTCAGTCAAAACCAACGAAGAAGTAATCAATTATGTTACGACCAATAAAAGCGCAATTGGTCTCGTAAGTGTCAACTGGATAGCCGACAGGGAGGATTCCACCAGCCGTGCATTTTCAGATAAGGTGAAAATTGCAGCAGTCTCTGATAAGGTATTGGATTCAGGATCTTTTTTCATGCCGTTTCAAGGCTCCATTTATGACAAGACCTACCCTTTTACAAGAAAGGTAAATATGGTTTCGAGAGAAACATTTAAAGGGTTAGGCGCAGGTTTTATCAATTGGGTTGCTGCTGAACAAGGGCAACGAATTATTTTAAAATCAGGCCTGGTTCCTGCGACAATGCCTATTCGTTTGATCCAGATAAAAAAATAATTTTTAACATAAATATATATGATAAATCTACTTCTAAGAAAAATTTCATTAATTCTGGCATTGCTGATTGTTTGCAGTGTTTTTGGATTAAAAGCTCAAACACTTGATGAAGCCATCACCGCAACAAACAACGAACAATACGATAAAGCGGACCAGATACTTCAGAATATTGCAAAAAGTGCCCCAACCAGTCAGGTATATTATCGTTTGGGTGAGAACACCATGTTAAACTTCTTCTCCGACTCGATCTCAAACTCCCTAAAGGTTGTTGCAGCAGAAGCAAAAGGGCAATTTGAAAAAGGGATCGCGCTTAACGCAAGCGACCCACTTAATTATGTGGGTCTTGCAAAAGTTGCGTCTTATCTTGGTGATCAACAGACTGCTAGCCAGATGAGAGCAAAAGCCAAGAGCTTTTTGCTACCGTACAAAAAGGTTGCCAAAATCCCAAATCCAAAAGAATATGCCTTTACATTGGCAAAATTAGCCGAGTCGTTTATCATATTTGACAAGGTTGACACTACTTTGGCGATGCCTTACCTGCGTGAAGCCTTAACAATTGACGAAGCCAACGGGGCAATTTATATTATTGCAGGCGATATCTATCTTTTGGTTAACAATGGCTCACTTGCTATTAAGAACTACAACAAAGCCCAGGATCTTGATCCTAAATCGCCACTTGCAAACATGAAAATCGGTGCGATTTATTTTAAAGGGAGAAACTTAATGGCTGCGATCCCCTATTTTGAGCAGGCAATTGCTTTGGACAAAAACTTTGCACCAGCGTATCGCGAATTGGGGCAGCTCTATTCAATGGCAGGCAGGTTTCCTGAATCCAAGAAGAATTATGAAACTTATCTGACATTGACAAACCAGAACATTCCGGCCAAGATCCGTTATGTCAATGCTCTTTTCTATTCAAAAAATTATGCTGAGGTTATCAAGAATGTTGAAGATATCTTTGCTGTTGACAAATCGAGGACATATTTGAACCGCATTGCAGGATATTCATCCTACGAAATGGCCAAATACCCTGAAGCTTTGGTGTATATGGACCGTCTCTTTCAGAACCTTCCTCCAGACAGGATTCTCAAAAAAGACTACATCTATTATGCTAGGATCATTCAGAAAAAAAACGCAAACTATCCTAAATTGGTTGCCGATCTTGAAAAAGCAAATGCAGAACTTGCTAAAGTGAAAGAAAAAAACGATGGATTAAAAGGACCTGCTAAAGAAAAAGACAAAGAGAGCGAAGAGCCTTACCTTGCAAAAATCAAAGAAATTCAAACTGGAATCGATGCTTGTACCGCTGAGTTGACCAAGGGATATGATGCTTACGAAAAAGCAATCACCTTCCAGGGAGAAGATTTGAACCTGATGCAGGAAAAAGCGAATTTATTTTATTCACATAGACGATTTAACGATGCTGCCGGAACATGGCGCAGGATGATCCCAAGGGGTAAAGACAGCGAAGACAACTACATGCAAATTGGCAAAGCTTATTATCAGGGAAGAGATTTTGATCGGGCTGATACAGTTTTCAACCAATTGATCCATAAGCACCCAGAACATATACCTGCCTACCTTTGGAGTGCCAATAACGCAGCAGCAAAAGATCCTGATGCCAAATTAGGACTTGCAAAAGAAAAGTTTGCAGCCTTAATTGCGGTGGCTGCCTCCGATTCTGTGAAGTATGCAACTGAAATTTTTGATGCCCTTCGGTATCTGGGTTACAGTGCGATGCAAACTGGCAATTTTGATCAGGCCAAATCATATTACAACAGGATGATCAACCTTGCTCCCAACAATAAGGATTTCGTTTTGAAAGCCTATAGTTCTATGAGTGCTTTGTATATGACTACCAATGAATTTAACAAAGCTACTGATGTCTATAATAAAATTCTCGCTTTAGATCCTGGAAATACTTCTGCCAAATCCTCGTTACAATATATTGCGGCTCTTCAGGCTGGAGCAAAACCAAAAGCCCCTCTTAACGAAATTTCAGGTATTATTAAGGATGCATCCGGTACTCCAATTCCAGGTGCTTCTGTCAGGGTTAAAGACACTGCAGCCGAGGCTTGGACAAATGGTAAAGGCGAATACCGGTTCACAATGCCAGAAGAGTCCACAACACTTATAATCAGTGCAAAAGATTACGCTACGATTGAGATAGCTGTAACAAAATCGCGAGTTTACAATGCTGTTTTAAAGAAATAATAAATTGGAATCAACAAAAAAATAATAGAGATTCAAAACAAGTTTTATTTAACCACGAAAACAATTAAAAAAGATGAGTAAAAATTCCAGATCATTTAAGCAAGTGTTTGAGTCAATCTTTGCTTTTGCTGCTATCGTAATTGCATTTTTAGTAGCGTACTTCCTGTACACTAATGTCATGGGTAGCCCAGTTAACTTTGAAGGTGGAAATCCAAAAGGTACCCCGCTTCCTGGAAACTTGATGGGTACGCTGTTTAAAGGAGGTCCTATTGTTCCCGTTTTGATGACCTGTATTCTTGTCCTTATTATTTTTATTTTTGAAAGGGCTATAACATTATACAAGGTAAAAGGCAAAGGCAGTCTCGATTCATTTGTTGCCAATATCCAGGCCTTAACTTCCAAGGATAAAGTTGAGGATGCAATCGCTGCTTGCGATGCTCAACAAGGTTCATTGGCAAATGTTGTTAAAGCTGGTTTGCTCCGGTACAGGGACCTTGAGAATGACACAACATTGGAGAAAGACCAGAAGATTACTTCGATGAAGCAGGCTCTGGAAGAAGCATCTGCACTTGAATTACCAATGTTGTCAAAAAACATGGTTATTCTTTCTACACTTGCTTCCATCTCCGTATTGATCGGTCTTATCGGTACGGTACTTGGTATGATCCGTGCTTTCATGGCATTGGCCCAGGCTGGTGCTCCTGATGCATTGGCATTGGCAACCGGTATTTCAGAAGCGTTGATCAATACGGCATTCGGTATCACAGGCTCTACATTGGCCATCATTTTCTACAACTATTTCTCATCACAGATTGACGGTTTTACTTTCAAGATTGATGAGGCAGGTTTCAGCCTAACTCAGACATTCGCAACCAGAATCAGGAAATAATCGTCTGGGTTTAATTCTTTTGGTTCATTAAAAATTTAAATTTATCGCATGCCAAAGATTAAAATACCACATAAATCGCCCCATGTTGACATGACGCCGATGGTGGACCTTTTTTCGTTGCTGCTGACATTTTTTATGTTGACAGCTACAATGAGGCCTGCTGAACCGGCGAAAGTCGATGTGCCATTTTCTATATCTGAAAAAAAGACTCCTGATGCCAATATTATGACTGTGACAATTGCATCAGATAACAGGGTATTTTTCAATGTGGACAATGGCCCGGATACTATCTTGCATTTCAGACCCAAAATCCTGGAGGAAATGGGGAAGAGATACAATATCGTATTCACCCCGGAAGAACTGCGTTACTTTGAAAAGAACTCTGCCCCATTTGGAGTGAATATAAAAGATTTCAAAGCATACCTTGCAGCTAAAGATTCCAAAGAAAGAGACCGTTTTCAAAAAGGGATCCCTATTGATTCAACTGATAACCAGATGGCACTGTGGGTACTCTTTTCCCGCGAGGTTAACCCTTCTGTTAATGCTCTGATCAAAGGAGATGGCAGTGTAGAATACCCGCTTGTAAAAAAAGTGCTTGATATTCTTCAGGATAAGAATGTGAACAGGTTCAGCCTGATAACGAGCCTTGAGAAGGTTGAAGTAGTAGACACTAAAGACGCTAAAAAGTAGTACCATGGCAGAAATTATACAAGAAGATAAACACAAGGGCGGGAAGAAAAAACCTAAAAAACATTCAACCGCGATAGACATGACGCCGATGGTTGACCTTATGTGTCTGCTTATCACGTTCTTCATGCTTACGACTGCTTTTAGCAAACCGAAGGTAATGGAAATCGTTTTACCTGAGAAAATCAAGAAAAACGAAAAAGTTGAACCTCCGAAGATTGCTGATAGCCGCACCCTTAACATCATTGTTGGTCCAAACGACAAAGTCTACTGGTACCCAGGTAAACCCGATCCTGCCGCATTAATTCCGCTACAGGAAACCAACTTTAGTGCAACAGGTATCAGGCAGGTTCTTTTGGATAGAAACAGGGCACTCTTTAAAAAGATTGAACAGTTCCAACAGGATGTCATAACTGGTAAATTGAATATCAAACAGGATTCTTTGCAGTCAGCCATTCGTCAACTCAAAAAAGATGATGATACCGGCCCAATTGTACTGATCAAATTCTACAAAAAAGCGAAATACAAAAATTTTGTTGATATCATTGATGAGATGTCTATTGTAGGAATTGCACGGTACATTGTCACCGACCTCAACTGGATAGAAGAAGGTATGGTTGAACATGCCCTCGGAATGCCTGCAACTTCTCAACCTACAGCTAAAAAATAAAGATAGACACGTATGGTACAAGAATATCAATACACTCCTACTTTCGACGACATAGTCTTCGAAAATAGAAACAAGGAATACGGAGCGTATCAGTTGCGTAAAAAGTACAACCGCGTTGTTCTATTGGCTTTACTGATAGGTGTTCTAATCATTTCTACGGCGGTCATTATCCCTTATATTCGTGCAAGTCGTGATGCTGCCCATAAATTGAGGGATGCAAAGGATGTCATCGCTGAGATGGCCAACGACCTGCAAAAAGAAGAAGCACCACCACCACCGCCTCCTCCTCCGCCGCCACCAGCGGAACAAACTCAGGTGGTCAAATATGTTGCCCCTGTCGTTGTCGATTCTGTTAAAGTTGAAGATCAAAGTAAATTGATGATCTCCGACGACCAGGTTACAACAACTGTCAACAAAGAGGTGGTTGAGGTCGTAGAACAGAAAAAGGAAGAAGTAGAGGAAGTTAAGGAAGAACAGGTCTTTGTGGTTGTAGAAGAGATGCCCGAATTCCCAGGGGGGGAGTTGGCACTTCGTAAATACATCGCCAAAGCCATTGTTTATCCTACAATTGCACAGGAAAATGGAATACAGGGAAAAGTTTTTGTGAACTTTGTTGTGAACAAGGACGGTTCTGTCTCCAATGCCAAAATCGCTAGGGGTGTTGACCCATCCGTTGACGCTGAAGCATTACGTGTAGTTTCCACCCTTCCAAAATGGAAACCAGGAAAACAAAGGGGTGTGCCTGTAAGGGTATCTTACACTGTTCCGATCAGCTTTAAGCTGGAGTAGCATAAGATCTGTTGCAGTTCTCCTTATGAACTTCATACACAAATAAAAAAGCCGTTCACATCTTGTTGAACGGCTTTTTTTATGCAGTTTTGCTAAATCAAATTGAATAGGTTTCACTTCTGGTTGGACTTATAAGTTTGAATGATGTAACCAACAATCACTAAATGGAAATTCAATGCTACTTAAAATACGTAACTTAGTACCCCTGTTGTTGGTCTTTTTCTTCTGCCATCTAACATCCTTTGCCCAGGAATCGACTAAAAAACCAGGATTGATCAAATCTTCAAAGGGTGACGTACAAGGATTGGCTATGCCTGAAGGCCTGGTGCTAAAACAAGATTCTGATGCCATTGCCGATGCCATCAACGGTTGGTGGACTAAAGACGTTCAATCACATAAGCAACGGGTGGCTTGGTTTACCGATGCAAAATTTGGGTGTTTTATCCATTGGGGAGTCTCTTCGCCAGCTGGTAATGAGTGGAACGGAAAGGGAGGCCTTGGTTATTCGGAACATTTGATGCGGTCACGGCAAATCCCTTTGGCCACTTATAAAGAGAAGTTGGTCTATACTTTTAACCCAGTAGATTTCAATGCCGAAGAATGGATGAAGGCGGTCAAGGCAACAGGGATGAAGTATTTTATCATCACAGCCAAACATCACGATGGTTTTGCTATGTTCCCATCCATTGCCTATCCATATGATATCCGGTTAACCCCGTTTAAAAGGGACCCTATGCGGGAATTGCGCGATGCAGCTACAAAATATGGGATAAAATTCGGATTTTATTATTCCCATGCTTTCGACTGGGAACACCCAGATGCTCCGGGAAACGACTGGGATTATCAAAATCCAGGTGGTGATAAATTATTGCATGGGGCAAACTGGTGGGAAAACTACCCTCAATTTCTCCCACATGCTGAAAAATACGTAACAGAAAAGTCAATCCCTCAGATTAAAGAGCTGATCCACAATTATCATCCCGATATTCTGTGGTTTGATACACCCCATAAATTACCACTCTACCTCAACATAAAAATCCTGAAAGTGATCAGGGAAACCGACCCCAACCTTGTTGTAAATGGCCGATTAGCAGGAATTCAGGACCTGAATTTTGGCGATTACACAAATACGGGTGATCGGGCTGCTTTTTTCTGGCCCACACCCGGAGATTGGGAAGCTATTCCAACCACCAATGAATCATATGGTTACAATAAGTTCGACCATTCGCATAAATCACCGGGGCACTTTGTTCGTTTATTGGCCAGTGCTGCTGCAAAAGGCGGAAATATCATGCTCAATGTTGGGCCGATGGGCAACGGGAAATGGGATCCTGTCGATGTCAAAATCCTCAAAACCATTGGGGAATGGATGAAAATCAATGGTGAAAGTATATATGGCACAACGCGTAACACATTGTCAATACAATCATGGGGCGAAGTCACACAAAAAGGGAATACCTTATATCTCCATATTTTTAGATGGCCCAATGATTGGAAACTAATTGTGGGAGGTCTTATTGCAAAAGTGGAGAATGTATTTCTGCTAGCAGATCCAAAACATAATTCCTTGCTATTTAATCGATTAAATAATTCTGATTTAGCAATCAGCTTACCTAAGGCTGGTCCCGATAGCTTGAATAGTGTGATCAAACTTTCCTTCACCGGATCCTTGAAAAGTAATCCGGTTCGTTTACTTTCTTCAAATCAAACCAATACATTACAAGTATTTGATGCTAAAGAACATGGAAAAGGCCTGAAATATGGAGACGGAAAACCGAACAGTGAATTTGTGACGAACTGGAAAGACAAGGATCAGTACTTAAGCTGGGATTTCAGGTTAAACAGACCAACAGAATTCGCTGTTGGTCTCAAATACAATACGGATAAAAATGATGAAAAAGGGGTGGTTTTCATTGAGATTGATGGTCGAAAATATAAAGTTGATTATTTGCCTTCCGTTCCAGAAAGTGATCCTTCAAAAAGATTTTTTAATCCTATGGTTTCTCTCAATATTTGTCAGGTAAATCTGAGGCCTGGAATCCATGAATTAAGGTTAACCCCTGGTCAATATATTGGAAATCAATTGATGCGACCTCTTTCTGTAACACTTTCTCCATTACGCAAATAAAAACTAGTTTAATTTAAAGATAATGAATAAGTTCTATTCCATCTTTTTATCCTTTATATTCTTTGCTTTTGGTTATATGGGCCTGGCTCAAAATGCCGAAAACAGTTTCAATTTCACATATGACCTTTATCTGCTGATCGGTCAATCAAATATGGCTGGCAGGGGAATGATTGAACCACAGGACACTATTACAGATCCAAACGTCTATATGCTGAACAAGGAAAACAAATGGGTACTTGCAAGATCTCCCCTCCATTTTGACAAGTCTGTTGCAGGGACAGGTTTAGGTTTAACCTTTGGAAAAACGATGGCTAAAAAGAACAATAAAAAAATTGGGCTAATTCCATGCGCAGTAGGTGGAACAAATATAAGAATGTGGATGCCAGATGGGTATGACAATGTCACCAAAACTCATCCATTCGACGATGCAATCAAACGTGTAAAAATCGCGTTGCAGCATGGACAATTGAAAGGAATCCTTTGGCATCAAGGTGAAGGGGATGCATCAAGGGAAAGGGTACCATTTTACGAACAACGATTTGATTCACTTCTTGTTAACCTGGGAAAAGAACTATCGGTCAACATTGGAAAATTACCCATTGTTGTTGGTGAATTAGGGCAATTTTATTGTGAAAAGAACCCTGAAGCTAAGTTGATCAATCATATTTTGCGACATATTGCAAATGCCCATCCCAATATGTCACTGGTTACCTCCAAAGGACTAACACATAAAGGTGATACAATTCATTTTGATGCGGCGTCACAAAGGGAACTGGGGCAGCGGTTTGCAAAAAAAATGGCAAAACTTGAAAAGTAAACATTAATCATTTCTCAGCATGGCACCAAACAGAAACTTTAATGCGGCACTTTTATTGGCTGGACTTTCTTTAACAAGTCACGCCCAACATCCCAATATCCTGTTCCTTTTCGCCGACGATCAGCGGGCAGATGCCATTGGTGCTTCAGGCAATACCTACATCAAAACCCCCAATATTGATAACCTTGCAAAAAACGGGGTTCGTTTTACAAGCAGCTATGTGATGGGTGGCCACCATGGTGCAATTTCAGCGCCGAGCCGGGCCATGCTGATGAGCGGGAAAAGCCTGTTCCATGTTTACGACAAGTTGGAGGGTGTCCATACCATGCCGATGCACTTCGCCGAAAATGGGTATGAAACCTTTGGGACTGG
>CAIYPA010000015.1 GCA_903927965.1 uncultured Bacteroidia bacterium | reverse complement strand
CGCAAGGGCACATGTTGGTTGGGTGATAGTCCCGACCGTTGGTGCCGTTGGCGTTGCCGGTTGTGCGTTGATCACGACATTGGCCGATGCCAAAGAGGTACATCCCGCTGCATTTTTTACCGTAAAGGTATATGTCCCGGCCGCAAGGTCAGTAAAGGTATAAGTTGTCCCTGTCCCGGTTTTGACGATGGCACCTGGTGATGCCGTTAAAGTCCAATCTCCTGTGGCCGGCAGTCCGTTGAGGACCACGCTCCCTGTCGCAAGTGCACAAGTTGGCTGGGTTATCGTCCCGGCCGTTGGTGCCGTTGGCGTTGCCGGTTGGGCATTGATGACTACATTTCCAGAAGAAGGCGAAGTACAACCTGCAACATTGACTACCACAAAGGTTTTAGTCGCGGCAGCATTGGTTACTGTGAAGGTATAAGTTCCGGCAGGAAGCCCTGAAATTGTGGTAGTTGCGCCGCTCCCTGTTGTTGCAATTGCACCAGGTGTCCTTGTCAAAGTCCATGACCCAGTTGCTGGCAAACCGTTTAGGACCACGCTTCCGGTCGCAAAGTCACAAGTTGGCTGGGTGATTGTCCCCACCGTTGGTGCCGTTGGTGTTGCCGGTTGGGCATTGATTACAACATTGGCCGATGCCAAAGAAGTACATCCCGCGGCATTTGTCACCGTGAAGGTATATGTTCCTTCTGCAAGATCAGGGAATGTAAAGGTTGTGCCGGTCCCAGTTTTGGTAATGGAACCAGGGGACCTTGTCAAAGACCATGATCCCGTGGCTGGTAAACCGTTAAGGACCACGTTTCCGGTCGCAAAGTCACAAGTTGGCTGGGTGATTGTCCCGACCGTTGGTGCCGTAGGAAGTTCATTTACAATTATTTGTAGAATAGAAGCAGTGCCGTCACCGCAATCGTTGTGCCCCTTAACGGTTATGTTGCCAGAGGCGGCAGCTGCGCCATAACTGACCGTAATGCTATTGGTTGAGCTATTCCCTATTGCCCCTTGAGGTAGGGCCCATAGATAGGTAACTGCATTTGCAATTGTGGGAACGGTATAAACTACCGAATTCTTTCCCTGGCAGACAATTGCGTCTCCCGTGATGGTCCCGGCAGCGTCAGGCTTCGGGTTGACCATTACAACTACTTGATCGGATGGTGAATCAACTGTGCCGTCGTTGACAATCAAAGTAAAAGTATAATTAGTAGAAGTAGCAACATCGGGTGATGTAAACGTTGGTTTTGTAGCTGAAGTTGAACTAAGGGTGAATCCGGCAGGAGCCGACCATTTAAAGGTCAGTGCATTGCCATCTGCGTCAGAGGAGGCTGAACCATCAAGGGTCACAGTAGTACCTTCACAAACTGCTTGGTCTGGACCTGCGTTTGCAACTGGGGTCCTGTTAAGAGAAACGAATGCAAGGCTAACATAAGCAGTTGAATTTGCTGTATAAACAGGTGCAGTAGTTGGTAATCCTGAAAAGGGATCGTAAAATACCGGTGTAACACCTGATATTTCTAGGCCAGCACTTGCATCCCAGAATCTAAAACTAATTGCATTCCCAACAGTATAACCGTTGGATGATCCATCGTCCTTTTTTGAGGCTGCAATGGAAGGAAAAGTATCAAAATTTGTGGGATCAATTGCTCTGGTAAGGATTTTTACCCCACAACAAATATTTCCATCAAAAGCTGCAATTTCATCACCTGCCTCTAAAGAGGCAGCTCCAATTGTAGCACTAATAACGGTTAAATTCATATGATCTTGACCATTACCTGGATAGAAGGCAGGAACAAAATGTCCTCCTACGGCGACGGCAAATCCTAAAACGGATAACAACATCATCCAAATCGTCAGGACGAGTTTTCTTGTTTTCAATAAAATGTTAGTGTTCATAATTTTATGTAAATTTAGTTAATTCTCATCATAAGTCAGTGTTCCTCTCAGAAATACTACGATTGAAAAATATGATTTTTTCATAAGGGCCTAGATTTTATTATTAATGGGATTATTCTATACAAATATAAACATTCAATATTTTCAATTATTGAAACCCCTTATTTAATTTTCTGTTATACAACATGTTTTTTGCTTTGCAACAAGACAAAAGAGGCAGTCCAAAAACACTCCCAATCCTTTTGGAGAATTTCTTTAAGGTAAGTAAACCAACGTTTTATTTTTTTTTGGATTCTATCATTTTATCAGAATTATTGATAATTAGGCACTTGTACTTTTTAATATTTGTAAACGACCTTAATTGCCTGTCCATTCATTTTTACCAGGTAAATCCCAATGACAACTTTATGCCCCGAATCGTTGGCGCCGTTCCATTTCAACATCAATTCCCCTTTGTTTGAACCTTTGTACAAGTTTTTGATCTTTTGTCCCAAAAGGTTATAGACTGCAACTTCAACATTGGACTCCTTAGCTTTCCGAATTTCGACAGTCAGTTCATCCTTAAACGGATTGGGGTAGCACCTAAACTGGTCTGGTTCATTATCTAATTGAACAACAGGCAGATCATTTGCAGATACCTTCAAGAACACCGACCCGTTCTTTTCGAACGACTGGGTTCCCAAAAGCATTTCCAAAGCCAGATCGTAAGATTGGTTCCCACGGTACAATTTCAAACTGATCTGATTACCAATAGAGAAGCCGTTCACCAAATTGCCACTGCCCTCGTTTGCGGAGGCAGGTATGCTGATGCTCCCCGATCTCAACTGTTCAATTCCAATTGTGGCCGAACCGACACAATATTTTCCATCGAATATTCCAATCTCATCATCTGGCTGTAAACCAGATGTTTGCAAGTCGACAAGACTGACATTCATATGGTCGATACCATTACCATCGAATACCTTGGTAAAATGGGTCGAAGCCTTGATTTCAGGAACATACGCTGCCGCCTTTGTAGCAACGGCCGGAATGGTCAATTTACAATCGGTAGCCACCTTTACCTTATAGCCCTTTCCAGGTTCAAAGTTACCGATGTTGTTTTTCCATCCGCCAAAGATGCCGAAGTTCTCGATGGTCTTGCCCGATTCGTCCATCACCTTGATCAGTTTTCCAGTTTCGATGAGCGATTGGACCAATGCTCTGCCATCCTGTGCAGTCGCGCATGGATAGGAAATAATGTTCCAACCGGCAAGTAGTGGGATGTCCAAAGGCAATGGAACAAGTGTCCCTTCGAGCGAAAGCGTTGCAGCCGCTGTCATGTTCACTTTGTAACCTTCGGTGACTGTCAAATTTCCAATATTGTTTACCCATCCACCAAAAAAACCACGGTTTTCAATGGTCTTTCCAGCTTCGTCCATTACTTTTTTGAGGTTCCCCGAATCAATGAAAGGTTGGAAAATATCCTTAAGGTTCACATTGGCTGGGACAACATTGGCCGAAATGATGTTCCATCCGGCAATCAAGGGGATTTCCTGAAGGGATATCACATTTTTAACTTGTATAACGACTTGATCAACAGGTGAGTCGATCAATCCGTCATTAACAACCAGGCTAAACGTAAAAGCAGTATCTTTCATGACCTCTGGTGCAATAAAAGTTGGTTTTAGCGCAGACTCGGAACTTAATGTAATCCCTGCCGGTGCTGACCATTTGTAAGTCAGGACATTGCCATCGGCATCAGAAGAAGCTGTCCCATCAAGGGTTACTGTAACCCCTTCGTTCACCGACAGGTCTATTCCGGCATTGGCCACAGGGACTGAATTCAACGTAATCGCCAAAGTTGAAACTGCACCGTCACCACAGGTATTGTGCCCTTTTACCGTAATATTGCCTGAAATGGCAGAAGCCACATAATTGACAATGATACTGTTTGTTGTACTTGAACCGGTTGTCCCTGTGGGAAGTGTCCAAACATAGATAGTTGCATTTGCAATTGTTGTAACGGTATAAACAACCGAGCTTTGTCCCTGACAAACGGTTGAGGTACCTGTAATTGTACCTGCATCGGCGGGCAATGTGCACCCTGCCTGGATTACCTTTACTGTTTGCGGGCTTCCTGATGCGCCGGGAACCGTAATTGTTAAAATTGCGGTTCTTAAACTTGAAGAAATATTTTCGGTATAGGTAGCAACAATTGTTCCGTCACCTGTACCAGAAGGGATTACCGTACACCAGGTTTGGTCGCTTTCGACAGTCCAATTACAGGTCGATGTGAGCGTGAAGCTTGTTGATCCGGCAGAACTGTAACTAATATTTTGAATTAAAGGAATGACAGATAACATACAAGGATTGCTTAAGGTTTTCAAATTAATTGTATTGGAATTGGAACTGGAACCCAAATCATCAGATGCCCTAACACGATAATAGTAAGTAGTTTCCGGAGTCAACCCTGTAACAGGCAGAGTTGTATTTGCGACCTCTTTATTAGAAAATCCTGTTACGAAACTACTAAAAGAGCTATTCAATGAAACATCTACAAAGTATTTTGTTGCTCTTGCTGATTTATTCCAGTTGGCGGAAAAGCTTGACGAAGTAATATTTGTCGCTGCAATTGCAACTGGTATAGATAATGGAACACCAACATTTACCGCCTCCCAGGCATTTCGTACCTGGATTGCCCAGTTCCCAGTAATATCCAAATCATTTGCCGCACTTACACACCCTTGTTTTGCATTAAGAAAGTCTGTCCTAACCGTCCAATAGTTTACATTTGCCCTATACATGATCTTAATCGCATTTGAAATACCAATTCCTGTCACGGTAATGCCGTTGAAAGTTCCACCTTGAGATAATAAGTAAAACATTTTATTGGGAACCCCACTATTCGCGTGAACTCCACAATAATCATTTGTTTCAGATGGGGTACAATTCAATACGTCAACCCAATAGTGATCAGATAAGTAAGTATCTGGTTGATTGCAAAGATGTGGATTTGACAAATCTCGGATTGCCCTGTTATTGTTATAAAAGTTTTCACCCTGTTGCCAATCAGGGTCGATCCCAGTTCCGAATCCAACGGCAATACCTATCATATCCGAAAATGATTCATTCAAGGCCCCAGGTTCTTTCTCATAAATTAAATTGCTCTCGCTTTCTGTCAGGGCATGTCCCCATTCGTGTGCAACAATATCAATTGCTCCTGCCATCGAACGATATCCACTCGATACTTTGTAAAATGTGACTTCAGACCCATTCCAATTGGCATTGTTGGAACCGGTAGTATCGTCAACGATACTAAGCATTCCAGTACCAAGATTATCATAACCATTTCGGTCAAACTGAGTACGGAAATAATCATAAACAAGTCCAGCGTACACATGAGCATCAATAGCAGCAGCTTGCAAGGAATTGTTCCAAATGTTATCGGCATCATTCAGAGGTGTGGTATCTGGATATAGCCTTGTCTCAATGGATTGTTCACTTCTCATGAGTCCATTGTGATTGTGGGGATTGTTATTGACTCTTCTTGTCCGGTCCAACAGATCGAATGATCCTGTAAAGCCATAACTATCAATGTGTGATTTTGTGTCGCCCATAACTCCAATTCCCGTCCCGATCGAATCCGCTCCTTTAGCACTGGTAAAATAGATTGACTGGGGATAAAAAAAAGCATTATCGGCTTCGTTGGATTCCGTTAATTGAGATTGGTCATCGATAATGACACCGATATAATAGGTTCCTGAAGTAAGACCGGTAATATCGTCCAGGTTGATAGATTGACTTATATTTGAATATTTCATTGAAGCCAAACTACTGCTATTTGAAATAGCCAATAATTGGTCGGAGGTGGTTATCGTTGTATTTGTAGATAGGTACCATCCGGTACGAAAACTTCCAGCCAATCCGGAACCATCGTTTTGAATACTCGAATTGACGTCCAACAGATGATTGGTGTCGTTATAGGAATAAGTGTTATTCGATCCTGTGCTTTTATAAATAAACAAGTTTATTGTTGGTGGGACCCCAAAATCAATTGAAGGCGTGAAAGATCTATAATTATCTAATTCATTGGTTTCTATTACTTCTGATTGATCGTCAAAAATGATTCCAATGTAATATGTACCTTTTGGAAGACCAATTACATTGTTCAGGTCGATTGATCCGCTAACATTAGCATAACTTCCTGGAGATAGACTGACAGTATTTGATGTAGTCACCAAATAATCGGTTTTATTTATCGGTTTTTTTGTCGATAGGTACCATCCGGTGCGAAAACTTCCAGCTGTTTCTGAACCTATATTCTGGACCGAATTGGTGATATCCAGTTGATGACTCGTAGTGTTGTAATTATAAGTGTTAATCGCACCTGTTCCACTATAAAGAACTAAATTAGAATAAGTTGTCGCACCAATTGATACATTTTCGGATTGAATTAATCCAGAAGTTGTATCATTGGTTACAGGTTTTAGAAATTGATTTTTTAAAACTCCACTTTCAGCATCAAAGACTTTTACCCCCTTATCCGAGTCTATTTCAAGTCTTAAGAGAGGTTTATTCCCTTGAGAACCAGTTATCTCAGGTTGTCCATTCATTATTCGGTTTGCTTTGTATATCTCTGTACCGTTCTTGGAATTTATAAAATAATCCCATCTACCGGCAGGGTTATGAACGGAAAGTTCAATTAACCATGCCAGGTAGAATTCTGCATTGTATTGATAAATAACCAATTGTGTCTTGGTAAGCACCGGCTTTTCGCCAATAGATTCAGTTTTTGACAATACGATGGAATCTGCCTCCTGGGCAGTAATTTTTGGTAAAACAGGTACATCAATACCAGCTAAAAACTCACCGTTAAGGATACTGAGTTCGCCCGTAGGTGTAAAATGGGCTATCATTTCTGAACCATATACTTCAACCCCTTGCCACATTTGCTTTAACTTTACATGGGTCATGCCTAAATTGTCAGTGTCAATACGTGCGATGTTTAGCTCCTTGCGCGGATCAACCATTTGAAACAATTCGCGATTTTCCTCAAAAAACAAAAATGTCTGTTCGTTTGCATTGTTGCTGACCTGACCAGTTGATATGCTTTTTAACCCCTTAGGTGTCAGATTACCTTTGATAAAGGTAGGCATACCCTTGTCGTTAACAATGAAATTCGTAATCTTTTTTTCCTGCCTGAATCTCTCAAATAAACCAGTCACTTGTGCCTGGGCAAAATTTAGTACGAAAAGAATCAGCAAAAGGTTAATAATTAGATGTTTCAAAATCAACTTTATAAAAATATTACAATTAATGGTTGTATTTTAAGCAAGATTAAAGGCTCCACTCCAAGTGAAGCCTTTAATCTTTGAAAAGTAGCTTTTTAAATTCTTTTGCTTCTTAATGTTTATAAACGATCTTTATGGCTTGCCCATTCATTTTGACAAGATAAACCCCTGGGACCACCTTATGGCCAGAACCATTTGTGCCATTCCATTTCAGCATCAATTCCCCTTTGTTTGAACCTTTGTACAAGTTTTTGATCTTTTGTCCCAAAAGGTTATAGACAGAAACTTCAACATTGGTCTCCTTCGCATTCCGAATTTCGACAGTCAGTTCATCCTTAAATGGGTTGGGGTAACACCTGAACTGGTTCGGCCCATTATCAATTTGAATAACAGGCAGATCGTTTGCAGATACCTTTAGGAACACCGACCCATTCTTTTCAAACGACTCGGATCCTGCAAGCGTTACCATTTCCAGGTTATAAGATTGGTTCCCACGGTACAGTTGTAACCCGATCGCATTGCCAATTGTAAAGCCGTTCAACGAAGTGCCACTACCCTCGTTTGCGGAGGCTGGAATGCTGATGCTCCCCGACTTCATTTGGTAATTGCCAATTGTGGCAGAGCCTACACAATACTTGCCATCAAAGATACCGATCTCGTCACCAGTTTGTAAACCAGAAGTTTGCAAGTCAACAAGGCTAACGTTCATATGGTCTGTACCGTTCCCCTCGAATACCTTGGTAAAATGGGTCGAAGCCAAAACTTCAGGAACATAGGCTGCTGCTTTGGTCCCAATGGCCTGAATGGTCAATGTACAGGATGTGTTCACGTTCACCTTGTAGCCCTTGCCAGGGGAGAAGTTTCCTATGTTGTTTTTCCATCCGCCAAAGAGGCCAAAGTTCTCGATGGTCTTGCCCGATTCGTCCAACACCTTGATCAGTTTTCCGGTATCGATCAGCGATTGTACCAATGCCTTGCCATCCTGTGCGGTCATGCTCGGATAGGAAATAATGTTCCAACCGGCAAGCAGGGGAATGTCCAAAGGCAATGGAACAAGTGTCCCTTCGAGCGAAAGGGTAGCAGATGTTGTCATGTTTACTTTGTAACCTTCGGTAGCTGTGAGGTCCCCAATGCTGTTTTTCCAGCCACCAAAGATCCCGAAGTTTTCAACGGTCCTTCCGGCCTCGTCCATCACTTTTTTAAGGTTCCCAGAATTGATATATGCTTGGAAAATATCTTTGAGATTTAAATTTGCCGGGACCACATAGGCAGAAAATATGTTCCATCCTGCAATCAGGGCAATCTCCTGTTTGACAATGTTTATGCCCTTCAATTCCACAAAGGCAGTGGCGTTGGCCGAGAATTTCCCGTCGGTGCTCCATGTTTCGAGCGCATTGGAATAAGCGGCACCAACATTTGAAATCTCAAGGCTTTTGCTTTGGTCGAAAAGTTTGTAGGTGATCGCATCGCCGGGGGTAAAACCGTTTCCGGATCCATCGTTCCTCGAAGTGATGACCGTAAGGGTGGATGATCCAGACAGCTTTTCTGTCAAAATCTTTGACCCGACACAGAGGGTGCCGTCAAAGATCCCGATCTCGTCACCGGCCTCCAGATCTACACCGTCAATTTGTGCCAGATAAACGTTGATGTTCATATGGTCGGTACCATTGCCGCACCATACACGTGTAAAATGTGAAGAAACAGATGGGTTGACATTTACTATTAGGGTACCCTTCGCACCGTAACCACAAGTATTGTGCCCTTTAACGGTAATATTCCCTGAAACTGCAGAAGCCCCATAATTAACAGTGATACTGCTTGTTTCGCTTGTACCGGACGAGCCTGAAGGCAGGGTCCAAATGTATGAAGTTGCATTAGGAATTGTTGCAACGGTATAAATCATGGCACTTTGTCCCTGGCAAACGTTGTTTGGTCCGGTAATTGGTCCTGCATTGCCTGGTAATGTACACTCGGCCTGGATCACTTTTACTGTTTGTGGGCTACCGTATGCACCAGGTGCAGTAATTGTAACGATGGCTGTTCTTTGACTTGACGAAATATTTTCGGTACAGTTTGCAACGATTGTTCCATTCCCTGTACCGGAAGGGGTTACGGTACACCAGGTTTGGTCGCTCGCCGCTGTCCAGTTGCATCCTGTTGTTACTTCGAACGAAACAAAAGCTGCTGTTGAAGAGGGAGCATTTGCACCAGAAGGGGCAACGGCTAAGGAGCACATTTGAGCACCTGTAAAAATGCCGAAAGTTGTTGCCCCATCGGCATTGAGCTGGTGAAGTATGGAATTGGCTGTGCTAAAGGTTGTTACTGGCGATGGGGCAATTTTTACACAACTGATACCACTTTCGGCTCCAACAACATCGGAAGGCAAATATTGGAACATTGCACTATATTGTGGGGAACTTATCCCATTTTGGGTAAGGGTCCAATACCGGTTCAGGTAATTCCCTGTCAGTCCGGCATACGTCGAATTCGACAGCTTGACACCGGCATAACTACCTGTTTCAAAGGTTCCCCCGGTGAAAGATAGCGTAACCGGTGAATATTCTGGCGTGCCGGTTTCATCCCCGACAGGGAAAATAAAACTTGCAGGCGTTGAACCGGGAGCAAACGCTTTGCGCAACTCGCCTGTTCCAGTGGCAACAAACATCGAAGTGTTGGATGGTGTGCCTGAAATCGAGGATAATGGGCCAAGTAAAAGGTTATAATCAATGATGGCAACGTTCCCAATTGCCAAGGTGAGGATTCCGTTGATGTTTGTATTTCCACCAATGGTGATGCCAGACGAATTGTTGACCATTAAATTTTGTAAGATATTCTGGCCGCTCACGGTTTGATTGGCCGTTCCTGAAAATTCCACGGTACCTGTCCCCATCGGATTCGGCAAAGCATTTTCATTGGCCAGGTTTTTCTTTAGGATCAGGAGGCCTTCGTTTTTTATGGATGCCCCATTGGCAACCGATAGGTTGTCCATCGAAACCAGGGTGCTGCCGGGAGTGATCACAAGGGAGGTCCCGCTTGTCACCACATTGCCGGCTAAAACTGTTGAAATTCCAGCAAACCAGGAATTAAGCATCAGTGCAAGAACAGCGAATGCCATTCTTCCGGTGATTTTCATCAAACTTTTTAAAGTTTTCATTGTTTTATGATTTGTAGTTAATATGTTATTTTTTTGAAAAGCCTTCAAGTCTCTAAATAATCAAAGTTTCAAATAAACTAATTGCGCACGCACCTAACAGAGAAGCCGACCCGCTTGTCACTACCATCGCGGTTGGCATTGGCACTGTTGTAGTAAAGGCAGCGGTCCCACGCCTTGGTAAGATCATCAGCTGTACTACTCCACCAATAGCCATAGTAGTTCACACCGTAGAACGGCCCTTCGTAGTAGTAACGGTCTCCGCCAGGAAGGGCAGTAAAACCAAAGTTATTGGTAGCATCGGTATTCGGGCTGTACCATTGTGCTGTGCCTTTTTCCTTTAGTTGGCCACCGGTTACACTTTCGCCGCCAAGATAATCCGTTAAGATTGTCCACTCAGCATCGGTCGCAACATGCCAGCCTGAAGGAGCAATGTTGCGGCTGTCGGCTATAGCAAACCAATTGTACAATGCTCCAAGAGTAACTTTATATGAAGCAGCATCGTTGTTGTAATAGCAATATGCACCTGTTGCTAATGTCCCCCATGCTGTACCATCGGTAACATTGGGTATAGGATCGCCATTACGGTATTTGGTGGTTTTGAGGTTTTCGGCCATCCAGGTTTGTGTACCAATTGTAATGGTTTTGTATTCATTGCCGTCAATATCGGTCATCGTCCCGTAGGTCAGGTCGGGGTTGAAAATAATCCCACCTGCATTGGCAAGAGTTTTAAAGGTAACTTCATTCCCGTAACCTGTTCCTGCACTGTTTGTTGCATAAGCCCTTACATGATAGGTCGTGTTTTCGGTAAGTCCGGTAAGGCTGCTTGTAAAACTACCAGTACCTGTCCCATCGGTTGTTTTTGAAGAATCGGTTGTCGGATTTTCAGATGTACCCCAGCAAACGCCACGAGCTGTCATAGTTGCGCCCCCATCGGAGGTAACATTCCCCCCATTTTTGGCTGTGGTTTGGGCAATAGCTGTAACTTCTGTGGTTGTAAGGGTTGGTACAACGGCAGGGGAATCCTTTATACAGCGAACAGAAAAACCGAAATACTCCTCATAACTATTTTTGTTGGCATAACTATAACCGCAGTTCATGTATCGGCACCAGGCATAAGGAGCTGAGCGCATCGAAGAAGACCACCAGTCACCGTAGTTGCCAACTCCGAAGAAAAAACCACCTCCGTAACGATAGCCACCCGGAAGCGCAGTAAAACCAGCGCTATTTATTGCATCGGTATTGGGTGTTAGCCAATGCAAAGTGCCTGTTTCTTTTAGTTTACCGCCAGCAACGCTTTCACCGCCAAGAAAATCTGTTAAGGTTGTCCATTCAGCATCTGTAGCAACGTGCCAGCCTATCGGTGCTATGTTTCGGCTGTCGGCTACTGCATACCAATTGTACAAAGCACCATAAGTAGCCTTGTAGGCAGCAGCATCGTTGTTGAACCAGCAGTAGGCACCTGTAGCCAAAGCAGCCCACGCAGCATTGTCAGTTACATTGGGTATCGGATCGCCGTTGCGGAATTTGGTTGTTTTGAGGTTTTCGGCCATCCAGGTTTGAGTGCCGATCGTAATAGTTTTATAAACATTGCCATCGGTATCAGTCATTGTCCCGTAGGTAAGATCAGGGTTGAAGGTTATCCCTCCTGAATTGGCTAATGTTTTAAAGGAGATTTCGTTCCCATAACCTGTTCCTGCACTGTTTGTTGCATAAGCCCTTAAAAAATAAGTCGTATTTGCGGCAAGTCCGGTAAGGCTGCTTGTGAAACTACCAATACCTGTTCCATCGCTTGCTTTTGAAGAATCTGTTGTCGGGTTTTCAGATGTTCCCCAACATACACCACGGGCTATAACCGTTGCCCCGCCATCGGAAGTAACATTCCCCCTACTTGTGGCATTGGTTTGGGTTATGACGGTAGCTTCTGCTGTTGTGACAGTTGGTTCCATAAATGCAGTGGCCAACCGGATCCACGACCCTGCAACAAACATCGATAAGGCACCTGTGCCGGATGGTCCGCAATCGGTGCAATAAACGATAAGGCCATTGGCAGGATTGACAATCGCATTGATCTCCGCGCGTGCCATACGCGGAGGCAACAGCCCTTTGTTGTTTGATTTTACGTCGAGCATCGCCGAACCATCTGGCAGACTGCTATCTGTATTTACCCCAATCTGCGAGAAAACAAAACTGCCTGTGAGCAGGATCAGCAATGAAATTAAGGTTAGCCTTTTCATAATTTTGTATTAAGTCGATATATGGGCAATTAAATTATTGTATCTTTTTTTTTGTTAATAAAGGTTGTTATCGGATCTTTTTTTTGAATGGTGGCTTTTTTTGAAATTAATTTTTGTAAACTACAAATTTCCAACTAATAAAAACAAAAGTTATGACAAGATATGCTTATATTTTTCAAAGTCCAACAATTGAAACGATATTCCCCATAATTGGTAGGGTTTAACCTATAATTGGTAAAATGAGGACATCATTTCAGGCCTATTAACGACATCGTAAAATACCGATTTTGACTTTTCGGCGGCAGAAAAACGACGGATTGGTGACGATATGTAATTATTCATCAATATTTGGGGAGAGGGAAAAAATCACTTACCCCCCAAATTTAACCCTCCAACCCCCAAGGTCATATCGATCCTAAGGGTTTGCATTGCTATCCAGAAACAACTGTGCTTAAAACCTATAACCTAATTTACCAGACCAATAAACGGTAGTTCCGTCGTAATACCAGTTATAAACATCAGCAGTTGTAGGAGAAGCGGTTGAACTGTTGGAAGTAACTGAAACATTACGGGCACCTGAAGCTCCTGTGAATATATCTGGAGCATATCTAACATTACTACCACCATTGCCGGTATAATCAAGCTTTAGGGTCCAGGCACCATTACTGGTGACAGTCAGGCTTCCGGAGGTTCCAATCGCAGGCGATGTTAAAAGGAGAT
>CAIYPA010000014.1 GCA_903927965.1 uncultured Bacteroidia bacterium | reverse complement strand
GGGAGGGTATTTTTGAAAATCAGATTCCAATAGTTTTTCTGCAAAACCATTTCCCATAGCAGTGGCCAAATCCAATCCTGATGGAAGCCACCGTTCACCTGAAGGTCCCGTTACCCTGATTTCTGATGGAAGGTCTGGATGAAAAACCGTAGAGTACAAGACCTCGTTGTCGAAACCCCACGACAATGGAAAAACTGCCAAATCTTTTACCGGATTCTGACAATATTTTGGAAGGCTATTCTTTAAATCTCCCCAAACCAATGGAGACCTTGAAGGTGAAATAAACCCGGTATAGCTTTTTATCCATTTTTCGGCACCTGTTTTTATTTCAGCTGGAAGTAAATTCAACTCTTTGACTGCGTCCTGGTTTGATCTGTAAATTGTTGTAAAATAGCGGAATGCCTTAAAGTAAACTTCCATTTCCTTAGAGGAGGTATAATGTCCACGAGGTTTGAGATCGGAATAGGCATATTCTTTATTGATGAGCTCGGTAAAGCAGTTTTGTCCCTTGTTGATCCTGGCAACTTCCACATTTTTGGCATTACCGGCCTTCAGGTCGAGAAGTGCTGAAAAAACCGGTACCCAGGGTGATTTTGGAGACGAACCTTTCAAATAACTGTCGGCTGCCTTAACAAATTTCCAAAATTCAGGAATGGCCTCGTCTCTTTCTTTTACGATAAACAGTCCCTGGTAGGCTGCCCCAAACAGTTCCCAGAAAATATCGGTGGTGACAAGATAAGGACGTGTAGGGGAGCTCTTGTCGTAACCACCGCAATCGTAATTTTCGGTTTCGTAGAGCTTGTAAAGTTGATCGTCCTGGTTCGGGCGGAACACCCCATAGTTCTTCCGGAAAAGGTCGGTTTCTTCGACCGAATTGTTGAACATCCAGGCATTCGTCACATCTGCCAGCGGAACCTTTACCGGCACATAACGCAAGGTTTGTCTGCCATTTTCATTGGTAAGCCCTACAATTCCTTTGCCATCGGGTACCGACGAAGGGGTAGAGATAAAGGTGAAATTTGAAATTTGAAATTCTTCTTTCTTTGTGGAAAGCAAATAAATCCCAATGCCGGGTTTCTCTTTTTGCCAATGGACCAGTGCCAAACCATTAGGTGTTGGGGTAATCGTCCCGGTTTTTTTCAGGGGGATATTAATTGGTTTTGATTTTCCCCAATATTTTGATTCATAGGTTGCTACCATGTATTGATCGCTTATGTCTTCCCAGATCAACTGGTAGCCGGAGGGATGGAAAGCAATCGGTAAAGCCCAATCAGCTTCCATTTCACTTGAAGCAATTCCTTCGTCATTGGCTTTT
This sequence comes from uncultured Bacteroidia bacterium, assembly GCA_903927965.1. GTDB lineage: Bacteria > Bacteroidota > Bacteroidia > Bacteroidales > Prolixibacteraceae > JAAFHB01. Next base: position 1,662 of record CAIYPA010000014.1, on the reverse strand, counting down.
TCGACTGTTTTTTTAGGGCCAACCACCTGGTAAAAGCGATTCCCGTTTTCTGTGATCGAAACGATCCGGTAGGTCTTGTCGCCATTGTCCATCCCAAAAAACAGTCGGTAGTTGTAATAAACTATGCCACTTTTGTAATCGTTGTTGGTGATAAACGGTCGCGGACAAACCACCAACCTGCGCAATGGATTGGGTGTTGAGAAGATCATTTTGGGACTCCATTTTCCATTTTGGTTTGCGACCCTATATATCAGGTATTTTCCACTATTTTCCCCCATCACAAAAAGTGATTTGCCTGTGGGGTGCCAGGCAATGGCTTTGGCAACCAGTGTTGATGGCAATTCGCAACTATCTGATAGGCTTGTTTTTCCAATTTGCCAGAATTTAATCCAACTTTTTTTGGCTGCATTCTCCGTAAGGGCGGCAACATTAATCCCCAAAGGTGAAACATCGTAATCGGTAATTTTTTCGGCAATTGGGAATGAAATGCTCTGTTCCGTTTCGGGGGAAGGCTGAACCGACAATTCGGGAATGTCGAATTCCCCTTTGATCGTCCCGGAAGTGTCAGCCACTGCATTGGCGGCATAATAACCGGTTTCTGTGGTTTTTGCTGAACGGTTTGAGCAAAAATAGAGGATCAATAGAAGCCCCGTCAGGACCGGAAGTAGTCCCAGCATTTTTGTTTTCATACGATGTTAATTATGAAAGTTTAACTTTATGGCTGCCCATGTCTGAAACAATTGTTTTATGTTATACCGCTTTATGATTTGAATCGGTATTATGTAAATGTATGCAAATTTAGATTAACAATTCGGATTGGAAAGGATAAATAAGGTTTATTCTGCCGACAAACCTGATTTTCTGTTTTTAATTTCACTGAGTTAATCCGGGCGTTTACAATTGAAACCAAAACTAATTTAGTTTGAAGTGTCCAGGTGACTTAATGCGAAGGCCAGAATGTTGATAACTTGTTTTCGGGTCACCTGGACACTAAGTTAAATAGGACCGTTCTCAAGGAAGTAGTGTCCGGGTGACTGGAAAGCAGACAATCTTCGTGCAGGCAGTTGCTCGAAGTCACCAGGACACCTCGTCACAAAGATTGTTTGGCTGTTTTCAACCAATAAGGTTAGGGATAAACCACCTAAAAGCACTCTCTCCTTTCTGACCTGTCATTGCGCAGAGTGCGGCACAATCAAATTTGAAAGATAATTACCTGCACTCCAAAGCAATCCCATCCTAAGAAGCACCGCACCAAAACAACGTTCTGGATTGCGTCACCGACTTTTAAGAGAGTTGTCCACCCCGTCCGAGGGTAGATTTGCACTTTTCTGTACTTTTGTTCGCGGACGGTTTTCGTGTTGCCATTTTTACCCCGGGTGGCGTAGTCCCAGAAACAACGGCTCAATGACATGGTTTTTATTCGGGACTGCTTACCCGGGGTTATTTAAAGAGTTCCCCTACGGGGAAGCGATCGTAGAAAGATGGTGAAATGTTTCCAAAGTGGATCACATTTTGGAAATCCAAATGAACTTTTCGCACTTTAAAATACTCCGTAGGAGTTAAAGTATTGTAGAATAATGAAATAACCAACACATCAGCGGCGCAATCAGTAAGTTGTAAAAAGAGTGAATGTTCCATGCGCCGCAAAATAAAGACAAAAGG
>CAIYPA010000013.1 GCA_903927965.1 uncultured Bacteroidia bacterium | reverse complement strand
CAGGTCACTGTTTGCATTGGCAACATATAATTTTGATCCATCGGGATGGAGTACCATCCCTGAAGGGTGCAAATGAACTTTTATCTCATTTATCGCTTTGCGGGAATTTAAATCAATAACCGAAACAGTACCAGAAGAGGAAATCCCGGTTTTGGGATCTACAACTACTTCTGTTCCGGCAGATTGGGCAGTTTTATCCCCTTGTTGGGCCAACCTACCTCCCCAGTTTGAAACATATGCTTTATCGCCACGAATAATAACCGTATAAGGTGCAATTCCGACAGGCACAAGTGCTTCAAATTTATTGTCTCTCAGATTGATAAAACCAACGGCATTGTTCCGGTTCAATGCTATATAGATGTAACCCCGCTTTTCGTCGATTGCAAAACCACCGGGATATTCTTTGCCATTTACCGATTTTACCGATTTGTCCAGCACTTCACCTTCCCATTCAAATTTTCCATTGGGAAAGATTTTGTCGGGAAGCAGGATCTGGTCGCCCCATTCAAATAAACCGTTCTCCTGAAGTTTAGCCGAACGCAGGTACCCTCTTGTATCCGTTGTCCAGACTTTTTTGCCATTATCGCTCCAACCTATCCCCGTAAAGGTATTACCACCTTCCTTTAATGTCAATGTTTGCTTTATGCGCTGATTTGCAACATCAAAGAAAACAATGTCTTTCAGGTTTTTAACGGCCAGGATTGTTTCATCAGGATTAAGTGCCAAATCCACAGGCCTCCCTGGGAAAGTGACCGTAGTTCCTGCCGATTCGATAAGTTGTGAAGTGGGAACAATAAAACCTTTATTCTTCTGTTTACCAACCAATGATTTTTTTTCAAAAGCAAGCATCCCTTTTCCTTCTGAAACCAAGGGATAAAGAAAATCTGATATATCTTTTGAGAATTCTTCCATGTGGGCTGTTGGGGTATGCCCAGCTCCCTTAATTGGGATTAACTGATGTTTAACATGATTGTTTTCCAACTCTTTAGCCAGTTTTTCGGAATTTGCGTAAGAAACCAATGAGTCGGCAGTTCCATGCACTACAATTGTGGGTGGATCATCTTGATCCACTTTGTAAAAAGAATACGACTCGTCCGGGCTGCCCCAAAGGTCAACAAGTCCGACAATGCCCTTTTTATTCCATTTTTGACCGGGTGAAGGATCCTTGTAACAAAGGTTGACTGCAAGCATACCGCCAGCCGAACCACCTCCCACAATGATTTTTCCGGGATCGATATTTAACCTTCTGCTGTTTTTCCTGATCCAGTCAAGACCTGCCATGGCATCCTCCAATGCATTGGCCATGGTTCCCGGTTTGTCATCCTTTGGATTCTTGCGAACACGATAATTGATTGATACACAGACATAACCTTTACTCGCAAATTGTGTGGCGAGTTTGACAATGTAACTTTGGGTCTTGTCGTTTCCTGGTCTGAAACCACCCCCATGGATCCACAGGATAACCGGTCTTTCAGTTTGTAAATCGCCTGCCGGAGAATAGACATCCAACAACAGCTTTTCGAATTTTCCTTCAGCGTTGATCACTTTACTAAATTCTATATCTTCCTGGATATCAATTTTTTCAAAAAGTGGGTAAAGGTAACGTACCGGATCAGTCCGAAGGGGAATATTTTGAGCACCAACGGCTAGAACACTTATTAATAATAATATAAAGAATGCTGTTTTCAGGAAAGTACTTCTCATATCTATTTTTATTAAATATTTTTATTGGATTTTCTGATAAACCAATTCACCTCCAAGGACGGTTTTCAAAACTTCTGATTTCAGGATAGCCTCCTCCCGGCAACCCATCAGATCGGTATCAAGCACCACGAAATCAGCTTTTTTCCCGACCTCAATACTCCCTTTTTTCAACTCCTCAAAACTTGCCTTTGCTGCCCAGATGGTCATTGAACGAAGGGTTTGTTCCCGTGTAAGTGCATTCTCAATTTGAAAACCTCCTGTGGGAAGACCTGATGTATTTTTCCGGCAAACAGAGGCATAGAACGTCAATACAGGATTGATCCCCTCAATCGGGAAATCGGTTCCATTCGGTAGCCAACCGTTTTGTGAAAGCAATTGCTGATAGGCATAAGCCCCTTTCAAACGTTCGGTTCCAAGTCTTTCATCGGCCCAAAACATATCGGATGTTGCATGTGTAGCCTGGATGGAAGGGACGATAGAATATTTAGCAAACAGAGGGAAATCATCTTTGTTGACAACTTGTACATGTTCGATCCTCCACCTACGGTCGTTTTTACCTTTCAGTATTTTACCATAGATTTCAAGAATAAACCGGTTTGCCCCATCACCAATGCAATGGGTGGCAACCTGAAAATTGGCATCGTAAGCCTTTTGGCAAATCGATTCAAAATAAGGAGCAGGGTTCATCAATAAACCACGGTTGCCCTTATCGTCGGAATAATCAGCAAGCAGAAAAGCACCGCGTGAACCCAAAGCACCATCGGCATATAATTTTATCGTATTGACTTGTAACCTGTTGGTAATATATGGCCCATTTTTCAGGAATCGGTCCATATTGGCTCTATCCGGCTCCATCATGGCATTGATGCGCATTTTAAGCAACCCTTTTTCCTGCAAAGAATCCATGAGCGAAATTACATTTTCGGGGAGGCCGCAATCGGTAACTGAAGTAAGCCCGACTGCCAGACAGTTTTTTTGTGCAACCAGTAATGCCTTGGTTTTTAGCTCAATGTCAGGCATGGGAACTAAATTGAAAACCAGTTCTTTTGCATTGTCAATCAATACTCCGGTAGGTTTGCCATTTTTGAGCAAGACCTCCCCACCTTCGATTTTTGTCTTTGCAGTAATCCCGGCCAGACTGAGTGCTTTATCGTTGCACCAGGCGGCGTGTCCATCGACCCTGACAAGATAAACCGGCACATGCGGGAACAATTCGCTGAGCCGCTGGTTGTCAGGAAATTCTTTTTCCGGCCACAAATTCTGGTCCCATCCCCGACCCAACAACCAACTCCCGCCATGCTTTAAATAATGAGAATTTAGCCGTTGATAAATACTGTCCTGATTTTGGGTTCCTGAAAGATCGGCATATTGCATCACGTCCATCCCATAACCGAAAAAATGGCAGTGGGCATCGTTAAACCCCGGATAAACCGGGTTACCTTCACTATCAATTGTACGATTGGCATCATATTTTGAAGTGATTTCAGTGTTGGTCCCGATACCCACAAACATTCCGTCCTTGACAGCAAAACTTTCAGCAACGGTAAACGAACTGTCAACGGTATAAACTTTCGCATTGGTAACGATCAGATCAACTTTCATTTTCGGTGAATTGCATGAATATAATAGAGAAATAAATATAATCAACAGCTTATCTATTTGATTCATTGGTCTTTAGTAAAAGATAAATTAATTTGGTATTATTAAATGCCTTTTCGTGTTTCGGATCAAACCCTAAGCACAAATATAAGAATAAAGCAGTGTGTGTAAATCTCAATAACAAGTCACAAATAATATTTCTCATTAACAAAGCGATTAAGTTATGATAATCTTTCGTAACAAAAATCAGGTTGAATTGTTGTTTAAAGAGTATTAATCATTTGTTGAAAGTAATCTGGATTTTTTTTTCAATGATTTTCTTCTATTTTTGTAACGACCCATTGAAAAAAATTGACCAAATTGTTAATTTGGATATAAAAGTTTAGCCTTCCGTTATGGACATAAAATACCCGGTTTATCAACCTTCATTGAAAGGAAATGAATTAAAATATGTTTCAGATTGTATTGAATCGACATGGATTTCTTCCAAAGGTAAATACATTTCCGAGTTTGAAAAACAGTTTGCAGCATACCTACAGGCCGACTATGCCACAAGCGTGTGCAACGGTACGGTTGCTCTGCACCTGGCATTGCTTGTTTTGGACCTCAAACCTGGAGATGAGGTGATCGTTCCCACATTTACCTACATTGCATCAGTCAATGCGATCATGTATGTGGGCGCAACCCCTGTTTTTGTGGACTCGTTGCCCCAGACATGGCAGATTGATTACAATGATGTTGAAAGGAAACTTACTTCAAAAACAAAAGCCATTCTTGCTCCGCATATTTATGGCCATCCGTGCGACATGGATGCATTGACAGTGATTTGCAAGCGGAATCATTTGTACCTGGTCGAAGACTGTGCTGAAGCAATTGGGAGCAAATACAATAACAAACATTTGGGAACTTTTGGGGATATTTCAGCCTATAGTTTTTTCGGCAATAAAACCATCACAACGGGGGAAGGGGGCATGGTGGTCACAAATTCCAACGCATTGTACGAACGTGCCCGAAATCTTAAAAACCAGGGTATTGCTGATATACTCTATTGGCATGATTCGATAGGTTACAATTTTCGGATGACCAATATTTGTGCTGCTATTGGTGTTGCCCAGCTGGAAAGGATCGATGAAATACTTGTAAACAAAATCAGGATTGCCACAGCCTATAAAAAAGCTTTTGAAAACACATCATTGAAGTTTCATGGACAGGCAGATAATACTTTTAATTCCTATTGGATGTGTTCTGTCTTGATTCCTGCGGCCGGGCAGCGTAATGAACTACGGGACTATTTGAGCCAATTTGGGATTGAAACCCGCCCCTTATTTTATCCTGTGCATACTATGCCGATGTATTCAGGGTATGCAAAGGAGGATTTCCCTGTTGCCACGTCAATCAGTTCGCACGGCATCAACCTGCCAAGCTATCCTGATCTTACGAATGAAGATGTACAATTTATTGCATCACAAATCGTTAGTTTTGTTCAACGCTAATATTGATTATTGCCATGAAACCGATTTCTGTATTAATTGATTTGGACAGGCTAAAGGATTTGAATACCGGATTGGGCCAGGTCGCTGAATTTTTTGGCGATGAGATTAGTAAAATTAAGGATGAAAACTTCAGGTTTACTTTGCTGGTTCCAGCTAAATTCAAAGGTTATTTTGGGAATAGTGTTGATTATGAGGTTGTTTCACTAAAGCGGCGGTACTTCCCTTCACTTTGCAGAAAGTATGATCTATGGTACACCATACATCAGGATTCTGCCTATTTCCCATCAGACCGGAGAACTCCTTTTATTCTAACAATCAACGATTTGAATTTTCTTGGCGAAAAATCTCCTGCCAAGGCAAAGGCAAGGCTGAAAATATTGCAGAAAAAGGTGGACCGTGCAACTGTGATCACTGTAATCTCCAAGTTCACCGAACATGCAGTGCGCGAAAACCTCAATGTCGGGGCAATACCCATTCAGGTGATCTATTGTGGGGTAAAGGTCAAGACATTTGAAAATGTTCAAAAACCAACTTTTGCACCTGAAGGAGACCTGCTTTTTTCGGTGGGTGTTGTGCGCATGAAAAAGAATTATCATGTACTGATCGAATTTATCAAACTTTTGCCAGAAAAATACAAACTCATCATTGCCGGTAATAAAACAGGGGCTTATGCTGAGGAGCTGCAACAAAAAATTGACGTGCAAGGGTTGCACGATCGGATACTTATTACCGGTTTAATCTCGGAGGAAGACAAATTCTGGATGTACAACAATTGCAAGGCAGTTCTCTTCCCCTCAAAATTCGAGGGAATGGGGTTTCCCCCGGTTGAGGCCATGCGGTTCGGCAAACCGGTTTTTGCTTCGACCTACTCAAGTATCCCCGAAGTGAGCGAAGACAAAGCCTATTACTGGGAAACATTCGATCCTGAGGAAATGAGCAGTTTTTTCCTTCGGAAAATTGAAGAGTTTTACATGGATCCTTCACGGCCTGAGATCTTAAGGCAACATTCACAGAAGTTTACATGGGAAGTCAATGTAAAATCTTACCTTGAGCTATTCAGAAAATTGTCCGATACGATTTGGCATTTTACGAAAATAAAATCATAGGAAAAAGCAAGATGAAGACCGCTCTGATAACAGGAATTACCGGACAGGATGGGTCCTATCTGGCAGAATTTTTAATCGAAAAGGGGTACGATGTTCATGGAATTGTACGCCGCTCATCACAGTTCAACCGCCAAAGAATTGAGCATCTGTATATTGAAGAGATGATCGAGGATATGCAGTTGAAAAATAAGCTGACCCTCCATTACGGTGATATGACCGATTCTAGTTCCCTTGTCAGGATTATCCAGAAAGTCAAACCGGAAGAGATCTACAATTTGGCTGCTCAGTCGCATGTCAAGGTCTCGTTTGATGTTCCTGAATATACCGCTGAAACCGATGCAATCGGGACGCTCCGGATACTTGAGGCCGTCAGAATTTTGGAGATGGAATCGAAAGTCCGTATCTATCAGGCATCTACATCAGAGTTGTATGGGCTTGTTCAGGAGACGCCCCAAACTGAAACGACCCCGTTTTATCCAAGGTCCCCTTACGGAATATCCAAGCAATTCGCCTTTTGGATGACAAAGAATTATCGTGAAGCTTATGGCATGTATGCCGTAAACGGTATCCTGTTCAACCATGAAAGCGAACGGCGCGGGGAGAATTTTGTGACCCGCAAAATCACCTTGGCTGCGGTGCGGATAGCCTCAGGAAAGCAGAAAAAATTATACCTTGGGAATGTAAATGCCCTTCGTGATTGGGGCTATGCAAAAGATTATATAGAGTGCATGTGGCTGATGCTCCAACATTCAACTCCCGAAGATTTTGTAATCGCAACGGGTGAAATGCACACAGTGCGCGAATTCTGTACAATCGCCTTTCAGGAAGCAGGGATCGAACTCGAATGGTTGGGAAGCGGAATTAACGAAAAAGCAAGGTGCAAAAAGACTGGAAATATCATCATTGAGATTGACCCCGTTTATTACCGTCCCACAGAAGTAGAATTACTGTGTGGCGATCCTTCAAAGGCCAAAAGGTTGTTGGGCTGGAATCCAAATAAGACATCATTCACGGACCTTATTAAGAAAATGGTATCGGCTGATCGTGAATACATCAAATAATTATTTACAAAAATATATATACCATGATCATAGGTTTTGAGGCCAAACGGGTATTTCAAAATGCATCGGGACTCGGGAATTATAGCCGCAATACAATCAACCTGTTGGCAAAATTCCATCCTGAAAATAGGTACAAGCTTTTTGCCCCTAAGCTGACAAACCTCTATTCCCTTCCTGAACAAGCTGAGGTCATACTCCCACAATCGGGACTCTTTAAATTCTTAAGATCTTATTGGAGATTAAACATTGTATCTAAACTGCTTAAAATTAATAATATAGATATTTTCCATGGATTGAGCCATGTGATTCCCTATGGAATCGAAAAAACCGGAATTCCATCCGTGGTAACCATGCACGATGTTATTTTTCTACGTTATCCCGAATTTTACAAGAAAATCGACCGTAAAATCTATGCATCAGTTTACAGAAGAAGTTGTCAGAATGCCACAAAGATCATTGCGATCAGTAAACAGACCAAAGCCGATTTAATCCACTTTTTTGGGACTGAACCTGATAAAATCGAAGTTATCTATCAGACCTGCAACAATTGTTACTATGAGAAGGTCAGCGAAGAAAGTAAGTTGGCGGTCAAAAGGAAGTTCAGTTTACCTGATCAATTCATCTTGTGCGTAGGGACAATAGAGAAACGAAAAAACCAATTGGCCATCCTACAGGCGGTAATCAGCGAAAAGCTGGAGATACCGGTCGTAATCCTGGGGAGGCCAAGGCCAAAGGAATACCTCGAAGAGATTAAACAGTTTATCATCCAAAATGGGATCCAGAACCAGGTGATGTTCATCCATAACTCGGATACATCAGAACTACAGGCAATTTACCAGATGGCCCAGGCGATGGTTTACCCTTCTTTCTTTGAAGGCTTCGGGCTTCCTGTACTTGAAGCCCAGGCCTCAGGTTGTCCTGTAATTACATCCAATTTAAGCAGTTTGCCAGAGGCAGGAGGAGAAGGGGCAATTTATGTCGATCCATCGGATATTCCGGCAATTGGAAAATCAATTCGTAACATGTTATATGATAATACATTGCGAATTTTAATGAAAGCAAAGGGTTCTGCAAATGCAGCGCTTTTCTCCGAAAAATTGGTCGCTGATCGGCTGATGAAACTTTATAGGGAGGTTCTTGAAGGGAATATTGGCAAAAACAAATAGAGAAGATTTGAAATGACCAACAAATTAATTTGTCAAAATTGAACTGTATTTTGCTTGTTCAGGATAATGGACAGATCTTTTGCTCAGCCATGTACCCGTTGTAAGAACATTATAATAATATAAAATCAATTGAAAGTAGGCCATGCAACGGCTGTTCAGACTTTTACTATAAATGAAAACTGCCCCTGCAACCGCAGGAATTAACCCAAACAGTAAGTTGTTTAAAATCAAGAAAGTGTGCATATAAACGGCAACAAAGCTGGTCTGATGTTTAGAGATATAGACATGGCGAGAAATGTTGACCTCCGTTTTTGTCAAAGCAGTTACTTTAGGATTGATTCGGGATGCCCCACCATGGTTGTGCTGTATAACCGCATTTTTGAGTTTGACAACTTCACCCCCTTTAACCCGAGCCCTGTAACATAGGTCAACATCCTCAAAATACATCCAGAAATCCTCGTCCCAGCCGCCAAGGTTCTTAAAACTGAGCCGACTGATCATCACGACAGAACCTGAAACCCAATCGGGATAAATATAGTTGTCATTCTGAACAAAGGGTTTTAACTTACTCCCACCAAACATCTTATTAAAAGCACGAAGCCATCCGGTCAAAGTAAAAATTGAAAGAAATTTCCCGTAAGGCCGTTCTAAAGTACCATTGGCCTTCACTTGCCTGCACGAAACGATCGAATAGGAGTTGCGTTGACGAATCTCGGTGAGCATCAGGAAAATTGCTTCTGCATTGACAATGGTATCTGGATTTAAAAACAGCAAATTGGATCCCCGGCTAATGGATGCACCAAGGTTACAACCATTAGCAAACCCCAGATTATCAGAATTTACGACAAATGTGAAACGGGGATAAAGCTTTTTAAATTTTGGGACCAGCCAGTCATTCGAATAATTATCAACAACGATGACCTCAAATGAGAACCGATCGTCAGCGATATTATACAATGAGTCGAGACATTGTGAAAGCCTCTCCCAACCCCTGTAATTCACGATGATAACCGATAGATCTGTCGATGTATGCATAGTATTTAACCGAATTTATTAGTAAATTCTTAAACGACATATTCGACAGGTCAAAGTCCCGAAAGTTTAATTCGGCCACGAAAATTAAAATCCCGTGAAGATTCAACATCTCCACGGGATCAGAAAATCATTGATCAAGCACTTTACTTCTTCTTCAGCCACAATCCTTCCATCGACTCAAGTGTTTTCCCCTTGGTTTCAGGTACCATTTTCCAAACAAAGACAGCGGATAAGATGCCCATCACGCCATAAATCCAGTAGGAAAAACCATGGTTAAACTGACTGGTCAGCCAAACATTGTCGTTCATCATTGGAAAAGTGAGCGAAACAATCCAATTGGCAATCCACTGTGCAGCAACCGCAATCGACATGGCAGCACGGATCGAATTTGGAAATATCTCTGACAACAATACCCAGCAAACCGGTCCCCAGCTCATGGCAAAAGCCGCAGTATAAATGAGCATAAAGGCCAAAGCTGCGTATCCCTGTAAAGGTGTCAGATTCTCACCTGTTTGTCCGGTAAAGAAAGTTAACCCAAGTGCAAACATACTGATCGCCATACCTATCGAACCGATAATCATCAATAGCTTGCGGCCAAATTTATCGACAGTTAAAATGGCAACCACTGTAAACGCAAGATTAACAGCCCCGACAATTATGGTTTGCAACAAAGAGCTATCGGTTGATGCGCCCGTGTTCCTGAAGATATTTCCAGCATAATAAAGTACCACGTTTATTCCGACAAATTGTTGAAAAACCGATAACATGATCCCAACGAAAATGACAAGGAATCCATAGGACAACCAGGGTGCGTTCGCTTCGTGCAAGGTTGCTTTAATTTCCTCAAGGATAATGGCTGCCTGCTTGTTGCCCGCAATTTTATTCAGAACTTTTAATGCCTTATCTTCCTGGCCATTCAGCACAAGGAAACGGGGTGTTTCGGGGACAAAAAACAGAAGGACGATAAAGATACCGGCAGGGATAGCTCCTGAAAGGAACATCAGACGCCAGCCATCGGTAATCAGCCACTGTTCATTGCCTTGTTTTGCAATAAAATAGTTGACAAAGTAGATCACCAACATTCCGAAGATGATGGCAAATTGATTGAAGGAGACCAGTTTACCACGGATATCAGCAGGTGCGATTTCGGCGATGTACATCGGTGAGATCATCGATGCCAAGCCAACTCCTATTCCACCAATAATCCTATAGATTACAAATGAATACACTGGCAATGTTCCGAAAAAGTTCAGGCCCTCAGGATTCCATGCGCCAATTGCAGATATGAAAAAGGCAAAGGCAGCAATAAACAGTCCGTTTTTGCGTCCAAGGGCTCTCGAAATAAATCCGGCAACCGAGCCCCCAATTACACAACCAATAAGGGCACTGGCAATCACAAATCCCTTAATTGTATCCACAGAATCTTTCAATGCTCCGGCATCTGTTGGTATTGCCTTGGCAATGAAGCCAATAATCCAAATCAGTAATATACCAAGAATGATCGCTCCCGAAATTAACCCTTTCTTCTTTCCCAAAAGCTTCACGATTTGGCCAGAAATAATGCCAAACACAAGAAAAAGGACAACCGCCATCATGATTTTGTATTGGGTAATAATTTTTACCGCATACTCAAAATTGGCCGGAGCTGTAATTTTTGCAATATAAAACTCGACAAGCGATTTCTCTGCTCCGTTTACAACTGCAGTATCATAGCCAAAAAGCAAACCACCCAACGTTGCGACCAATGTGAGCATCACAATGTACAATGGATTCCCCTTTTGATAGGAACTGGATGTTGATTTTGAAGATGTATCAATAAATGACATACTTTCCGATGTTAGCTTAAATGTAGCAATTGATCAGTTGTTCAAGCATTTCCTGTTTGCCGCTAACCTGTTTTGGTTCGCCAGCTTCTTTGGCAACATTATAAAGATCAAGAAGGTTGAGCTTACCAGCCTCATATTCGGCACCTTTACCGCTATCGTAACTGGCATAACGAGATTTCCTCAATTTAAGGTAATCAGAATCTTTGAGGATACTGTCAGCGATGACCAGGGCACGGGCAAAAACGTCCATACCGGAAACATGGGAAATAAAGATATCTTCCATGTCGGTCGAATTGCGACGGGTTTTGGCATCAAAGTTCACACCCCCATTTGTAAATCCACCAGCCTGAATGATTTCCATCATAGCTTCGGTAACTTCGTAGATGTTTGTCGGGAATTCATCGGTGTCCCAACCGTTCTGGTAATCGCCCTTATTTGCATCGATTGAGCCTAACATGCCCTGATCGGCAGCCATGCGCAATTCGTGCGAGAAGGTATGGCCAGCCAGGGTTGCATGGTTCACTTCGATATTCAGTTTGAAATCGTTTTCAAGGCCATGGGCTTTAAGGAACCCAATAACTGTTTGTGTATCAAAATCATACTGGTGTTTCATGGGTTCCATAGGTTTGGGTTCGATCAGGAAGGTCCCTTTAAATCCCTGTTTACGTGCATAATCGCGTGCTGTTGCCAGGAACAATCCCATATGGTCCAGTTCGCGTTTCACATCTGTATTGTGAAGGCTCATGTAACCTTCACGGCCACCCCAGAATACGTAGTTTGTTCCGCCCAAGGCAATTGTGGCTTCCATGGCATTCTTAACCTGAACTGCTGCGTTGGCCAATACATTGAAATCGGGATTGGTTGACGCACCGTTCATGTACCTCGGATTTGAGAACACATTGGCTGTGCCCCAAAGCAGTTTAACCCCTGTGGCCTCCTGACATTCTTTGGCATAGTCAACCATTTTGACCAAACGTTTTTCAATCTCGAAAACGGTCCCATCCCCAACCACATCGGTATCGTGGAAACAATAGAAAGGGGCACCGATCTTGGTGATAAACTCAAAAGCTGCGTCCATTCTTTCCTTTGCAGCGTCCATTTTGTCTGTTGCACCAACCCATGGGAAAATCTGGGTTCCAGGTCCGAATGGGTCGCCGCCATCGCCACAGAATGTATGCCAGTAAGCAACGGCAAAGCGTAGGTAATCTTTCATTGTTTTGCCACCAACGACCCTGTTTGCGTCATACCATTTGAAGGCCAATGGATTTTTGGATTGCGGCCCTTCGTACTTGATTTGGTCTATACCTGGAAAATACTCTTTGTTTCCTTTAAATGCTGTCATAACGTTTAATTTTAATGATGAATAAGATTTTATTGAATTGAAAATGTTCCTTTTAAAAATTCTGCTGCCCCCAGGTCGAGGCTTCTTTTACCTGGCGACGCACCGCCAATGGTGATCTGGATATCCCCTTTTTCGATCAGGCTTTTACCCGTTTCGTCCACTGAACTCATCATCTCCGGCGTGATGACGAAGGAGATATCTTGCTTTTGTCCTGGCTTTAGTGCGACTTTTCTGATTCCTTTTAAAGATTGGATCGGAACCCTGAAGGTGGCCTGCAAATCGGTAATGTACAATTGGACGACTTCATCACCTGCTAATTTACCTGTATTGGCCAATGTAAAACTTGCTGTTTCAGGTTCCCCTTTTTTAATTTTGTCAGAGGATAATTTCAGGTTGGAATAGCTGAATGTCGTGTAGGAGAGTCCAAATCCGAATGTGAAAAGTGGCTCCTTATCCATGTAGCGATAGGTTCTGCCAACCATGTTGTAGTTTTCGAAGGGAGGAAGGTCGCTGAGCGATTTTGGGAAGGTAATCGGTAACCTGCCGCTTGGATTGGCATCCCCAAAGAGTACGTCGGCGACTCCATTGCCACCCTGTTCACCAGGATACCATACGAATAAAATGGCATCGGCCAAATCAACAATTTCGGGGCTTGCTATCGGACTTCCACCTGTCAGCACGACTACAATTTTTTTCTTTCCGGCAGCCTGCCTGAGTTTTCTTAAATAATTGAGCTGGCTTTTGGGCAAACTGATATCCGAGCGGTCTCCTTTATAGGAAGATGCAATCGATTCACCTTCTTCACCTTCGTCCAGGCCTGAAATCCCAAGAACAGCCACAGTTACATCTGCATCGGCTGCCATTCCTGTTGACCAGTCCATTGGGTTAAGGTTCTCACGGTCAGGCAAAATCCCGTACCGGTATCCTATTTTGGAGCCTTTGGCCACTTTGCCGGCAATCCCCTCAAGGATCGTTGACATATCGTCCGAAATACCATAGTAGTTTCCAATCAGTACATCGATGTTTCCAGCCATTGGCCCTGTCACAAAAATATTGGGGCAATCTTTTGCAATCGGCAAGGTGCCGTTATTTTTAAGCAGTACGACCGATTTTTGGGCAACCTTTCTTGCCAATTGTTTATGTTCCTTACTATTAATGACTTCTGTGCCAATCTTGTTGTAAGGGTTGGCGTCCTGGGGATCGAACATTCCAAGTTTAAACCGGGTTTTTAAAAGTCCGTGCAAAGCGACATTGACTTCTGCTTCGGTGACCAGCCCCTGTTTTACCGCTGAAGGAATTGCCTTATAAGTATCGCCACAATTCAGGTTGACCTGATTTTTTATAGCTAAAGCCACAGTT
The DNA here is from genome assembly GCA_903927965.1 of uncultured Bacteroidia bacterium. GTDB lineage: Bacteria > Bacteroidota > Bacteroidia > Bacteroidales > Prolixibacteraceae > JAAFHB01. The sequence goes on along the minus strand of CAIYPA010000013.1, from coordinate 16,182 downwards.
TGTTCCTCGGTTTGTGTAAAATGGTGGTCGCCATGGATATTGGCCAGTGCCCCGCAATCTGAAACCACGTGTCCCTTAAAACCCCAATCGTTACGGAGGATCTTCGTCAACAATCGGTTGCTTCCACAGCAAGGTTCATCGTCGGTACGGTTATAGGCACACATCACCGATTCGACGCCAACATCCACCAAAGCTTTAAAAGCCGGTAAGTAAGTTTCGTATAAATCTTTATCCGAAACCACCGCATTGAATTCATGGCGCAAACCTTCGGGGCCGCTGTGGACTGCAAAATGTTTGGCACATGCTGCAGTTTTCAGGTATTTTGGATTGTTGCCCTGCATCCCTTTTACAAAGGCTGAACCGATTGTCCCTGTTAAAAAGGGATCTTCTCCATAGGTTTCATGGCCACGCCCCCAACGGGGATCCCTGAAAATATTGACATTAGGCGACCAAAACGTTAACCCCTGGCAGATTTCGTGGAAACCTCTTTTTACGGCATCGTTGTACATGGCACGCCCCTCGTCTGAAATGGCAGATGAAACTTCAAAGATCAGATCCGGATCAAATGTGGCTGCCATGCCAATTGCCTGGGGAAAAATGGTCGCTTTTCCGGCCCTCGCCACACCATGCAATGCCTCGCTCCACCATCCATACTGTGGGATATCCAATTTTGGCAATGCTTCTGCAGCATTGACCATTTGCTTCGACTTCTCCTCAAGGGTCATCCTGCCGATAAGGTCGTCAACCCGGTTGTCGATTGGCAATTTCGTGTTCAGATAGGGCAGGACTTCTGCTTTCTGGGCTTTTGCCCCACATGCAAAAATCAAAAAAATATTGAATATTAATAGATTAATCCTTCTATTCATTTAAATATACTTATCAAGTTGAAGTTTCCAATTTTGATATGCATCTTCATATTGGGATTTCAAGGTCGGTTCAGGCAAAACGATTTCAAGTTTTTTAAGGCTTGAAAATGCCTCATTAGCTGATGTATAATACCCGGAACCAATACCTGCACCACGTGCCGCACCAATTGATCCGTCAGTATTGTACAATTCAATGGTAGCCCCTGAAATACCTGCAAGTGTTTCGCGGAAGATGGGGCTTAGGAACATATTTGCTTTCCCGGCACGGATCACCTGCGCTTTTAAGCCGATCCCTTCCATGATTTCCATCCCATATTTAAAAGAGAAAACAATCCCTTCCTGGGCTGCACGGAAAAGATGGGCTTCGTTGTGGGTATTGAATCCCAAACCCGAAATTTGGGCACCTATATTTTTATTTTGCAGCACCCTCTCAGCACCATTGCCAAAAGGCAGGATACTTAATCCTTCGGAACCAATAGCAACTTCGGCAGCTTTCCGGTTCATCTCCTCGTATGAAAAGGCTTTATTCCCTATGGTTTTATTCAACCATGAATTGAGAATGCCTGTTCCGTTGATGCAAAGCAATACCCCAAGGCGTGTTGAATCAACTGTGTGGTTTACATGGGCAAACGTATTGACTCGCGAATAAGGATCATATTTGACTTCTCCGCTAACGCCATAGACGACACCGGAAGTGCCTGCCGTAGTAGCGATTTCACCAGGATTCAATACGTTCAGTGATAGGGCATTATTTGGTTGGTCACCAGCACGGTAGCTGATTTTGGTCCCTTCTGCAAGACCTGTCTCTGCTGCAGCCTTTGCGTTCACCAAACCTTGAACAGAAAAGGTTGGGACGATTTCGGGTATAAATGATTTCTCAAAACCGTAATAGTCGAGCAACAGATTCGCAACCTTATTTTCTTTGAAATTCCAGAGTATCCCTTCCGACAAACCGCTTGCGGTCGTTTTTATTTCTCCTGAAAGTTTCATCGCAATGTAATCGCCAGGCAGCATTATTTTATAAATGCGTGAATACAATTCAGGTTCGTTCTCTTTCACCCACTTGAGTTTTGAAGCCGTGAAATTGCCTGGCGAATTGAGCAGATTGGTAAGACACACCTCTTCTCCGATTTCACCAAATGCTTGATTACCATATACTGCTGCACGACTGTCGCACCAGATGATGGATGGGCGCAAAACCTCATGATTTTTATCCACCAAAACCAGTCCATGCATTTGGTAAGAAATACCGATCGAATCAATTTTACCAGGTTCAATTTTAGAGGCTGCCAAAACATCGTGGATTGCCATTTTCAGGTTTTCCCACCATTGCAATGGTTCCTGCTCTGCCCATCCGGCTTTCAAAGCCATTATTTTCATCTCCTGTTTTGGGTAATAGGCCGATGACAAACAATTTCCAGTCTGTCCGTCTATCAACGATGCCTTCACCGAAGAACTTCCAATGTCAATTCCTAATAAATACATATCGTTTCAAATTCAAAATGATTAATATATCTGTTCTGTTGTGTTATGATCCTTAAAGCGAATCCCGTATGATCAATTCTGTTGGAACCATAAAATCCTGCTTCGAATTGCTCAGGGCAAATTCGGCAGCTTTCTGCCCCATCAACTTAAAATCGGTAGAAATTACAGTTATTCCCTGGGCTATAAACTTTTTCATAGGGGTGTCGTTGTACGATAAAATCCCAAAATCGTCCTTCAGCCTGAATTTCTTCTGTTTGGCCTGTTCAAGGATTGCTGCAAGGTCAATATCTTCAAAAACCATATAAACCTTACCTACCTGAATATCAAGATCAGACACATCGTATATCACACTGAATTTCAGTTTATGGTCACTGCAAAACCTCTTGATATTTTCGACAGAATCAATTGGGTGAAAGGTATATTCGGGATAAACGCAAACCACTTCACTGTATTTTCTCAACAAATGCCATCCGGAATTTAAACAACGGTAAACAGATTCACCAAAATCCTGATATACTTTAGATTGTCCCTCCTTTGAATGGATCTGCCAATCGATCAGCAACAATTTGTCCTGATCTATCTCATTGATAATCTCCGGTATTTCGGGATGATTAAAATTCATGATGATGTATGAATTGAACTTGCCTATGCTATTACGGATCGTTGACTCAAACAAATCAAAATTGTAGTGGTGAAAGTTAATGTCAACCATCACATTGCGTGGGAGGTTTTGCTTAAAAGAATTGTATAACACCTCTTTATAAGCTTTGAATGTGTCGAGGAAAAGGAAAACCTGTTTTTGCGACCGTGTCACAAAATAACCCTTATTTGGAATCGCCTCTACAATTCCGCGCCGTTTCAGTTCAGAATAACTTTTAAAAACAGTATCGCGTGATAAACCTGATTCTTTCATCAAATCATTCACCGAGGGCAAGGGATCCCCTTCTCGCAACATTTTAAAATTGATGGACCGGATCAAAGCATCAACAAGCTGCTGAACTTTGGATGTACCAGAGTCTAAATTGGTCTTAAAATTGAATTTGTTCATTTGTAATTCGTGTTTTCAACTGTTCTGATCCGTTCTGCAAACATAAGCTTTTATTCAGGTTGGTTGTTTAAAAATTTTGATGTTATTAAACATGTATTTTAAATCATGAGGATGCTCTATTTTTCATATATTTAAAGGTGATTTTGAAGATTTTAATGTCAACCGATTAAAAATAAAACTATGAAAAGTCTGAATTTGATTCGAATAATAGCTATAGTCATGATTATTAATTGCATAGGTGATTTGGTCAACGGACAAGAGAGGACGGGTATAAAATCTGTATTCATCACAGGGATGGTTTATGACAGTAAAACCCAGGAACCACTGGGAAATACCAATTTCCGGATCAACAAAAATACCGGTTATGTCACCAATGATTTGGGCCGTTTTTCCTTTTTGGGCAGCCCTGGTGATTCTGTCATTTTTTCCTATGTTGGATACCATACCAACAGGCTGGTAGTTCCTGATACTTTGAAATCGGATGAATATGTAATGGGTGTTTTTATGCACGAGGAAACAGTGAAATTGTCGGAGATCATCATTTTTGCAAGGATTCCTACAAATTCAATCGTAGTTACTCAGGTTCAATCAGACGAACATGCTAAAAACCTTGCACAAAGCAATGTTGACAAAGCTGTAGTTGAAAGCCTTACGCAGTCTCCAAAGGTTTATGATGCCGCGATGAATGCAAAAAGGACCATGCGGACGAATCAAATGAAAGCAGAATACAAGGGAATGTTGGTTTCCCCCGAAAATTCAGTTGGGATTTCAAATCAAAGTTTTATGTCGAGCAGTTTGATTTTTGGATCACCAATCCTTACGCGTAGAAAAATGGCCAAAGAAATGATCACAAGCAGTGAAAGTGCTTTGCTGATAGAACAATACGAAGCTTTAAAAAAGGCTTATAGAATTTCAAATATCCATGCAGATTCAACAAAGGTGAAGTAAAAGTGTTACCGGGAAAGGGTGGGCCGAAAAAGCAAAATACGACCTGACAACTCTCTTATCTTCTGATAAAAATTGCTTTTAAAATATCCCAGACCATATTCGGGTTCTCTTTAAGCCTACGTGTGGAGTAGTTGAACCACTGTTTTCCAAAAGGGACATACACCCTCATTTTGTGTCCCCGATCCACAACGGACTGGCGCAGTTTAGGTGCTACTCCGTAAAGCATCTGGAATTCATACTTGTCGTTTGAAATACCCAATTCCATTATTAACTCCAATGATTTGTCAATGAGGTATTTGTCATGGGTAGCAATTCCAGCATAAATGCCATTCTGAAGCATAAATTTAAGATCTGCCATAAAATGGTCACGGACCTCCTGATATCCTTTAAAAGCGATACTTTCATGCTCAATATAGATCCCTTTGCAAAGCCTGAAATTTAAGGGGGCATCCGTACTATGAAGATCCAATAGATTTTTGACGTCGTCAAGGGTCCGGTGAAGATAGGCTTGCACGACAATTCCCACACGATTGGGAAATTCAGTTTTTAACCTCCTGAAGATCTCCAGTTCATTTGAGGTACATGCGGAATCTTCCATGTCGATTTTGATGAAAGAATTGCATTGATCTGCGACTTCAACAAGCGACCGCAAATTGCGGTAGCTGGCTTCACGATCGAGCAATAATCCAAACATAGACGGTTTTACAGAAAAATTACCATTGATTTTCTCTGCAGAAAATCTTTTGATCAAATCGGTGTACTGCGCTTTGTACTGGTCCGCTTCACCAAGGTTTTTGATGTATTCGCCCAGAAGGTCAACCGTTACAAGCATACCCTTCTGATTCAATTTTTGCGATTCCCGAAGGGCATCTTCAATAGATTGGCCTGAAATATAAGGCTTGGAGAATATCCATACCAATTTTTCCGGAAAATAGGGCAGCATCCTGGCGATTAACTTATTGATCATCTTTTTTCAGATTAACTTGAAATTCAATTAATGGAAACTTTACAAAAATAGGAAGGTTGAATACAACGATCTATGATGTTTATCAATGTGAAACTTTCAGTAAAATATTTAACATGACAAAAATATTTGGTGAAACAAAAAAAAATCAAGTAGTTTTGTGTTACAACTTTTCGATTATATTTGTCACAGCAAATTTTTAGGGAATAAAACAGAAATACTTTTTATGAAGAACTCGATTATTGTAAATATTATTTTGGCAATTGCTATCGTTGGCCTTTACATTATCCATTTTACAGGAAGCACGAAGGACAAGTCGGCTCAGACCAGTTTGGAGAAAGGATCTGGTAAAGTACTGTCCTTTGCCTATGTAAAAATGGATTCCATGCTTTATACTTACGAACTTGCAAAAAAGCTGAATACGGAATTCACTGAAAAGAAAGATAATTTCAGAAAAGAGTACACCGATAAACGGATCAAATTTGAACGCGACGCGGCTGCTTTCCAGGAAAAGGTTCAGCGTGGAGGTTTTCTCACCGAGGAGCGTGCCCGTCAGGAACAAGAACGGCTGGTAGGCGTTCAGCAGGAAATCCAGAAACTTGACTATGAACTGACTCAGAAATTATCGGATATGCAAGCCCAGATCAATCAGCAGATTGTTGATAGCATCTCTTCTTATCTGAAAAGTTATAATGCGGTAAAAAAATACGATGTGATCCTCAACAGTGCCAGTATGCTTGAGGGATCCGATCAATACAACATCACGAAGGAGGTAACCAAAGGACTGAACGATCGTTACAAATCTTTAAAAAATTAACCGAAAGTCCTGAGTCTCTCAGGACTTTTTTTTATGAATGTTCTTCAAAGATACGTTGACCAGCAGACAAGCCTGTCATTTTCAATTCTGGATCAATCCATAAAAGGTTCATCAATGTTTATCGTTATACCCTGTTATAACGAGCCGGATATTTTGACGACCCTTAATTCCCTTGCTGGATGTGACCCACCTACGGCGACTGTTTCTGTTTTGATAGTCGTTAATGATGCTGATGATTCTTCTGAAGAGGTTGTCATGCAGAATCGTTTGACATTAAACGAAATTGCAGAATGGAAACTTCTGCATCCTCAATTGTTTTATAATCTTGATTCAATCTATGCCAGAGCACTTCCTTCAAAATGGGCTGGGGTTGGGCAGGCTCGGAAAATCGGCATGGACATTGCAGTCAAACAAATGGTAAATTCGAATATTGCCGATGGGATAATCGTTGCGTTTGATGCCGACAGTACGGCGACGGCCAATTATCTTCAAGCAATTGAAAGGAACTTCCTAAACAATCCCAATTGCAATTTCTTTACAATTCATTTTGAACATCCCATAGATTGTCAGGCACTTACTCCGGCTATTCGTGAAGGGATCATCCGTTATGAGCTCCATATGCGCTATTTCAGAAATGCTATGGCCTGGTGCGGATATCCACATGCTATCTACACTGTAGGTTCAAGTTTTGCAGTAAAAGCGTCAGCTTATGCAAGGCAGGGTGGGATGAACAGGCGGAAAGCAGGGGAGGATTTCTATTTTTTGCACAAATTGGTGCTTCTTGGGGAATATGGAAACATTTGTTCTGCGACTGTTTTTCCGGCTGCCAGGGAATCGGACAGGGTGCCTTTTGGCACGGGAGCAGCAATTAAAAAATGGATCCAGGGCGATTCAGGTTTAAGGTTCACCTACTCCCTTGAGGCCTTCAGTAGTTTAAAACCATTTTTTGCCATGGTTCACCAGTTTTGGCAAAAAGAGATAGGTGCAATGTACGTTGAACTGGAAAACCTTCACCCGTCTTTGCAATTGTTTTGTAAAAATATGCAAACCCTCAATCAGATCGCAGAACTTAAAAAGAACTGTTCCAACCATAAAGTATTTGAAAAAAGGTTTTTTCATCTTGTGAATGCCTTTTGGATATTGAAATATCTCAATTTTGTGCATGAATCGGATTTTGAGTGGGGCGATTTGCAAGCTGAATCGATAAAGTTGCTTTATTTATTTGATATAGAGATCTATAGTAGCATGTCCCTTGAAAATATCCTTATGATTTATCGAAAAATGGACAAAGGAATTAAAATTGTGGTTAACTTTGCCCCATAAATTAATGGGATATATGATTACTTTAAAAGTAGTACTGATTACAATTGCTCTAATTTCAACAGCGATACTGGCATTATCAATCCGAATCGTTCTAGTAAAGGATGGTAGGTTTCCTGAGACGCATATTGGCAGGAACAAGGAGATGAAAAAGAAGGGAATCCAATGCGTAAAAGCTATGGATCGGATTGAACAAGAGAAGATGGATCAAAAAAACAGATACAAAAATATTTCGATCATTTAATGTTATTAAATATAATATATTGAATTATAAGGTATTACAATAATCTTTGCAGTTTTCAGGATTTGCATAGATGGATTCTGAATACGATTCACAAAATAAAAAGGCTGCCCTAAATTACAGGGCAGCCTTTTATTTTATTAAGCTATTTTCTAAAAATCAAGGATTTTGCGTCCCGATATTTGGATTTGCATTGAACTCATCTTTTGGGATCATCCACTGCCATGCATTGTCACCTGCAGCAACAGTTGCAATCAACCCAACTGATGAGGCATAATTTGCACAAGCACGGTTCAACGACTGGTTCAGTCTCTTTAGATCGAAGAAACGGAAGCCTTCACCCCAAAGTTCCATACGGCGTTGAAGTATGATTTCATCGACAAGTGCCTGACCAGTACTAGTTGACTTGACATACGAAGGATTACGGTTGTTGACTAATGTAAATAGGATATCCTGGGCTGTTACGTCATTGAGTCTTGCTTTAGCTTCAGCTTCAATCAGGTACATCTCACCAGCCCTCATATAAACCGGGTCACCCATGAAACTGGTTGTCAAAGGAGTTGTTGTGAGGAACTTAAGGATACCATATTTGGCTTTTAATCCTCCTGATGGTGCAGGTACATTTACACCGGTTGGATCCCAACATTTTTTGCGCACATCAGTCGCAGAAATCAAATTGTATAAATCGGCATTGATTACTTTTGGTGTTTGCTTGATGTTGGTGGAAGGTGCATTAGCGGACATAAAAGCAAAGAAGCCATAGAAATAATTGGTCTGATCGTCCTGAACTTTGCTTCCCCACATCCACTCGCGGTTGGTTGTAGCATTAAAACCTGCAAGATATTCAGCATTTGTCATCAATGAATAACCGGTTCTTGCTTCCGATGCGTATTTTGCTGCGTTGGCCCAATCCTGCATGGTAAGTGCTACCCTTGCCTTTATTCCTTTCACTACTCCTACATCAAAGTGTGATTTGGAAGATCTTGCTACCGCACCAGTGAGGTTAACGATCGACTCATCGAGGTCCTTATTGATCTGAGTGTAAACTTCTTCAACGGTGGACCTTTTAAGGCCTACTGTTACATTATCGATCATAATCGGTACTCCAAGCTGACTATTGGGTTTTGTTGCTGCGTCGTAACGCTTGGCATAAAATTGCACTAGCATTGAATGCGCCCATCCCCTATAAGCCAAAGCCTGCCCTTTGATCAGTTTTTTATCAGCATCGGTTCCCGTAGCAGCATCTATGTTCTTTAAGATCATATTTGCATTGACAATGATCATATAATAGTAGGTATAAACGTACCTGGGCCATGCTGCAGTTTCATTGCGACTGTCAAGCCATTGGTAAATACCTCTGTAGTAACTGTTTGTGGAATTTGGCAAAAGGACATCATCCCCAAGTACGTCAGCTACAATATTAATTGACTGCTGACCACATTTGTCCTGACCATATGCAGAATAATAGTTTCCACTCTGTTCATACATCATGCGATGGATTCCGTTTAAAGCTGAATACGCATTGGTTGTTGATGTAAAAACCGTCACATCTGAATACTGATCGGTGGGTTTTGTTTCAAGATACTCCTTTTTGCAAGAGGTTGTAAAAACAATGAACAACCCCAGTATATAATATAATCTTTTCATTTTTCTTAATGGATTAAAGTGAGAAATTAACACCTATAGTATAAGTACGGGCTGGCATATAAACATTGGATACCGTTCCATTAAAACTTTGCTGATTGTTCATCCCTTTTAAGGAATTGCCCAACCACAAATTTTCACCACTTAAAAACACCCTTGCATTATTGATACCTGCTTTGGCAGCGTATTTCTGTGGCACAATATACGATAAACTAATCTGTTTTAAGTTGAAATAGGAAGCATCGACCAACCATCTGTCTGAGGCTGCATTGATATGGGATGTCCACGCTTCGTCCAATCTTGGTACGTTGGTGATGTCTCCTGCTTTAGTCCAAGCCTTTAATGCATCGATGTGTAAAGTTGTTCCATAACCAGGGCTCATCAGGGAGGCATAATTCGATTCATAGATTTTCCCACCGATCTGGTATGTACACAAAATATTCAATTCAAAATTTTTGTAAGTGAATGTATTGGTAACACTTCCATACACTTTTGGAATAGCAGAGTTCGCATAATGGTATTTTGCCTTGTTTGCATTCATTGTAAGGGTATCGACACCCGAAATGCGATAGTCTTTGATACCGGTTGAAGCAGGGTTTAAATCAAAAGCAGCTTTGTCTGCAGCATAGTTGACCGGATTGGCCCTATACAGAGAATATCCATCTGCTGGATCTACACCTTTCCATTCGCGCAACCAAAAGTCGTACATCGACTGTCCGACCATCAGTTTTTTTGTGCCGGATATAATCTCAGCTTGTGGCAACTTTGTAACCTCATTTTTAAAGGTTGAGGCATTAACAGTCAAATTCCATTTGAATTCCTTGGCTTTAACAATATCTGCACCTACCTGGACTTCAATTCCCCTGTTATACATTGTTCCAATATTTTGCCAAAGAGTTTCCACCCCGCTCGACAATGGTTGAGGAACACTGAACAACAAATTGCTTGATTGACGATTGTAGAATTCTACGCTTCCAGTTATTCTTTTTAATAAGCCAAACTCAAGGGCTAAGTCAAAACTTGCATTTTTCTCCCATGTCAGATTGTTGTTTGCCAATTTACTTTGTAAAAATCCTGATTCTGCTGCGTTGTTGTTAATGTTGTAAAGAGCTTGCCATGCATACAAGCCAGCTTCATTGTTTCCTGTTTCACCATATGAAGTTCTCAGCTTCAAAAGGTCTATAGATGGGATGGCTTTGATGAAGTCTTCCTGATCAAGCCTCCATGCAGCGCCGAAGCCAAAGAAATTACCCCAACGTCCATCAGGACTAAATCTAGAAGAACCGTCCCTACGGAATGAGGCTGAAGCAAAATATTTCTCTTTGAAGTTGTAATTGAAACGCGAAATATAACTTTCAATCCTGTCATTGTCAGTGTAGGAAGTTAAATCATTTGTTGTTGTAAAATTGGCGAGTTCGTCATTTCCATCAACAATCAACCCTTGTCTGAAACCATATAAATAGCTGTATTGATATTTGTAGCTTTCATGGCCAAGAAGTGCATCAAAATTGTGACCGCCAAATGATCTGACATAACTTAACAATTGATTGACCGTTAGCGTTGTAGTTACTGAATTGGTCCTACTGCTTCTTCCTGCTGGAGCACCATCACCAACATACTTGTTTTCAAAACCTGAACTGTTGTAGCTGTTAACATCGATACCCACATTTGTAGTGAACTTTAAATTCTTGACGATAAAGAAATCGGCGTAGGTTCTTGCGCTGATCACATTGCGTTTCAATAACCGGTCGTTTAAGAGTGTTTCTGCCACAACATGGCGGCCACCATAACCTGTTCTTTGTGGTATTCCGGCAACATTTGAATTGCCATAGTCGAAAATTTTATCTCCGTTTGCATCCAGAATATAAGCTCCAGTTGTTTGGTCGTGAGCATAGACGGGATAAATTGGGGCAATGGTTCTTGAGAAAAAGAATGGATTTACATAACCTGTTGAGCTGTCGTCGTTTGTATAATTCGACTTGGTCATGTTCCCAGTGATACTTAATCCTGTTTTTAACCAATCTTTAACCTTGGAATCCAGGCTTAACCTACCGGTAAAGCGTTCGAAGTCTGATTTTACAACAAATCCTTTGTCATTCAGGTAACCAACCGAAAGATAATATTGTGTTTTGTCAGTGCCGCCGCTTAGGCCCATGGAATAATCCCCACGCTGGCCTACACGTTGTAAAGGGGAAGCCCAGTCAAGATCATCGCCCCAAAGCAATTTGGCATCAGGGTTCATTACACCATCTGTAGAAACAATCGAAGTTGCAGCTACATTGAAGGGGTTGTAGCTAAGTTTATCTTTGATCCCAGGTTGTCCTGAAACAAGTCCGGAAGCTGTTTGATTCGCAACAGCCAATGTGAGTGGGGTGCTGGTACGGTTAACCATACCATTTCTGTAATATTGCCACATTAAAGGATAATATTGGAATGCATCAACCCTTTCATATTCGGGCAATCCTCTTTCGCTGATACCCTGAGATACCTTAAATGAAATTTTGTCTTTGGCCGATTTCCCCCTTTTTGTTGTGATCAGAATGACACCGTTTGCGGCCCTACTACCATAAAGAGCTGTAGATGAGGCATCTTTTAAAATGGAGACGTTTTCAACATCATCCATGTTCAAGTTCGAAATGGAGAGTGTGTAAGGAACTCCATCAACAATATAAAGCGGACTGTTTGAGGCGTTTATAGATCCAAAGCCACGGATACGGATATCGGAAGAGGAACCTGGTTGTCCACTTCCCGAAGTAACCTGGACACCAGGGGTCGAACCTTCAATCGCTTTTGAAATGTTGGTGAGTGGTCTGTCTGCTAATTTTGCAGCAGAAATAGACGTAGCGGCACCAGTAATCGCGCCTTTCTTGGCAGTACCATAAGCAACTACAACAACTTCATCTACAGCTATTTGTGCTGATTTTAAAGCTATTGAGTAGGTTTTGGCCGATGTTAATGCAACTTCTGTTGGATTCATACCAACAAAAGATACCAAGAGTGCCTTGGCATTTTGAGGGGCTTTCAATGAAAACTTCCCCTCCATATCAGTGATGGTTCCAATGGTCGTTCCTTTTACCACAACGGATGCACCAGGTATGGTGTTTCCATCATCCCCTGAAATCACCACTCCAGAGATGTCCCTGGACTGTGCGAAAACAACTTGCATTCCGATTAACCACAGAAAGACAAGTGATAGTGAAATTTTTCTAATCGACATAATTGTATTGTTAAAAATTGTTATGAAGTACAAATATATTTATAAAAGAATATTTTACAAATTGATGATGTTTCGAGTTAAGGTCAAAACGGTTTTTATATATGATAAAAGTCAGCTATCGAATTAATATTTAATTATTTGAGGTTTTATTACCTTGATTATGTGATTCTTGTACTGACCAGAATGGCCCATGCCAATCCGACATTGAATGATTCTAAATTATTGTATAAAAATGAAATAATATATTAATCCAACTTTTTTCTTTTGAGATTCTTCCAAATGAATGATGTATAAAAGAGGCCACCCCTATCAAAAGGGATGGCCTCTTTAAATCTTAAAAACCCCAGAATACAGTTAAAGCTAATTCAAAGTTATTATAGCTGTTAAATAGGGTATATTGTTTAAATAGGATGCATATTGATCTGCAAGACCCTTTGCGTCACCAACATAAAATATATCATAAGTGATTGTCATAACCGGTTTACTACCACAGTTCTCCCATTTACCGGAACCCTTAATTTCATAATCGGAATAGGCTCCTTTATAAACCGTTGTGAATATCGCCTGGCGTGGAATATCAACAGTTCCGTTTCCTTTAACTGTCATTGTAAACGATCCTCCACTTGTAATGTCTTCTCCCCAGAAATCATTGATAAATCCAACATTCATGCCTGAAACAGTCAGGTCGGTCCCCTTTAAAACAGTTTTGATCAGACTACTGTTATAACCAGCGTCCTTACCTGTCCATGAGCCAACGAGGCTTGCTGTACCACTTGCCAATGGACAGAAATCTATACGCTTAACGTTGTAAGTAAGCTTGGTCCCCGTCGCACTTGGCGAATTGTGATCGCCTGCGCTCATGTTGAGGGCAAATTTCAGGGTTTGGCCAACGGGCATTTTGGATGTAACCGTTGAAAATGTAACTGAACCTGATGTGCTTCCGGCCGGAATGGTGATACTATTTGCCGATAAAGTGTACATCGTTGATGTAAGCGTATTCGCAGCATCAGGAGTTAAATTAACTGTGATTGCCGAAGTCTGCGGAATGCCCATTAATGAAACAGCAACTGCAGAAGTCGCATCAACCAATGAACCGCTTTCAGTTACACCGGTTTCCATTGTTTTTGAGGCATTTATGAACTGCACATAATAGGTGGCATTTGGATCTGGTTTTGTCGTAATGGAGCCAAAACCTGTCTCTTTGTCAACGCAGGAGTTAATGAAGATCCCTGAGATGATTAAGGTAAAAAGGAACTTGTAAATATTTTTCATGTTTCAGAATTTTATTGTTTTCAATAAACTATTTGGCCCACCATAATTTATCACTGATTGTCACAACCGGGACATTGTCCCCATTGTATGACATCTCATCCTGTGGATAAGGATATCTTGTTGGCATACTAGCCAGGACAGCTCCTGTAGGAACTGGGATTACTGGTAAACCGGTCCTGCGATAGTCGGCATAGGCCTGGTTTGTTCCGAATGTTGCAATGTATTTTTGCTTCATGATCAGATCAAGAGTCAATGTTTGGCTCCCAATATTTGTGGTGTACCAGGTCTGGTCAAAGGTTGCACTTCCCGTTACTCTTGTAACAGAAGCTTTTACAGCTTCCAACAAAGCCGCTTTGGCTTCTGTCGTTTTGGAGAGCATAAAATTTGCTTCCGCTTCGATAAATTTTTGTTCCGAATAGGATATAATCATTGATGGTGCTGTTGCACCTGAAATGTAGCTCCCGGGACTCGAAGCATTTCCATTTTGGGAACCAATCACGCATCCGGTATAATTTCCCCCTGCATCCTTGGCTGCATAGAATGGCAACCTCGGGTCGCTTATGGATTTCATTAAATTAATCATTGTTGCAGCCATACGGATATCCCCACGTTGTTCCATAAATTGAAAGATTGGATTGTGGTTTGCTGATTCCCATGGGACTTTCATATCGTCACTGTTGGAAGTAAAACCATTTGCTGCGGCAGTCAATGCATCCGTATATGCGGCAGTACTTTTCACTTTTGAAAGTTGAATCGCATTGCGGGCCTTTACAGCATAAGCAGCTTTTTTCCATTTGCTGATATCACCTGCATAAATGACATCACCTTTAACTGCAACAAGATTTTCAGTTGACGCTTTTCCAAAATCGGCTATTGCTTTGTCAAGAATAACCTTGATTGTATCATAAAGCTGTTGCTGGGTATCAAATTTTGGTTTTAGAACGTTTTGATTTCCTTTTAAAGCATCCCTGTAAGGCATATCACCAAATATATCGGTAACGACTCCCAGAGAAGTTGCCACCATTACCCTACCAATTGCAGCATTATAAGGTGAGGACTTTCCGGCAGTATTCTCTGCCTTTGAAATCAACACTGTCGAATTCATAAAAATGGAAGTGTAAACTGCATTCCAGATGTTGTTGACGTCAGCAGGGGTCAATTGATATCGTGCTTCGGTATAGGATTGTCTGTCAATCCCGTCAAATTGTTGCATCCAAATGTTCGTGGTCCTTACCAGGTCGTTTCCTGACAGGTTATAGCCCATTGCCTGTTGAATTGCCGGAAGCATCAGGTTCATAGGCACATCAGCCGGTGAGTCGGGATTGATGTTTGTTTTATCATCAATCCATTTATCGCAGGAGATAAGTAAAAGTGCCGAGAAAGAAATAAGTACGGTACTTTTTAAAAATCTATATAAGAATCTTTTCATGGTCACATTTATTAAATTGTTAAAAAGTAATTTTTAATCCAAACAAGTAGGATTTGGTTCCCGGATTGTTGAAGTAATCCATTCCTTGTCCGTTAGTTGCACCTTCAAGGTTGGTTTCAGGATCGATACCGGAGTATGGTGTGAATAACAAAAGGTTCTTACCTGTTGCATAAATCTGGGCCGATTTAATGACCTTGTTTTTTATTGGCAGGTCATAACTTAATGTAATGTCCCTTAACCTGACCCAATCAGTACGTTCGATTGCAGCAACCGAAGGACCACCTCCAAAATTACTGCCCATTCCCTGATACCATGCCTGGTCCAAAACTACTGGGGTGACATTGTTTTTATTTGAACTGATAGGATTGCCGGAGGCATCAAGATGTCCATAGACGCCATCAAACACGACGATATTTTCAGCAGGAGTCTTTGCAAAATCAATGGTTCCCTGTGCCGTATAATAAACCTCCCTGTTTTCTGTCTCTTTACTTGTACCAAAATAGTTCATTGCAAAATGTGTACCGTTGTACATTTTCCCGCCACTCTTGATGTCCCACAGAAATGATAACGAGATGCTTTTATAGGTCAATGTATTGGTGACATTTGCTGTCCAGTCGGGATTTACATTTCCGATAGGAACCATAGCACCTGTTTTTGTCCAGGGATAACCGTCGCGATAACTATCAGTCGGATCATCATTGATGAGTATTTTGCCGCTTGAATCCCTTGCCCAGTCTTCACCAAAAATACTTCATATTGTTGGCCAGCCACCGCACGTACCTGAGGAGTCGTAAAACCGCCCAGGAAAAGGTTGTCCACACCCGGTGCAAGTTGAAGAATTGTATTCTTCAACTTTGTGAAATTGGCAATAATGTCCCATTTGAAATTCTTGGATTTTACGATGGACCCATCAATGGTTATTTCGATCCCT
>CAIYPA010000012.1 GCA_903927965.1 uncultured Bacteroidia bacterium | reverse complement strand
GGTGATAAGCGAA
Source organism: uncultured Bacteroidia bacterium (assembly GCA_903927965.1). GTDB lineage: Bacteria > Bacteroidota > Bacteroidia > Bacteroidales > Prolixibacteraceae > JAAFHB01. Next base: position 9,848 of record CAIYPA010000012.1, on the reverse strand, counting down.
TTTTTATTGCCCTTTTGCTCCCTTTCGTACTGCTTTTGAGGATTAAGGTGGATTTTTTCGAGTGGCACAAGTGTGACTGCCCATTTTTTGTTTTTCAGGGCAGGTCGGGTCTTGTATTTTTCGGACATCGCCGGAAATTGGTCCTCGATTTCTTTGGGATTTTTACCGGACGACAAAAGCAGATAGGTATATGCCTCGTGTAGATACCAGAACTCTTTCATCCAGCTGGGAAGTGTCTCGTACGAAATGAGGAAATTGAACCGGATGTGTGAATTGGGTGGAAAATTCTCCAAGACTCCCGTCACTTCATAATTAGCAAAATTAGAGCCTGCCGCAAAAGTGAGTAGTTTTCCCAATGGGCTTTCATCCTTGAAAAACCGTCGGGCCACCTCTTCGGTGATCACCACTGTTCTGGGGCGTTTCAATTGATCGTTGACGGCACCTTCCTTCAACTTAAAATCAAAAACAGAGAAAAAGGAGGGGCCTGCATAGGCAATTCCGGTTTCCCTGCTCCTCTTTTCCTTGTATGAGACCACCTGTTCGGCATTTTGCATACCGATCCGGACAAAATCCTCCACGCCCGTCATCTCTTTGCTGATCGCGCTGCCATAACCGAAGGTGCTGGTTGCCCAATCGTCCGTCAACTGATTCCCTTCGTAAAAACGGCTCTCTACCCTATAAATACGATCCCGTTTCTGGTGCATTTTATCAAAGCTGAACTCGAAGCTTACATAATTGAATATCAGGAGAGAAACCGCCAGCCCAATCGACAAGCCAAGCACATTGACGAGGGAGAAGGCTTTATTTTTAGCCTGGTTCCGGAGGGCCATTTTCCAATAGTGTTGAAACATATTCAATTAAGTTTGATGAGAAAAATTTCTGAATACTGATTTAAATCGAATTTTCACACTTTGTTTATAAAGTTTCCAATCCTTGTTTTGAGTCAGACTATTCATATCGTAACGCCTCAACAGGATTCCTTGTCGCTGCTTTCCAGCTTTGCCAACTCACTGTCAGTAATGCAATCCCCAATGCCAGCAATCCTGCCAAAGCAAAAATCCACCAACTTAGTTCGGTTTTGTAGGTGAAGTTTTCGAGCCATTTGTTCATGACGTACCAAACAATAGGTGAGGCAATTACGAAGGCAACAATCGTAATTCCGATTATATCTTTATTTAATAGGGAAATTATCTCCATAACCTGGGCACCGTTCACCTTCCGGATACCAATCTCCTTAATCCGTTTATTGCTTTCCAACAGTGCCAGGCCGAACAATCCCATGCAGCAAACAACGATTCCAAGTACCGAAAACAGTGTAAAGAATTTCGAAAAACGGATCTCTCGTGAAATAAACTCATCCAAAATAAAGTCATCGGCAAATTTGATGTCGTATTTAATTTCGGGGAATAATACTTTCATGTTTTTGTTGATCAGGGCCAAGGCTATAGAAGTGCTTTTTTCATTTGAAATCCGCACACACGGATAGAACCCTCTGGATGGATCAAAAAGGATCATACCCGGTTGTTGTTTCTCTTTTATTGAGTTAAATGAAAAATCATCAAGGACTCCTATTACTGTAAAAGGTTGTTGGCCATAGTACAACACTTTATTGAGTGCCGATCCGTTCTCAGCAATCAAATTGGCCAATGTTTTATTGATCAGAACCTCTTTTGTGTTAGTCTGCATCTTGTCAAACCCCTTCCCTTCAAGCAATTTCACCCGAAACGTGTTTACAAATTCATTGCTTACGCGATACATATACACGGAGGGTGTCTTTTCAGTTGAGATCTCCTGCCAACGAAAACCTGTTGTGGAACTCCCGATCACTCCAGGAGGGGCATCGGTTGCACAGACCGACTCGATTAAAGGACTTTTCATTAGCTCTTTCTCAAGTAAAGAAAACTTAGATGCCATCATCCGCATGTCTTTTGCCTCAACAAAAACCAAGTTTTTTTTATCAAAACCTAAATTCGTTTGATCAATAAAATGAACTTGCTTGCTGATAAACAATGTCGATATTAAAATAATAATGGTTAAGGTTAACTGAAGCATCAGCAAACCTTTTCGCAGGAATACCGCCGATTGGCTGGTGCTTATCTTCTTATTAAAAATATGAAGCGGTTGTGCTTTCGAAAAAATATGAGCTGGAATTATTGCGGTAAAGAATGATAGGATACTTATTATCCCGATCAGCAACAATGATCGGAATAGCGTTAGCTGACGAATTGACAATTCAATACCAATTAACTGGTTGATATAGGGCAACAATAGGATTGAGACCAGCAAAGCAACACTAAACGCGATAAGTGTAAGCATTAGAGCTTCCAGAATAAATTGCCGATATAAATTGAAGGAGGAAGAACCAAAAAGCTTATTTAAACCCGCCTCTCTGGCATTTTTAAAAATATTGGCTGTAGATAAATTGACAAAGTTGATACATGCAAGCAACATGATAAAAATACCAGCAAAAATGGCAATGTATAAAGTAGTTTTTTGCTTTCTTCCACTCTGGGCAAAATGTAATTCGGATAAGGGAAAGAAACTAAATTCAACATCGTGCTGTTTTGCAAAAGCTGAAATTTTGGGCCCTATCTTATTTGGCGGAAGTTTCACCTTTGCAAACATGTGGAAGTATGCATCGTTCCAAGATTCCACAATCTTAAACTCTTTTACTCCGGTTTGCAAGGGGGCAGCCATCTCAAACCGTAACGAAGAGTTATTCGGAATGTCTTTGAAAATGGCCGAAATTATGGCGGTATTCTTCCGATCAATTACAATATCTTTCCCAATGGCTAAAGGGGACGAACCAAAAAGTTTATTCGCCAGACTTTCGCAAATTGCGACCGAATTTGCAGTTGGAAAAATGGATTTCTGGCTTTGTTGAATGATTCCGAAACTAAAAATATCAAAAATGCCTTCATCCATGTAAAAGCAACTTTGAAGAAATTCACCCTGAGTGGTCGTAATTTCTTTTTTTATTTCCCACGGCAGAACATTGGCAGCTACCTCTACTTCCGGAATCTCATTATGTATTGTTTCAGCAAACGGTAAAGGGAAAACCGCATTTAGATCTTCGCTGTTAATTACACTCAAATAAATCCGGTCGGCATCCTTGTTAAAACGATCGAAACTTAGCTCGTAATCTGCATATAAAAACACGATTACAGCAACCGAAAGACCGATTCCTAGACCCAACACATTGAGTATTGAGAAAACCATATTATGCCTCAGTTTTCTCCAGAAAATTAATAGCGATATTCTAATTCCCATTTTTTTACTTTATGGAAGGTCCAACCGATTTCCTATATCAGCAAATCCCCCATCTGCTTCTTCAGCTCTTCGGTAATAATCTGTCCGTCAAACAGGTTGATTACGCGGTGTGCAAATTCGGAATCGTGCATGGAGTGTGTCACCATGACGATAGTCGTTCCTTCGCGGTTGAGTTCCGTCAAGAGGTTCATTACTTCCTGACCATTTTTGGAATCGAGGTTACCGGTCGGCTCATCGGCGAGGATCAGTTTCGGATTGGCTACCACTGCACGTGCAATCGCTACACGTTGCTGCTGTCCTCCTGAGAGCTGCTGCGGAAAATGTTTTTTACGGTGGCTGATTTTCATACGGTCCAGCACTTTCTCCACCATCTCCTTGCGTTCTTTGGCACTCAATTTCAGGTAGATCAGCGGAAGCTCGACGTTTTCATATACGTTCAGCTCATCGATCAGGTTAAAGCTCTGGAACACAAATCCGATATTTCCCTTGCGGAGAAGGGTGCGGTTCCGTTCCTTAAACCCGCCGACTTCATGGCCGTCGAAATAATACTCGCCCGATGACGGGTTGTCGAGCAGGCCGATAATGTTCAGCAAGGTTGACTTTCCACAACCTGAAGGCCCCATGATAGCCACAAATTCGCCCTTCTGGATATGAAGGTTCACATCACTCAACGCACTCGTTTCAATCTCTTCGGTGCGGAACACTTTGTTTAAATTGACAGTTTTGATCATCGCGATAAGTTTTTACTTAATTGAATTTAAAGATATTGTTTATTTTTTTAGTCCATTGCGGCGCAGTTAATATTTGATCCTTGGATAACTTCCTGATTGCGCCGCTTTGTCCTGGTATTTAATTATTTCTACCAATATTTCGCACCTACGGTGCTTTTTGTCCTTCAAATCGTATTTTGAAATTCATAATTCATTTTTCCATGGTTTTACTTTTGAAGCACTGTCAAAGGTGACTGAGCGGAGTCGAAGTCCCGGTTGCAATAGCAAAGGTGACAGAGCGGAGGTAGCTGAGCGAAGTCGAAGCTAGTCGAAGTCCCGGTTGCACTATCACAGGTGACTGAGCGTAGTCGAAGTCCCGCGTTAAAACGTGATGCGTTCGTTCGTCCCAAACATCTCATACCCCGATGTGATCACCTTTTCACCGGTTTGTAACCCTTCAAGCACTTCGTAGTACTGAGGGTTCTGCTTCCCGATCTTGATCGGACGTTTGACAGCTTCCGTTCCGGCCTGGTTCAGGACAAACACCCACTGTCCACCCGTACTCTGGAAAAACCCACCACGCGCGATCATCAACGCTTTCTGTGACTCGCCCAACTGAAGCTTAACATGATAAGTCTGACCAGTCCTGACATTTTCCGGCGTCTGACCCTGGAAAACAAGGTCGATTTTAAATTGTCCATCCCGGACATCAGGATAGACTTTCTTCACTGTCAGGTTAAAATTGGTACCGTTCCTGTCCAATGAAGCATCAAGTCCGTGAATCACGCGATCGATATAATGTTCATCAATTTTGGCAGTTACTTTAAAATTATTGAGCACATTGACCTGACCGATACGCTGCCCGCCATTGATCGATTGCCCGATTTCCGCATCCAGCATCCCCAACTGACCATCGACAGTGGCTTTTACGTTCAGGTCGTCGAGCCGTTGATGGACAAGGTCGAGCATCTGCCTCATTTTGCCAAGGTCAGTTTCCAATGTGATCATGGAAGTCGCCCTGAGCATGGAATCGTTTCTGGCTTTTAACTTATTAATTGTCAGCAGGTTGACTTCATATTCATAATCTTCCTTTGCCTGAAGGTAATCTTCTTTCGAGATCAGGGATTCTTTATAAAGCGTCTCCAATTGCTCAAAAGTCCGCTTTTTGCGGGTCATCTTGAATTCGCTGTCGAGGATGTTCCGTTTCGATTGGATTAGTTCAGATTCAAAGCTGATCCGGGTACTTCGCAGGTAATTCTCTTTCTCAGCAAGGGCTGCCTCGCTATTCAGGATGGTCTGATAAAGTTGCCGGTTTTCGAGGCGCAGGATCACGTCCCCTTTTTTGACCATCGAACCCTCTTCAATCAACCTTTGTTCAACGGTCCCGCCTTCTACGGCATCCAGAAAGATTGTGGTGATCGGTTCGACCTGTCCGATCACAGTAATGTAATCGTTGAACATCCCATCTTCAACAGTGCTGATCGTGAGCTTGTCCTTCTCAGCCCGGAAAGTCGATGTATGGTCGCCAAATACCACTTTATAAATCAAGAACCCGACGCACAATATTCCTAAACCCCAGAAAATATGTTTCTTCTGAATTCCCTTTTTCTTTTCGATAACTTTATCCATTCCCATGATCGTCTATTTTATATTTTTGATTTCGAATTTTTGATTTCGGATTCCCGTGCAACTCTAACGATTCCAGCATATTGACCTTGCCAAAAAATGCTTATACCTTAATTCCTTCATTCTGGTGGCTGAGCGGAGCCGAAGCCCCCACACCCTTCTCCTTTCTCTGGTTGCTGAGCGGAGCCGAAGCACCGCTATTCCCAAAACCTCTTTCCTTTGTAAAAATCGAGGATCCGTTTCTTCATTGCATAGGTCAATTTTGAGTGCAGCACCTGGCTCGTCGTATTGGCCAACCTGTTTTTAACTGTATAAAACTCCACCACATTGATCATCCCCTGATCGAACTTTTTCTGGGCAGCCTGAAAAACAAGGGTATCAGCCTCAAGTTGTTTTTCAGCTTGCTGAAGCTCTTTCCAGGAGGCGGTCAATTCGTTATAGTTCCCTTCCATTTCATACAAAAGGGTCTGCTTTGCAATATCGAGTTTTGTTTGGGCCTGATCTGAAGCGATTCTGGAGCGCTTTACATCAAACCGGACAGAATTTTTACCGAAAATCGGGATCGACAAAGTTGCCCCGACAAACTGCCTGCGATTGTTTTGAATCTGGGAACTAAAGGCAATCACCTCATCGTTTGCATCTTTGTTCGTCTGGTAAAACCCGGTGTTATAAGCAGCTTGTAATCGAATGGAAGGATAATATTCAGATTTACTAATACTTATACTTTTAAGGCTTGATTTTAAATCCATTTCATAGGTTTGGATGAATGGAGACCATGCTGCGTGCTGTACAAACAATTCATGAATATTGGCTTCAATTTCAGGGACTTTTTCTGAAACATCGTCAGGGAAACCAAGTGAAATCTGCTTTTCGGGAGGTAGGTTCATCGCTTTTTTCAGGTTGATCCACGACGATGAAAGGCTATTTGAAGTCTGGACACAAAAAAGCTCTTCTTTCTCAAAATTTGCCTTCACCTCCAGCAAATCAGTTGGCGATTTGAGTCCGGCCGTTACCAGAATTTGGGTCTTTTTCACATTGAGTTCCGAAAGTGCCTTTTGGCTGTTTGCAATTTTCAACAGCTCCTCATAGAAAAGCACATTGTAAAAAGCATTCATCACTGAAAAAGCAAGCTCATCGGTGGCACTAACCTTACTGTTTTTGGCGGCTTCCTTCCTGAATTTCTGATATTTAATCTGGTTCTGGAGCATAAATCCCCTGAAAAGGTCAACAGAAGCGCTAAGGTAATAGGAATTGTTAAAGAATGAAGTATTGATAATTCCATTGGTGTTCGGGTCAACCGAGCGCCCGAAATTCATACCGGCATCTGCACCACCACCTAATCCAGGCAACAAATTCCATTTCGATTGATTGTAATTGGTTATTGCTAGATTTTCGTATAAGTCGGCATTGTGCAACTCAAGATTATTTTTTATGGCAAAAGTGATACATTCATTAAGTGTCCACTTTTCCTGAGCCGATAATTGCAGGCTCAGCAACAACACCGCAAGGAATAAAAACTTCCTAATTAAGGTTCTCATTTTTCTTGTATTTTTACTTTGTCGTGCCAGAATAATGCCAATTTATTAAATCATTGTTTTTCTGATATTTAGATATACTGCAATCGAATTTGATCACAAATTTTTGACAGTCAACTGTCAAAATATTTGACAGTTTGGGATTTTTGATTTAACCTCGGAAGAAATTGGATAGGAAATATAATTGAAATAAATGGGAATAAATTGAAATATGAAATAGAGGTTCAGATATATATGTACTTATTATACAAATAATTAGCAAGCCATGGTGTATGTATATAATTTTATTGGGAATTTTTAATGCTGAATGTGAGTTTTTCTGGCTCAATTTTAGTAACATAAATTATCTCATAACCATTAACTCCGTAATATGTGTAAGAATGAAATCATATTTGAACCCCGAACAAAGCCAGCCGCCATTTGCCAGCTGCCAGTTGCATTGAATAAAAAATAAACATCATATTTAAAGTACATCCAAATGTCCAAAGGGAATATTCTGATTGTTGACGACAACAAAAGCATCCTTAGTGCTTTGGAGATTTTCCTGACTCCAGAGTTTCAAATCGTTACAACCCTTACCAATCCCAACCAGATTCCAACTGAATTGCGCAGGAAAGAATACAACATTGTTCTGCTCGATATGAATTTCAACGCAGGGATCAATTCGGGAAATGAGGGGATTTATTGGCTGGGCAGGATAAAGGAAACCAATCCTGAAATCTCTGTCGTGATGATCACAGCTTATGGCGATATTGAACTGACGGTTAAAGCGCTCAAATTGGGGGCAACCGATTTTTTCCTCAAACCCTGGGACAACAACAAATTGCTGGCGACGCTAAAATCGGCGCTTCAGTTAAGCTTGTCGAAAAAAGAAGTTTCGCAGTTGAAGGAGAAAGAGAAGGGGTTGAAAACGGAGATCAACCGGGAGCCGAAAAATATTGTGGGTTCATCGCCCCAATTGGTCCAGATGATGACCATGGTCCAAAAAGTGGCGCGGACAGATGCCAATGTGTTGATTACAGGCGAGAACGGGACAGGCAAAGAGTTGATTGCGCATGAAATTCACCGTTTGTCGGCGCGTTCGCGCGAAGTTTTGGTCAGTGTAGATATGGGGGCCATCACAGAAACATTGTTTGAGAGCGAACTTTTCGGCCATGTTAAAGGTGCTTTTACCGATGCCAGGGAAAGCCGATCGGGTAAATTCGAGATTGCCGATAAAGGGAGCCTTTTCCTCGACGAAATTGGCAACCTTTCGTTTCATTTGCAGTCTAAACTATTGGCTGCCATTCAGAACCGGCAAATCTCAAAGGTCGGATCGAATCAGAATATTCCCATCGACATCCGTTTAATTTGTGCCACAAACAAAAACCTCGAAAGCATGGTCCATGAAGGTCTTTTCAGGGAGGATTTGCTTTACCGTATCAATACAATTCAAATTGAGGTGCCCCCCCTTCGCGAACGTGGAGCGGATATATTGGTTTTGGCCGAATTTTTCCTCCGGAAGTATGCCACAAAATACAACAAACCAAACCTGAAGATCAATCAGCAGGCACAAGATAAGCTGCTCAATTACGCGTGGCCGGGAAATATCAGGGAACTTCAGCACACGATCGAAAAAGCGGTTATTTTAAGTGAAGGAAATGCCTTGAAAAGTGAAGATTTTTTTATGCGTCCTTCTGTAAATGAAAAGGTTACTGAATCGGACCTTACACTTGAGGAGATGGAAAAGCGGATGATCAGTTTTTCCATCGGTAAAAATAACGGCAACCTCAGCGCAGTAGCCGAGCAGTTGGGGATCTCGCGGCAGACCTTATACAACAAGATGAAAAAATTTGGGATATGATCAGTCGGAACCTATATTACAACCTGGTATTTAGGGTGCTGCTAATTGTGATTTTGTCGTTGCTGGCAGGGTGGGTAGTTGCCATGAAAGGGTCGTGGCTCCTGGTGGTTTTAACCTCGTTCGTTATCTTATTGGTCATTTTTAACCTGATCGGTTACCTGAATGGCACAAACCGGAAAATAAGCTATTTTCTGGATTCGGTCAAAAACGACGATAGTACCTTGTCATTTCCTACTCATGTCAACGATATAACAATCAAGGAATTGCATGAAGGTTTCAACAATGTCAACAAACAAATCCAGCAACTGAAGATCGAAAGCCGACAGCAGGAACAATATTACCAGACATTGCTTGAACATGTTGCGACAGGAATATTGACCTTCGATCCACAGGGATTTGTGATCCATGCCAATACCGCATTGAAAAAAATGTTGTCGGTTGAGGTGCTTACCCATATCAACCAGCTTGAACGGATCAACCGGAACTTGTTTCAGGCCATCCGGAATATCAAACCATTCGAACAAAAACTTGTTTCCGTTGCAACCAAACGTGGGACGATTCAGTTGTCGGTAAAAGCAAGCTCATTTAAGTTAAAAGACAATGAGTTGATTATGTTGTCTTTACAGGATATCCGAAATGAACTTGACGAAAAGGAGCTGGACTCCTGGATGAAACTGATCAGGGTATTGATGCACGAAATCATGAATTCGATTGCCCCGATCACCTCGCTATCAGAAAGTCTGTGTAAGTATTATATGGTCGAAGGGAGGACGGCACGCCCGGAAGAATTGACCGAGGCAACCATAAATACAACGCTTAGAGGCCTTAATGTGATAAGGGAGCAGGGGAACGGGATGATGCAGT
>CAIYPA010000011.1 GCA_903927965.1 uncultured Bacteroidia bacterium | reverse complement strand
CGTCATAGAATTAAAATACCTGAAAGCAGAGGAAATTGAAACACCGGAAAAAGAAGAATCCGCAATAAATCAAGCCATTGCAAAAGCCACTGTGCAATTGATTCAATATACCGCAAATGATATGTTTAAAACCATCAAAATCATTCTTGTAGCCTCCTCTAAAAAATTGTTATACATGAATTGTTTGGGTGAATAAATTCATATAATATTGATATATAGTATTTTAATCAGAAACAAACAATGTAGTTTGATTGCATGTTCCATCTTAAAAGGGCAGCCAGGCACCAGAAACCAATTACCAGCCGCCAAATCTCCGAAATCTGGAAAGTAGATAAAGGTATTTAAGGTTTACTGAAAAATACTTCGGTTAGATTATTTTTTTTTATTATGTTTGTGCAATGGGGATGCAAAAATTCAGGGACGATCAGGAGGCACTACTACAATTGGTAGATGGTAATATTTTTGCCTATCGTCATTTGTTCGACCACCACTTTTCAGACCTTTGCAACTTTCTGCTGATCTATTTGCACCGCAAAGAACTTGCTGAAGAGATTGCTCTCGATATTTTTACCTATGTCTGGGAAAAGCGGAACACCCTTCAGATCAGGACAACTTTTAAATCTTTCCTTCTTGCAGCTGCCAAGAACAGGGCAGTATCCCTTTACAGGAAAGAACATCAACAATTATTCCCTCAAATTGGTACGGACGAAGCCTCTTTTCCCAATGACCCCGATGCCCAGACACTGATGGAAATCATCGAACTTCGTAACCTGATCGAAAGCGCAATACAAAAACTCCCCGAAAAAAGCCGTCAGGTCTATCAGATGGCCTGGGAGGAAAATTTGTCGTACAACGAAATTGCCGAAAAGCTAGGGTTGAGTTCCAAAACAGTCGAAAACCATGTTGGGATTGCGCTGCGCAAATTGCGCGAATCGTTGGGACCCTATTATAAACAGATTTTTCTTTGGTGGATCGTACTGCAAATGTTAGAGTGATCGGGGGCTTAAATGTTAGCGGCTGGCAACTGGCTGCTAGCAACTGGCTGTTCGTGCTGAAATTTTAATCGGGGAATAGTATTTCAATGGGTTTTCAATTTTAAACTTCCAAACATAATCATTATACGAACCGCCAGCCGCCAGTTGCCAACCGCCAGTAGCTTACCCTCAAATCCTACCACGAACAGCCAAGAGAAAGAATTTTCAAAATTAATTCAATTCCGGTTGGGGGTTTTTTCTTATTCCTGCGACATATCCTCGAAACAACTACTAATGAAAACAAACAACATACCCTGGGAAGCCATTGCTGCCAGACTAAAAAACGAAGCCAACGACGTTCAACTCCTGCAAATAGAGGAGTGGCTCGGCAAGTCGCCAGAAAATCCGGCGATCCTCTCCGAAATCGTCGATACATGGTCGATCACAAGGAATAAAACCCAATTTTACGAACCCGACAACTCCATCAACTGGGAGAAGTTAATGGGCCGCATAGGACGTTCACACAGTCGGAAAATCGAATTCAGCAGTTTTTTCAAATGGATTGCAGCTGCATCGGTCGTTGCAATTGTTTTTATTTCAGGTCTGGGTTTTGGTGGCTTCTTTAAGCACCCGAACCCAGTTCAAATGGTCAGGATAATCGCACCGGAAGGGAGCAAAACCCAAATTGTATTGCCCGACAGCACCCGCGTTTGGTTGAATTCTGGTTCTGAACTGGAATACCCAAGCAATTTTACTGCACAAAACCGTGAGGTATCGATGAAGGGGGAATGTTTTTTTGCCGTTTTCAAAGACCCTGACCATCCATTTTTGGTGGATGGGGGAAATATCAGGGTAAAAGTTTATGGGACACGTTTCAATGTAAACGAAGATCGGTTTAAGAAAGGGATCGAGGTTTCGTTGATCTCTGGAAAAGTTGAAGTTTATGACCGGAACAACCAGTTAATGTCGAAACTGAATCCGGGGGAACAATTGGTTTACAACAATGGATTGGGCAAAGTCGTGCTCACCCAGAATCCGGAAGCACTTGCTTCCTGGATCAACAATATTTTGATATTCAATAATCAACCATTTGACGAGGTAATCCATTACCTCGAAAAGTGGTATGGTGTGACGATTACCCTCGACAATGCACTTCGTTACAACTACAATTATACATTTAAGGTTAAGACCGAAAGCCTGCGCGAAGTACTTGAACTGATCTCGTTCATCACACCCATTGAATATAAAATTGAAGGAGAAAAAGTAACTATTAAATACAGGAAAAATATGAAAAGATAAAAGATCAGGCACAAAAAAACAGGAAGTGTTCGAGACTCCCTGTTTATTAAAGTAGTTTATTATTCATCAGAATTTTTTATGCAAGACGCTTCCTGATAAAAGAGTTACATAAAAGATTCAAAAACTAAATCATTCAAAAGTATGCAAAATTTAATTCATTTGTACCGGCGAAATCCGGCTACACAAAAAATTCTATTTATTATGCGGCTAACCTTATTGCTGCTGGTTATCAGTGTTTTCAGTGCGTTTTCCAACAGCTATGCACAAAAAACCAAATTGGACATTGATGTCCGGAACGTGAGTGTCAAAGAAGTGCTCGATGCCATTGAATCCCAAAGCGAGTTTTTTTTCATGTACAACAACAAGCAGGTGGATGTTGACCGTAAGGTTGACCTTGATGCCAAATCCAACACCGTTGATGTAGTGCTGCAAAAACTTTTTGCCAGTACTAATATAAATTTTAAAGTGGTTAACCGCCAGATTTTGCTTTACCCGAATGAGGTTGTCAATTTGCCAGAGCAGCAGGGCAAAACGGTTTCTGGTAAAGTTACCGACTCGACGGGAGCATCACTTCCGGGCGTTTCGGTCGTGGTAAAAGGTACAACAACCGGGATAATTACCGATCAGGATGGAAGATACTCACTTTCAAGTATTCCAGACAAGGCGACTTTGCAATTTTCATTTGTTGGAATGAAAATGAAGGAAGTTCCAACTGAAGGTAAAGCTTTGATCAATATTGTTTTAGAAGAT
>CAIYPA010000010.1 GCA_903927965.1 uncultured Bacteroidia bacterium | reverse complement strand
GGAATGGCACTTCAAAGTTAAGTGTCCACCTACGTTTTGGGACAATCAGCATTCGAAAGGTGACGGCCCTCGCAATCCTGCACTCCGATACTTTCCTCTCAGAACTGATCTGGCGGAATTTTTACAGTCAGATCCTGTGGTATTTCCCTCATGTTGCCACACGTGCTTTCAAACCTGCCTACGACAACATCCGTTGGGAAAATAATCTTGATCATTTCAATGCCTGGTGCGAAGGAAGAACAGGTTATCCGATGGTCGATGCAGGAATGCGTGAACTTAACCATACCGGATTTATGCACAACCGGCTTAGGATGATCACAGCCAGCTTTTTATGCAAACATCTGTTGGTCGACTGGCGTTGGGGGGAAGCTTATTTTGCAGGCAAACTAAACGATTATGAACTGGCCTCCAACAATGGCGGGTGGCAATGGGCAGCAAGTTCGGGTTGTGACGCAGTTCCTTATTTCCGGATATTCAATCCTGAGTTACAGGCAAGCAAGTTTGATCCGCAATCTGAATACATAAAAACCTGGATTCCTGAATTTGGCACAGACGATTATCCGAAACCAATTGTCGAGCACCGTTTTGCACGCGAAAGAGCATTAAAACGTTATGCCGAAGGCTTGGGTGTAGGGAACGATTAATGCAATTCAATAATTTTCAACCGTTTATTCCGGTTAATGTGCCCCTTTATGATACCTCTGGTATCGCGGTTGTCGTTGTATTTCCGTATGCAATCGTGCAACGGCTCAAGGTCGTTCGCCATTTCATCTGTCGATATATATCCAAATCCGACAAATCGTCCATTGGCAATTTTGACAATTGCCTTTTCATTTGGGGAACGTCCCTGATCGATCACAAAAAAGTTAGGAGATCTGTAAAGCAAAGGATGGACTGATTTATTTACCCTGATATTGTAACTTTCGGCACTTTCAAGTTGGCTACATGCTCCCCGGCAATCGTGAAGCTGAGTATTGAAACATTCACCGGAAGTATTTTCAAGATGGCATAGCTTTTTGCACAAAGCGTACTTTTCTGCCAGAAAATGGAGGTAATTGATCGCCTCCTGATGAAAATGGAAGGTAGTCAATGGAATGTCATCCCCTTCTATACTACTGATTTTCAGATTAATATATCCGTTATCGTCCTCAAATGAAAATAACCCAAAGTTAAAGGCAGACCTCCGTTGCCTCCGGTTGTAAAGCGGGGTATGTTTTTTAATCTCAGCCGATTCGAGCAAAAGTGCAATCAATTCGCTACCTGTTATTTCCCACGAAACATCGGCGATCCGGTCACGCATCTCGATCGCTTTTTTGGTTTGTGAATTATTAAAATGGGTCAATACACGTTGGTGGATGTCGTTGCTTTTTCCAATGTAGATAATTGTACCCTGGGCATCGTAAAAGTAATAGACCCCCGTTTTTCCAGGTATTTCAGCAATTTTTTCCTGGGAAAGGGGATAGGTCTGGTGGACAAAAAGTGTCGATTCGAGCAGGTTGTTCTGGGTCAGTATGATCTCGAAAAGCTTGGTGGTAGCCAGTGCATCACCTAAAGCACGGTGCCGGTCGGTATTGACGATGCCCAGATCTTCACAAATATTTCCCAGAGAATAGGAGCGGTGTCCAGGTAGGAGTTTCCTGCTTAATTTTACGGTACAAGCTGTTTTCCGCTTGTAATCGTATCCCAAACGCTTAAATTCCTCTTTTACAAATGAATAGTCAAACATGGCATTGTGGGCGACGAAAACCCTTCCAGCAGTCAGCTCGATGATTTTTTTCGCAACTTCATAAAACTTAGGGGCGTTGGCGACCATCTCGTTCGTAATACCAGTCAACCGGGTGATGTTATAGGGGATGTTGCATTCTGGATTGATGAGGGTGGAATAAATCTCCGTTACTTCAACGCCATTGTGAAGGACAATCGCAATATCGGTAATCTTTCCATAAGCTGCACCTGTTCCGGTCGTTTCAACGTCGATTATGGCATACATAGAAAATCTTGTGGCAAAAAAGGTCCTAAATTTTATTTTCGATATAGATCCTGATCGCCCTATAAACCTCGATTACCGGGTCGTTTTTGGGCAAAGCATCGTAAAGCTGGCGGATAAACTGTTTCTGGTTCAGGATTTGAAAGCTCTTCTTCAGGTGCAATTCAAATATCCACGACATTTGAAATATTAGTAAATCATTTAACGTCTGGATTTCATTTTTATTTGGAATGCCGCCCTCAGTGATTATTTTAATAAACGATGGGGTCACAAAGGGTTTGTTTGAGAGGGAAAGTTCGGCAGCCAGGTTAGGCCTGCCACTTTTTCTGGTAATGTACTCAACCGTCGAACGCCAGGTTTCCAATTTATCGGCATCCCTGATCAACATTGCATAGAATATCACAGCCTCACCCTCCTTTTTTGGCAACTCAGGTTTATTGTGATTTTTAATCACCTGAATAATAATGTGTTGAGTTGGTTCATCAAGCTGGCCGAAAACCAAATTCGTTTTTAGGTATTCTACACTTGCGTCAGCATGGTCGGTAATTTTTTTCTCTTGATTCTCAGGGAGTAGGATCCAAAGCCTTCCTATGTCGTGATATTTAGCTATCAGCTCGGCAACAATTTTCTCATTCTCACTTAATTCAAGTGAACTTGCGAGGATACGGATATTTTCGACAACTCTTCCAATGTGTGCAATGGTCTTGACAACAATGGGATTTTCGTTGTAATCTTCTGATTTAAAATTATTTAGATAATTTTGAAAATCCTCTCTCAATACATTGATCAATTCACTCGGTACCATATTCATTCAGATTTAGTGATAACTGCGAAAGTAACATTTTCGACATGAAGCACAACTCTTTTAATCAGAAATCACTGAGGTCCTGGAAAATTTAACATTGGATATTTTAACTTCTATTTTTCGGTGAATTGTTCATTTCCCATTTTCTGTTCCGTGAAAATTGTTACTTTTGTAACGCTTTACCAAAGGCCCCATAGTTAAATGGATAGAATGGAGGATTCCGGTTCCTTTGATCTGGGTTCGAATCCCGGTGGGGTCACTAATTATTTAATAAGTCTCTGTAAATCAATATATTACAGAGACTTATTTTTTTATTGGTGTCGAAATATATTTCTATTCAGTTTTTTTCATTTGTTTTACCGGTGAAAGAAAATTCAGGTTCCAATCATTAGTTGAAATATCTTGATTATCATTTGTTTCGTTCTTTTCATGTCTCCAAAAACGGGCTGAATGGCTCACATGGCTGAAAATCAACAGAACCGTTTTTTACCTGAATGATCACGTATATAAAACATTAACCGCTATATACTGCTTTTCATTTCTTAAACTGACCCATCAACAATGTCCTGGGATGATTCCTGGTATTGATGCTATTTGTTTCCTGTATATTCCAAAATAAAACCATACTGGTAAGGCATATTCCCTGTGATCGTATATTTCTCCATTGTTTTGGCACCCCAGGTATCGTTTCCTCCAACACCGTGAATATTCTGGTCGATGTTCAGGTTGATCAGATCCCGTTTAGGCAAATCAAAAGGATGTTTTGCTTTTTTAAGATCGTCTTCGGTGTAGGGCCAGGCATGAAAACAAAGCGGCTGCAAACCGGTCACTTTAATGCCACGGCCATTTTCTTCTGAAAACGAGAACCAACGTACATCACAGCGGTTGGCATTGTCTTGCGGTGCCGGATAAGCCGTTATGAAATTTTCTAGCTTTGATTCGTAAATTCCAATCAGCGAACCGGTTTTCCGGTCCGGATAGTTTTCATATGGGCCGCGCCCATACCAGTTAACCAATTTAAAATCGGATGTTAACTGAATCCGCATTCCAAATTTGGGTATCAAGGGAATTGTGTCGCAAAATGGATGATAGGCGGCATTGACCTGTATCTTTCCTTTGTCATTTAGCTGGTAAATAAGTTGATAAGTGGCACCGATGGTTGGCAGTTTCATGTTAAACCGGACGGATAACACACCATCTTTTTTAGTGATTTCCACCTTTTCGACGATCCGTTTTTCTCCGGCAGTTTTCCATTTTCCCTGTTCGTGCTCAAAACCACTCATCTTTTGGTTGTCGTTGGTGGGCTTCCAGAAATAGGGTTCAAGAGAACCGCTCAACAACTCTTTTTGTTTGACCTGCCAACTCTGCATGGCTCCGGTATTTTTGCTGAAACTTACTTTGAAATCTTCTTTCTGAACCACTACTTCGGTATCCGATTCCTTGGTGCGCAGTTCGTTTCCTGAACCATTGATATTCTGAAATGTGAACGGTTTCAGTACAAACTGCTCTCTTGCGATGCAAAAACCTTCAGCAGCCCAACAAGTTGCTTTTTTCAATCTGGCATAAAGGTTAAGGCAAATTTCCGGATTAGAAGGATCTGCTGTTTTAAGTGCAGGGATTATGATTTCAGTTGATTGACCCGGAAGGATGAAAGTACCATCAATTGTTCCGGTCTGGACGGATTGCCCGTTTGCCCGATATTCGTAAACCAGGTCAACCTGATCAAGTGAGGTAAAATTAAAACGGTTGATAATTTTTACCTTAGGCAATTTCGTATCAATAAGCTGAAAATCTAT
>CAIYPA010000009.1 GCA_903927965.1 uncultured Bacteroidia bacterium | reverse complement strand
ATCGAAAAGGACTTTATGAAATGGGTAAACGAATCACCCGAAAGGATCGCAAAATATGGCACTGCCCTCGATTCCATCAATGCTGCTTTTCAAACTGTAGATGAAAAAATTGCGTCCCAATATGCCCGCGAGGCCTTGTTAGGTGGCGCAGAAATCTTCGGGTTTTCTGCAGGTGCCTCTTCACTTTACCAGGCCTTAAAAGGGAAAAATAAAGACAATATTGAGTCCGCCGCAAAGGTTGTGCAAAAATCGTTGGATGAATATTTTAAGGATTACGATGCCAATACCGACATGAAAGTTGCCGGGGCCTTATTGAAAATTTACGCGGCAAAAGTCTCACCCAAATATATTCCTTCGGTTTTTGAGGTCGTGAAATCCAAATTTAAAGGCAATTTTGACCTATATGTTCAAAAAATGTTCGATAAATCCATCTTTGTCGATAAGACCAGGATGGAATCGTTCCTGAAAAACCCATCCTTCAAAGTTCTCGACAAAGATATGGCTTTTGTGGCCATGCGCTCAATATTCGTGACAATGAATACAATAAACCAGGATATGAACAAATCGACTGGTAAGGTTGAAAGGGCCCGGAGATTGTTTGTTGCCGGATTAAACGAAATGAACAGCAACAAATCGGTTTATCCTGACGCCAATTCAACAATGCGATTGACTTATGGGGAGGTAAATGGTTATGAGCCCCGTGATGCCACTTATTATAATTACTTCACGACGTTGAAAGGATATCCCGAGAAGGGGATTGCCGGAGATGTTGACTTCGACTTTCCTCAAAAAGTAATTGATCTCTACAATGCCAAAGATTACGGTCAATACGGGGATAAAGATGGCACATTGCATACTTGTTTTACCTCCAATAACGACATCACAGGTGGGAATTCTGGTAGCCCGGTTATGAACGGCAATGGAGAGCTGATTGGGATTGCTTTCGATGGCAACTGGGAAGCCATGAGCGGTGATATTGCATACGAGGCTGCAATTCAAAAATGTATCAATGTTGACATCCGGTTTGTACTTTGGACAATTGATAAGTACGCTGGTGCGACCCATTTGATAAACGAGATGAAGCTGGTAAGATAGAACGTGCATTTCAAATGTGGATGAAGCTGGAGCGGATCGGGATTGCACTTCCCGGGTCACTTCAGCTTCATAATTTATAACCAAACACATGGCAGTTACCGAAAATCCTGAAATCATAATTTATACCGATGGAGCCGCGCGAGGCAATCCCGGCCCAGGCGGTTATGGGGTTGTTTTGATTTCTGGACAGTATCGGAAAGAACTTTCACAGGGATTCAAGCTTACGACAAACAACAGGATGGAGTTGATGGCAGTTTTGGCAGGACTGGAAGCATTAAAAGTTAAACCATGCAAAGTCACAATCTATACCGATTCAAAGTATGTTGTTGATTCGGTCGAAAAAAGATGGGTTTTCAACTGGATAAAAACCAACTTTAAAGGAAAGAAGAATAGTGACTTATGGAAAAGGTTCCTGATCACTTATCCGCTTCATTCGATTCGATTTGTATGGATAAAAGGACATGCCAATATACCCGGAAATGAGCGGTGCGACCAACTTGCCGTGGCGGCTTCCTTTCTGCCAAATTTGCCTGAGGACATTGGATATCAAAACAATATCGAATGAGTTTTATGGTTTCGTATATTTACTTAAATGAAATACATTTGTAAACCCAAATGGATAAAAAATGAGGTGGCTTTACAACTTAGGAATACTTGTATATTACCTGCTGGTTCGGATTGTTTCGATTCGGAACGAAAAAGCCAGAAAATGGATCGAAGGTCGGCACGATATTTTTAAACGGCTTAGCGACACCATCATACCAGGCGAACCACTGTTGTGGTTCCATGCCTCATCTTTGGGGGAGTTTGAACAGGGAAGGCCTGTAATAGAGGCCATTCGGAAATTAAAACCAGAATACAAAATCCTGCTTACTTTCTTTTCCCCTTCAGGGTACGAATTGAGGAAAAACTATGAACATGCCGATTATATTTTTTACCTTCCACTCGATACCCGGAAAAATGCAAAAAGGTTCATTTCGATTGTAAAACCCGATAAGGTATTTTTTATTAAATATGAATTTTGGTATCATTTCCTGACCCAGCTAAAAGAAGCCGGGATACCCACTTATATTTTTTCCGCATTGTTCCGGCCATCTCAGATCTTTTTCAAACCATGGGGAAAATGGTACCTGAATGCCATTGCATGTTACGAACATATTTTTGTTCAAAACCAGTCGTCGTACGATCTGCTTCAAAAATTCAAGTTTAGCAATGTCTCAATGTCAGGTGATACACGTCTGGATCGGGTGAGCGAAATATCGGACGCAGCACCCCTTCTTGAAAAACTTGATTTTTTTTGCCAGGGACAAAAAGTCATTGTGGCAGGAAGTACATGGAAAGAAGATGAAGACTTATTAATCCCATATATAAACAAATCTCCTCTTGGCCAGAAATTTGTGATTGCCCCGCATGAAGTGACCCCACAAAACCTCGATAGGATTGTTAATGCACTCGAAAAATCTTTTGTCTTTTATTCAAAAGCTACGAAGGAAAGTTTGATGGAAGCAGAAGTCCTGATTGTGGATGGATATGGGTATCTGGTTTCGGTTTACCGATACGGCAACCTTGCATATGTGGGTGGAGGTTTCACTTCTGGTATCCACAGTATCCTCGAACCAGCCGCTTTCGGACTACCCGTAATTATTGGACCCGATTATCATAAATTCCAGGAAGCATACGACATGATCGACCTGGGCGCGGCCATTTGTATCAGCAATTATGAAGAACTCGAATTTCAAATGGACACCTTTCTATCAAATCCCAAAATTCTAAAAGATGCTTCAGCCAGTGCCGTTCACTATGTCGATCAAAATCGGGGAGCATCAAAAGAAATTGTGAAATACCTTTTTAGTTAACAACTACTTCTGGTCGTTTTTCCCGCCCATTTCAAAGGTAATTCTGTATATCTCAAACTATTGACGATTCCAAAATTTCGCATTTTGGTTAACTTCTTTGCCTTTTACAAATCATATATACCTATAATTCAAGCTATTAACACACTTCAGTTGATAACTTTTAAAATCTTTTCAAAAAATAGTGGCAAAAATTATTTTACGCTGTCTATCTTGCAACCAAAGCAATAAGGGTTAATGAATGTCTATAAAAGTAATAAAATCAACCTAATAATTAGAAGCGATGGAAGT
>CAIYPA010000008.1 GCA_903927965.1 uncultured Bacteroidia bacterium | reverse complement strand
TTGATGAAAATGTATACTTAACAGGGGTAAAAGTTACAGAACAAGAAAAGGAAAAACTAAATATCCTTAGAAATGACTTTCATGGTGATTGGAACTATATAATCTCCCCTAATTTGTGACATTTATTTATTGACAGTTCCTTAGCAAACATACATCCCGGAGAAATTCTTTTAGAAGAATTTTTAAAACCAATGGATATAACCGCCTACAGGTTGTCAAAGGATATCGGAATCCCTCAAACCAGAACTTCCTCCATACTAAAAGGAGAACGACCAATAACAGCAGATACTGCACTGAGACTTAGTATGTATTTTGGGACTTCACCTAAATTCTGGTTGGGATTGCAAGATGATTATTATTTGGAGGAAGCTTTAAATAAGAAAAGGGCAGAACTCAGTAAGATTAAGAAAAAAGAAGATTACGCCTTGGATGAAAACTCCCTCAGCGGTAAGGGTATATGGAAATCGATGTTAAGATTCTTATAGGTGACTATGGTGGAGCTGCAAAAATTGGAACACCTTTACCAAATAACCCCAAATAATTCACTACAATTCAATGGAATTTCGTATCTTTCAGAGGATATCGCATTTTGCGATATCCTCTGAAAGATTATGGGAAATACATCATTAATACCAGGAAATAGTTATCGCAAATTGCAACCACCTGATGAAAATTAAGTTTTCAAGAACAAATCCATACGCATTTACGGAACATGGAGCTATTATGCTGGCAAGCGTATTAAATACACCAACAGCCGTTCAAACAAGCGTTTTAATTGTGCGTGCTTTTGTTAAATTTCGAGATATCCTATTAAGCAATAAAGAATTATCAAAAAAACTATTGGAATTGGAAGCTAAATACGATAAGCAGTTTTCAGTTGTATTTCAAGCGTTGCGGGATTTGATGCAGGGAGAAAAGATAAAGAAAGAAAGGCCGAAAATTGGATATAAAATAAATCGTGAGTAACGGATAAGTATCTAAATGATGCGGCAATCCCATGTTTGAAGCACCCTCCATAACAACGTCTTTGGAACGGTGCTCCTTAGTTAGGAATTGCTTTTCCGATGAGTTCCGGAAAAAAGGACAGTCAGGAACATGTTGTTGTGCAGAGGATTATCTTTAAATATTTGTATTATGCGGCATTCCGCGCAATGACAGGTTCTAAGTGGGATCTTGCTGTTATGTTGTTTGGTATCTTCCCACAACTTTTGAAATTTTGCGGCGCATTGATCGTTCACTCTACCAACAACTTTCTGATTGCGCCGCTGGTTGATGGGTTATCCATTTATCCTACAATACTATAACACCAACGGTGTATTGATTTGTGCTTAGCGGATAAATGGATTTCCGAAGTTGATAGCCTTTGGAACTGTTTCAAAATCCTACTATGGTCAATCCCCTGAATGGGGAAAAACCTGAATAACCCTGGGTAAGCGGTCCCGAACAAAAGCCGTGTCAAAGCTCAAAAGACCCTTGGACCGCGCCACCCAGGGTAACGACACAGCAGCCAAACCGTCCGTGATTGGATGTTAGAAAAAGTGCAAAGCTCCATTCGGACGAGGATGAAAAGCCTCTTGAAAGTCTGTGATACAATCCAATATTTTGGAAGATCTTCCTTTTGGAGTCGTCAAGACGACCAATCATCAAAATATTAAATGGTTAGCACTTTTTTGGTTAGGACGATCTCTCTCCTGAAACTGTCATTGCGAACCAAACGACTAGATATTAAATGGTTAGCAGGGACAAGGTGTTTGGTGTGGCAATCCCATGTTTGAAGCACTTTCCAGAACAGTGTTTTTGGCACAGTGCTTCTTAGTTTGGGATTGCTTTGGAGTGCACATAATTATCTTTCAAATTTTGATTGTACTGCACTCCGCGCAATGACAGGTCCTGAGAGTGAAGGTGCTGTAATATTGTTTGATATCGTCATCCAACTTTTGAAACTTTGTGGCGCATTCCAAAATTTTGATTGTTCACCCAAGTGGTTGTCAATGGATAGCTTATATTCGGTTTTGGCTTCGCTGATCTCCGATTCCCTGCCTGCCCCGAAAGTCGGGGGGCATCGGGTGACTTACACCCTCTGGAAAAATACACTCGCCAATCAGTTCTTTTTGTCCCGAAAATTTGTATTTTCGTAGGTTTTCAAGAGATTAAAAACAGATGATTATGGATATGACGACTCAAATAAAAAACAGCTTGATTTCGAGAATAAAAGATTCTAATGATTTGAATTTTCTTAGAGCACTTCAGACAATATTTGATTCATCTGAACAGGCTCTTTATCAATTATCTACTGAGCAGAATGATTCGATTCTGAAGGGAAGGGAAGATATTAAAAATGGTAATTATATTGAGAATGACCAATTAATGGCTGAGATGAAAAAATGGCTTACAAAAGAATAATTTGGTCAACTCGAGCAAGTAGTGAATTGAAACAGATTCTGGAATATTTTAATCAACGGAATAAAAGCACTCGCTATAGTTTAAATCTGCTAAACGAGATAGAATATTTAACCAGTAATCTTTCAAAAAATGAATTAATTGGAAGACTTACTTCAAATAAAATTACCCGGGTTATTCCAATGAAAGTATATTTGATTTTCTATGAAATACGTCAAGACCACATTCAAATAGTTTCATTTTGGGATAATAGACAAGATATAAGCAATAGACAAAAAAAATAATTACGTACTGGTCACCTATACAGCGGGTTATCGAAATTTCGGGAAGGTGCAATTTTCTCGTAATAAGAAAGTAAAGCTTGTTCCAATTAATCGGAAGTCTCATAACCTTACGTCAACAAGTGCTGCAACCACTTTTGCGCAAGCGGTCTAAAGTGGATAATCCGGATCATGTTGACCCCTGAATTGCCAGCATGTGTTTGGCAAAAACTAGTACATGGTTAGCATTGAAAATTCATCTGCCAACCAATTCTACATTTCTTTAAACTTTGGGGCGCAATCCAAAATTTTAATAGTTGTTTGATTCTGTCTTCACCCCCAGCCCTAAAGGGTGCGTCTTAAATATTGATTGTCAATATCATGCAAAATGTATAATAAAGATTGTTATTCTGTAGGTTTTAAATATAGTTTGATCAAACCATTACATATCAAAATTCCGAAAACGTTTCAAAATCCGTCTTTGGATCCATTACCCGAGAGATAAATATCCATAGCCCTGGATAAGCGAGCCCGAACAAAAACCCTGTCAATGCACAAGACTATTTGGGACCGTGCAACCCAGGGTATGGGAAAAACAGCCAAACCGTCCGCGATCGAATGTCCGAGAAAGTGTAAATCTCACTTCGGACGGGGATGAAAAGCCTTTTTGAAACGTTGTTTTGAATTTGAAAAATACTCTATATATTTGGAATCGGCAATCATGGTACAAGTCACCCTATGGCAGTCCCATGAATTTTTATAACCCATTGAGATAATTAGATTGTTTAACATTAATTAGCTGTTTTATGGAAAGTTATATCTATCGTCCTGCAACCGAACTGGCTGAGATGATTCGTACTGGTAAGGCATCGAGCGTTGAAATCGTAAGTGAACACATTGGGAGGATCAAAAAACTGGACGAGAGAATCCACGCTATCGTTATGCTGTTTGAAGAGGAGGCCCTAAGGACTGCAGCCCAATGTGACGAGGAGGCCAGAAATGGCCAGTTTCGGGGACCACTGCATGGCGTCCCAGTGACCATAAAAGAGGCCTTCTGGATGAAATGGACTCCTAGCACAATGAATTTCAAGTATTTCCGAAATTTTATTGCCGACCGTGATGCGCTTGTCGTTGAACGGATCCGCAACAGTGGCGCAGTGATCATCGGCAAGACCAACATCCCAAAAAATCTGATGGATTACCAGGTGAAAGGAGACCTGTATCCCGAAGGTAAAAGCCCTTATGGCGATCTTTATACACCCGGAGGAAGCACGGGTGGTGGCGCGGCTGCGCTGGCTGCCGGATTTACACCGCTGGAACTCGGATCTGACATCGGGGGCTCTGTCCGTTTGCCAGCCGCTTTCTGCGGACTTTTCGGACTCAAGCCAACCGATCGCACCGTTCCTCCGGACGGGAATATACCCATCCCCAAACAAGCCAAATCGTTCCTCATCCACCTGGCATCAGCCGGACCACTGGCCAGAAACATCGCCGATCTTGAAGTTCTATGGAAAGTGATCACAGGCCCCCATCCATGCGATCGTAATATCCCGAGGATCGATTGGCAGCCTCCTACTGGCAAACCATTTTCTGATTATCGGATAGCCTGGGTGGACGGTTGGCCCGGCTTCCCTGCCAGTCGGCCTGTAAGTGATGCCATCCGAAAACTGATGAGGGCTTTTGAGAAGAAGGGTGGAACTGCAGTCAAGGGAATTCCGGATGACAAGTTGCATTCCGACACCCTTGACTTGTGGGTCAGCCTTTTTCCTTACGTCACAGCACAGGGCGTTCCCTGGATTATAAGGCAACTGCTAAAAATGGAAATAAAGTCCACCTTCCTAAAAGGGACAAATGCCTTCAACAAGGGACTGAACAGTGCATATAAAATGGATGCCAACCACTATGCACGTGCCATGTACACGAAAAACCAGGTCACCGAAAGGTGGGAAAACCTCTTTAAACAATTCGATTTCCTGATATGTCCGGTTGCTTTCGGACCGGCCTACAAAAGGTGCAAGATCGGGTCACGCATCACCTATGATGGCAATGAAGTGATCTACCCGCACTATGTTTGGCCTTTCACCGCCCCATTCAACGCCTCCGGGAACCCTTCGATCACCATTCCAGCCGGTATTGACAGCGAGGGGCTTCCACTCGGACTACAGGTTGTAGGTCCTTACTGGAGCGAGCCTGAGTTGATCCATTTTGCTGGTATGCTAGCAGAATTGGGTTCAGGATTTAATAGACCATCAGGCTGGTAATAAGAATCAATCCAAAACCACTTCTCGAAGTCAAGGAAAGAGCCTAGGTTGATTTTTTCTTTTCTGCAGTTTATGAAATCAAGCTTTTCCAAAATACTCCGAAATTGTTCATTAATAAAATATTCCAATATTTTATTAATTTTAACAGAAATATTTAAACAAAAACAGATCATTTCTGTTTAAAGGATCAAAACAAAATAAATCATAGTTTTAAAAGAGCAATTGGTTTCCTTCCTAATTTCGGATAAAAATAAAAAGCTGTCATAAGAATACTTGTAAGTTTAAATTGAGTTGCTTCGATTAAAGCATCATTTTTCTAATACCTACAGCATATGATTGATCAGGCGTTGATCTTTTTAAGAGACGAACTAAACACTTATATTCTGGCCCGAACGAATTCAACAAACGTTGATGTCAGATTATCAAAAATTGCCACTGAAGCGGGAAAATATGCTTTCCCTGAAGAATCGATTGCCCTGACTGTATTAAATCTCGAAGAAGACCGTTTGCTTAAGGATCATCTTCCTGAATACAGCATCGTGAATGGACAACAGGTCAGACAAGAACCTGAACTGAAGCTTTCCCTTAATATCATGTTTGCTGCGAATTTCAAAATTTATGAAGAAGCCTGGAAAGCGATCTCCCTGGTATTGACCTATTTCCAATCACACCTGTTGTTTACATCGGCTGAGTACCCTGCCCTCTCACCTAAGATTGGAAAGCTTACCATAAATCTTGAACTCCTGAATTTTGAACAATTGAACCAGGTGTGGGCCTTCCTTGGAGCAAAGCATTTGCCATCTGTGACTTACAGGATCCGGATGATAATTATTCAGGACGAAGTGTCTTCAGGAATACAACAACCTATTACATCTATTCAAACAAATATTCACACAAAATGAGCACAACATTTGGCATATTGTTCTCTGTGAAGATCGCCCATAGTTATTATACAAATCAGTGCGCTGATTTTGAATTTGTTATTCCTCCTGATACTTCATTTCTTTCCCGCAGGGGAAAGATCCTTACGCGTACAAACAACGGAATTTTTTATGCCCTTATTGAAAAGGATGAAGCCGGTGTTCCCTTAATTCCGGTTACAGATCAGATCTTTCGCATTGGATTGCAATTGAAAAATCCACTTTTTAGCAATTTCACACGTCAGGATTTCAAGACGGGTACTACGCCACTTTATCGGAACCTGACCTCGCCCACAAATCTCGATGCCCTGGAAGAGACCATCCTAACCGGTTCTGTTTTTTCCCACCAGGTGTCCAGGGCGACCAGGCCAGTTACTGTTATTTTAGAAGATCTCAATGAAACCGTCCTGAAAACAGTTGTTTTCCCGGACAACTCCGATTCAACTCCCGTTTCAATTGATCTGACGACTTATCCTTCAGGGATTTACACAATTACAGAAAAATACAACAACAGTACAAAAAAGTTCAGTTATTGTGTAGACCCTAATTTGACCCGACAGCAGGTGTATGCGATTGTCGAAATTAAAATTGCCAACAGTTTCTATTCACCTACCCCACCTGTGTTTTCAGTCAGGTTCTATGCCAAAGAGGAAACACTAAAATACTATGTTGTTGGCAAGAATTATTCTTCAGCCGAGCTTAGTCACCTCTCTGTAACAGATGCAGGGTACAATGAAGATGCAAGGCCACAACTGCAATTCACCAGAATAAGTCAGGGTGGTTTTGCTGCAAACGATATCTCACCGTCACTTTTAACCGATAGTACGTCAAAGGTGGTGCTTTTCAAATCGCAAAGTCCGGTTTCGAGGTTGGAAAAACCGCGAACAAAGATTCAGCTAAACCGGAACTCCGATTTGATCGTGAAACACCTCCCTTTACCTGGAATCAATAAGTCAACATCAGATATAATCATTCAAATTTCAAAACCGTAAAAAATGTAACTATGACAACGTACAGAACACCCGATGTTTATGTGGAAGAGATCTCAGTCTTTCCACCGTCAGTGGCAGAGGTTGAAACAGCTATCCCTGCGTTTATTGGCTATACAGCCAAAGCCATTAAAAAGCTGGACAACGACCTTATTCTTGAGCCGACCAAGATTTATTCATTAAAAGAGTACGAAACTTTCTTTGGATTTCAGGCCGAAGATACAATTGCAATCTCCGTTGCTGTGGCGGATCCTTTAACAGGTGTATTATCCCTATCCTCATTTACGGAACCCACATTAAGCTACCTACTCTACTATAGTGTGAAGATGTTCTTTGACAATGGTGGTGGACAGTGTTATATTATTTCAGTTGGCACCTACAAGTCAACTCCGGTAATTGACCTCAAGGGTGACACCGGCACCGATAAAACCACCATGTATGGATTACAGGATGGACTCGACAAACTTGCCCTTTTTGATGAACCCACGCTTATTGTAATTCCTGAATCTGTTAAACTAACTTCAGGCGACTATCAGACGTTGGTGCAGGCGGTTCTTCTACAATGCAATACCCTTCGCGACAGGTTTGCCATATTCGATATTTTTAATGGCGATCAGGACCTTAACACTTCAAGTTCAAGTCCGGGACCGAATCTGCTAACGGATGACCGTGGGTATTTTGGGAACAATTACCTGAAATATGGAGGTGCTTACTATCCATTCCTGAAGACAACCATGAATTTTTATGTTAATGCCGGAGAATCGAATGTTAGTGTAACCTATCTTGGTGCTACAGCTAACCTTGGTACGCTAAAAAGCACGAAAACCTCAGTTTACAATTTTGTAAAAAATGAATTGAAGAATCACTTTGTTGTATTACCACCAAGCGGACCGGTTGCAGGAGCCTATGCGGCGACAGATAAAAACAGGGGTGTCTGGAAAGCTCCAGCAAACCTGAGTCTTGCAAATGTGATCGAGCCTGTTGTTAAACTCGACAATGCCCATCAGGATACTTTAAACATTGATGCAGACTCCGGAAAATCGATTAATGCTCTTCGCACATTTGCTGGCAAAGGTACCTTGGTTTGGGGAGCACGCACCTTAGCTGGCAACGACAATGAGTGGCGGTATATTCCTGTACGCCGATTTTACAATATGGTTGAGGAATCGGTAAAAAAATCGACCTACTGGGCTGTTTTTGAACCCAATGATGCCAATACCTGGGTAAAGGTACGCGGAATGATCGAGAATTATCTTACCCAAAAATGGCGCGAAGGGGCATTGGCCGGTGCGACCACCAAAGATGCCTTCTTTGTGAGATGTGGAATCGGAATAACAATGACTTCACAGGATATCCTGGAAGGCAGGATGAATGTTGAGATTGGCATGGCAGTTGTCCGCCCGGCTGAATTTATCATCCTGAGGTTTTCTCATAAACTTCAAACATCCTAATAATTAATAGTTGTATATTTATAAAAATCTTTCAATAACAAAAAACCATAATTAAAATGGCAAACTATCCATTACCAGTTTTTCATTTCACAGTTGAGTGGGGTGGAACTCGTGTCGGTTTTTCTGAAGTATCTGGCCTGACACAGGAGAATCAGGCGATTGAATATCGTGATGGTTCCTTTCCCGAATATTCCTCCATCAAAATGCCAGGACTCCGCAAGTTTAGCAACATAACCCTGAAACGCGGAGTCGTGAAAAGTGACAACGACTTTTTCAAATGGTTAAGCACAATCAAGCTGAATACTGTCGAACGTCGTGATTTGGTTATCAGCCTCCTAAACGAGGAACACAATCCGGTCATGGTTTGGAAGGCACACAACGCTTTCCCTGTGAAGGTCGAGGGGCCACAACTCAAAGCGATGGGCAACGAGGTGGCGATTGAATCGATCGAACTGGCACATGAAGGCCTTGAATTACAGAACGAATAATGAGCAACTATTATCCTCCCGTTGGTTTCCATTTTAAGGTGGAGGTGCTTGACCTTCCCGCAAATCCTCCAAACAGGGATGATGTGCGGTTCACTGAGGTCAGTGGTCTTACACTTGAAATGGCGACCGAGGAGGTTGCAGAGGGTGGGGAGAACCGTTTTATCCAAAAATTCCCTGTTCGGGCAAAATATCCAGAGTTGACCCTGAAACGGGGGATGCTGGTCAAATCAGGGATCACCGATTGGATCAGTCGCTGTATCAATGATTTCGATATTCAGCCAAAAAACATCGATATCAATCTTTTAAACGAAAATCATGAGCCGCTCGTCACCTGGCATCTGATCAATGCGTATCCGACCAAATGGTCGGTAAGTGATTTCAATTCAACCAACAATGCAGTAGTTGTAGAAACGCTACAGATTTATTATCAGTATTTTACCATTGACAATCATTAAGCTATGCCCATTATCATCGACGAAGTAGTGATTACGGTTGAAGTTACCAATCAGGTATCCGGTGGTTCAAATACGCAGCCATCGGCAACCGAGGACAAGCAGGCGATTGTGAATGAATGTGTTGAACGCGTTCTTGAGATTCTGAAGCAAAAAAATGAACGATAACCATGAGCAACAGGGGAACACTTGAAAAACTGCTGATCAAAGCATTTACCCATGCCGACTATTCTGGGTCACCCTATGATGAGTTCGAGTCGTTTGTAAATCCCAATGAGATCACACTATCCTACGAAATAGAGTATGATAGTGCCCAGGGTTCCGGTACAACAAACAGCAGGATGAACTTCAAAAAGATGAAGCCAGGCGACATGACCCTTACCTTCTTTATTGATGGTACCGGGGCCAATGGGAAGGTGGTTGATGTGCAGCAGCAAATTGAGAAATTTCAGAAGGTAACGGGCTATAATGGTGATATTCACCGCCCCAATTACTTGAAAGTGGTGTGGGGAACCTTGCAGATAAAAAGGTGCATTTTAAAAAGTGCATCAATTGTGTACAAGATGTTCAAGCCTGATGGAGTTCCTTTGAGGGCTGTTATCACAGCCGTTTTTACGGATAATTCGGATGATCAGTCCCGCGTTGCAATTGCCCAGGATCATTCGCCCGATCTTACACACATCAGAATGGTAAAAGCAGGAAATAGGCTTCCGGCAATGTG
>CAIYPA010000007.1 GCA_903927965.1 uncultured Bacteroidia bacterium | reverse complement strand
GTTTCTGTGGCAGAAGCCGAAATGATCACAACATCAGCAGTTTGGGTCTTCAGCTGATTTTTATCATCAAAATAACTAACTCCTAAAATCTTACCCTGCTCATTGACAAGGATTTCGCTTACAACGGAATTGATCCGCAATTCACAATTGCCTGTTGCTAGCGCCACAGGAATAACTGTATTGTGGGTACCGCATTTGGCATTCACCGGACAGGCAAAACCAACACAGGTGCGCATCCTGATACATGCAGGACGGCCCAAATAAGGAACTGAATTGCGCAGCATTGGAATTGGAAAGGGGTGATATCCCAATCTTTTGGCAGCATCGAGCAACAACTTGGCTTCCCTGTTGTGCGAAAAAGGGGGCATAGGATGGGGCTTCCTCCGTGGAGGTGCAAATGGGTTTTGTGTGTCATCGCCCGATACGCCAATTTCCCATTCCGCCTTCTCGTAACAAGGCTCAAGGTCTTCATAAGTAAAAGGCCAATCTTCCAAGGTCGATCCTTCAACGTGGCCGTAGGTGGTTTTTAATTTAAAATCCTCCTGCATAAACCGCCAGGCCATGGCACCATAACTGACTGTCCCGGAGCCTACACAAGCTGCGTTGTTGTTGTATCCGCCTTCACTTGGCAGGACAATGCTCGTACTCCCATCCCGGTTAACAACAACCCTGCGATACCGTTTATCGTCAGGGCCATAGGCATTTCCAAGGACTGTTGTCCGTTGTGAGATCAGCTCGTCGGTATCGGTGTCGTCATAGGTTGCCCATCCTCCCCGTTCGAAAAGGACAACCGACAT
The DNA here is from genome assembly GCA_903927965.1 of uncultured Bacteroidia bacterium. GTDB lineage: Bacteria > Bacteroidota > Bacteroidia > Bacteroidales > Prolixibacteraceae > JAAFHB01. The sequence goes on along the minus strand of CAIYPA010000007.1, from coordinate 9,246 downwards.
CCCTGCTACGCTCATCTCTTTGGCGACAATACCACCTCCGGCACCCGCACCAACAACGATGGCATTTACATGTTTGTTTCCCATTTTAAATATTTTTCAAAGATATTTTATCCTTTTTTTATGCGCCAGAATTTTGTTTTAGTCTTGCGGCGCATCGGTTGTTCAATCTTCTAAGATCTTTCTGATTGCGCCTCTTTTCCCTGGAACATGTCCTTATACTACAATAGTTTAACACCTACGGTGTATTGTTTTCAACGAGAATCACGATCCTTTTTCCAGCTCCCATTCTCCATTCTCTTTTTTTCGTTCTCCGTTTTCCCGTCTCCATTCTCCTCTTCTCTAGCTCCCCGTCACAAAGTCACTCCCTCTCCCTCTCCCTCTCTCCATATCATCCCTTGTACCTATTCTGCCCAATAATCACCGGATAGTCAAGCTGGAGCATTTTGTAGCTGATATTGCCTTTGTTTCCTCCATGGCGCGGACTTCCGTAAAAACCTTGCATGGTGTGGTTTCTGATCAAATTGAAAAACTCACGGTCAAGCCCTTTTGTCCAAAGGTCACCCATCATTTTCCCGGCTTCCATTTTTACAAGAAACTTTGTCTGTTCTTCAAAAGGCAGGGTTTCAAAAGGTTTTTGAAATTCCGATTTACTGGTTTCCTGAATGGCAGCCAAACCTTTGCGGTATGTCGCCTGGTAACGAGTATAAGGCCCAACAAGCTGTTTGTCAATGAAGTTGGTAACCCCGGCATCCCTTGCACCGGGCCATTCATCGGTTGGGATAATCTGCTCGACCAACGAGTCCAGAAGCGAGGCTTCATGGGTATAGAGGAATCTCCATGGCGAAAGGGTTGGATTTGCGCACCGTCCCAACAAACAAACTCCCCCCGCTCCGATTAACGAAAGCGATATAAAACGGCGCCTGTTCAATTTAGATTGAAAGTCCATATATTTTTAATTATATAATTGTCAGTTAGTCAAATAGATATAAATATGTTTAAATGAGGGCAAAACCTTTTCAAATGTTTTGTCTGTTTGAGTTTTAGTCATTTTTATAATTTCCGAAAGTATGAAATAATCATTTGAATATGATAAAGAGGGATGAATATTTTAAGGGAATTGCGTTTTATTTTCAAATCTTCAAATTGCCGCTTTTCCAAATTTTAATGTTTTCACGCATACAAAAAAGAATCTCATTGTTTTTGGTATTTTAGCACCCTATAAAGCGGATGTCAGGTCTGTGGAATTACCCATAACCAGTTTAAATCACGGATATGCAATTTTATATCTTTTCCTATCTGATTTCGATCCTATTTTGGCTTTGGATGATCATGAAATATGACAAGTTTGAACGTGAGCCTATTCGCGCAGTCCTTTTCATGTTTGTTATTGGCGGTTTGGTCAGCTCATTGCCTGCCGGGATTTTCAACCAATTGTTTGGTTACCTGATCGATTATAAATTTTGGTCTGGTCACGAAGTGGGTCACAGTGTCGGGAAATCGATGCTTTTTTATGGATTTGTCGGGTTGAACGAGGAGTTTTGCAAAGCTTTTGCAACCGTGTGGCTCATCCGTAAAAGCAGGGATTTCAACGAACCTGCAGATGCGCTTGTCTATTCGATGACAGTCGCTTTTGGTTTCTCCCTTTTCGAAAATATTGACTACACCCTGAGATTGGGAATTGCCTCCTTTTTTATACGACAGTTCAATGCCGTTCCCCTTCACATCGGGCTTGCTGCCATATGGGGTATAGGGCTGGCAAAAGCAAAATTTTTGCACCGGGGAAAATTCCTTTCGACAATGGCTCCTTATATCTTAGTGGCGGCTTTTTTGCATTTTGTTTACAATTTTGCACCAGACCTGATTGGGAACCCGATCCTGAGTTTTGTAGTGCCACTTATCATTGCATTTATCCTGATCAAGTTTGCGCTTCATAAAATAAGGCATTATGCCGAGGATGGCCCTTTCAGCAACCAGCTTTACTGCCGTAATTGCAATACGCCTAACCTGTTGATTGCCAAGGTATGCAAAAATTGTGGCGAAAAATTCCACCTCGAATTCTATGACCTTTGCCCAAATTGCAACACAAAAGTTGACAAGGAGGCAAAATTCTGTCCCAGCTGTGGATACCAGTTAAAGATGGATTTGTAGATATTTTTTTTGAGACAATTCATAATATTTGGAATCCAAAAATGCCAGGGTGGTTCCTACTATTTGCCTGTTGTTTCGCCTCTATACATTGCGTCTAAAAAATTAACACATAGGTACATAGGGAAAAACCATAGGTACATAGAAAATTCAATTACCATTTCGGCCTGATCCCAAAAACCGCAAACTTTTAATTGTCGAAAATATCCATGGCATTTACTTGTTTTTTGATGTTTTAGTTATTTCTTTGTAGTAGATCCTATTATTGGGATGACAGAACCATAACAAAATGAAAAATAAGCACAAATGTGAAATTCTGCTGACCGATAACCAACCCAACCCCATCAGGAATTTGTTTAAGGTCTTAAAATACAATGACTACCAATGAGAATACTGAACAAAGTTATACCTTTGCTTGTATTGCAAATCATTTTGTTGAATTGGAATTTGACCGCGCAAACCGATTCGCTTTTGGTGGAATTCAAAAAAATCCCCCAAACAACCGGCAATATTTCCAAATTGATCGAATTATCGTATAATCTTATTACTTACAATGTCGATAGCGCATTGAGTTGTGCGGTTCAGATCAAACAAATTCCATTAGCAGACACCGATTACGACTTGCATTGTCAAATATTGATCAATCTGGGAAATATTGAAAAAGTCAGCGGACAATATGATGAATCAAATAAATACTTGTTTCAGGCACTTGAAATTGCAGAAAAAAACAACTTGATTTCCAGCAAAATCATCACTCTTTATCAGATTGGCGACTTAAACCGTTGTATTGGGCTTCTCGACCAAAGCCTATTGTATTTGTACATGTCAAAGGATTTTGCCCTCAAGAACAAAGTAAGTCTGCAGTATCCCGAATTGTACGACCATATTAGTTCAACTTTTTATCAATTTGCAGATACAATTTACCCAAAATTTAGGACAGCAAAAATTCCAAATCAAAATGAATTCAACCTGGAAAAAAGCACGAAGGGAGATTTAATCGAACTATGTAAAATTTATGCCGATTCGGCGCTAATGCTTTCTGAGCTTGACAAAGACAACAGGACAAAATTAAGCTGTTTGAATATTCTTGGCGCATATTCCCGACATCAACGGAATTATAATCAAGCTATTGAGTATTTCGGTAAAGCGATCGAGATGGCACAACAAATCAATTGTAAGGTTGATATTCCAAATTATTACATCAATATTGCCAGTACTTATTTCGATGAAAAACAATATGAAAAAGCGATAGGGATTGGCTTAAAAGCTTACCAGATGGCTGTGGATTTGAATATCTTGGCCTATAAATCTACGGCAGCAAATATTTTGCGGTTATCGTACATGGAGATGAAAGATTATAAAAATGCGCTCACGTATCAACACATACAAGCGATAACGCGCGAAGAAATAAATAGTAAGAAAAACTGGGATAATATTTCGGAACTCAATAAAAAGTATCAAACAGAGCAAAAACAAAAAGAGATCGAGGTTCAAAAAATATTGCTTGATTCAGAAAATACGAAAGGTTTTTGGAAAAATATTGTAATTGTTTGTTTGTTATTTGGTTGCATTGTTATCTTGATCGGAATATACCACATCCAAAAACAGAAAAGAGTATTGATAAGGCAAAAGGAAGAAATAGCGACGCAATCCGAAAAAATCACTGAACAATATGAACGTCTCGAAAAATTGGACCAATTTAAAGAATCGCTCACCCATTCACTGGTACATGACCTGAAAAATCCACTGAGCCAAATCATGGCAAATATTGATACCCCGGAGGTGATCCACCCGGCCAGGAAAATGTTGCGGCTCATTATGAACATGTTGGATGTGGAAAAATATGAGAATACGGAATTCAGTCTCCACAAAGAAGTCCATTGCCTACATAACATACTGGCAGAAGTAAAAACCGGACAGGAAATGGGCCTGAGGGAGAAAAACCTGGAATTCAAATTTCTTTTCGATGACTATAGGATACTGGTTGATAAAGAGCTTTTTGTTCGCGTGTTTGACAACCTGCTGGCAAATGCCATCCGCTTTTCGACACATAACCGGAGCATCGAAGTTTTGGCCGAACAATTGGACGATGACACCCTACAGATCAGTATAAAAAATTATGGGGAACCCATTCCGGATGAAGTAATGCCCTATATCTTTGACAAATACAGGCAGTTTGGGAAAAACGATGGCAGGCACTCCACCGGCCTGGGACTTACCTTTTGTAAAATGGCGGTAGAAGCACATGGCGGAAAAATAGGTGTCTGTAGCAAACCTGAAGAAGGTTGCATTTTCTGGTTCACCATTCCATTTGCTTCAAAAACTGCTGAAATTGAAGAAATTAAAAATTCATCCCATGATAATAATCCTAAATTACTCCTTTCGAAAACCGATTATGAAGTACTGAAAGAAGTGGTGAAACAGGTAAAGGAATTTAAAATATATGAGATTTCCCGTTTTCATGAAATACTCGACCCATTGAAAGAAGTTTCAGGAAGTGCAGTGAACGATTGGATTTCCCTGTTGTTTGGTACAATTTACGTTCAGAATATCGATGAATTCAACCGTTTAATTAAACTCGCCGAAAATGGACAAACAAAAAATTCTGATTGTAGATGACGAACCCTCCATCCTCGAAAGCATTGTAAAATATTACATCGAATCGCGCGAACCATTCGATTTATATCAGGCAACGAATGGTGAAACAGCCCTCCGTGTGGTTCACCAGGTTATTCCCGACCTGATACTTACCGATTGGGAGATGCCCATAATGGATGGCCTGCAGTTGATCGGAAAATTGCAGTCAATCGAAAAGTTCTGCGATATTCCGGTTGTCATGATGTCTGGGTTTATGTTGACAGCCCATGATCTCAGGACAGCAATGTCGGTTGGTGCAGTCGATTACATCAGGAAGCCCATCGACAAGATTGAATTGCTTTCCCGGACCAAAACCATGTTGAGGATTTCAACTGCAAATAAAACCATCAGAAGGCAAGAGGAAGAGAGATTGAACAACGAACTTGAACACCACAAGAAAGAACTTGCAATTGCTGCGCTTCACCTTGCCAATTACCAGAAAAGGAACGAAGAGCTGCTTGTTGAGATCAAAAAGCTGATTCCTTTCATCAATAAGGAAGGAATGGAAATTGTAAGGAAAATCGTTAACGATAACAAATCGAACTACGAAAGTGATTTTCTGGATATTTTTGAAACACAATTCAGGAACGTGCATGCCGATTTTTATGAACGGCTCGATCATCGGCATCCCGAACTGACGCCTACCGAGAAAAAAATATGCACGTTCCTCAAAATGAACCTGAATACAAAAGAGATTGCTGTTCTTCTGCTCTCTACGCCCGCTTCAATTGAAGTAGCCCGTGCCAAAATCCGTAAAAAAATCGGCCTCGACCACAACCAAAGCCTCACAGAGTATATTTCAGGAATTAAATAGCTCCTGTAAAGTGATTTGAAAATACCATAGGGGCGGACCTGTGTGTCCGCCCTTTTTCATATACGTCCGCCCTTTTCCATCTACATCCGCCCTTTTCCATATACATTCACCTTTTCCTGATTGTCCCATCTATGTGCCTATTTTTTCACCTATGTACCTATTGTGTTTAAAAATCAAACACATAGGCCACACTAGGTAAAAACACATAGGCACAATAGAAATCCCGGATCTCATGTTAACCCATTCTATATAATCGGTCTCAAACCTGTCAGCGTACGAAGTTCCTGACAGCGTTTGATTTTAGGAAACTAGAGAAGGGAGAAGGAATGAAGGAATGAAGAATGAAGGAATTATCGGATAGCTAAATTGTGAAGATTTGGGAAGAACAGGGAATAATAGGACTGTTATTATTCCCCCCCGCCCTTTTAAATTTATGGAAACCGTGCAATTACCTTAATAAAACCCATAATCAACTCACGAAAACCAAGTTTTTGCCCCTTTTAGGCCTCCCAAGCCCCATTTTTGGCAAAAATATTGCTCTTTTAAGTACCTAATAATCAATTAAATAAAAATGTCATTAAGCTGAAGTTAAGGTGGCATAGGATTTTTACTAAGGTCGTTTTTTTGTATTTCACTTACCTGTGTTTGTACTTTCACAAAAAATAGTAAAGATGAAAAGCAATTTTATGAAAAATGGTAAACCACCTCCGGAAAAACCCGAAAGGAATGCCCTTGAAAAAGAAATGGATGAAATGATCGACAGGGAAAAGACAAAGGGCAAGATTGTGAATAAACTGCTCAATCAAACGGTTCCACCCACTGTAAAACCAGGCAATTGATGTGGTATCCGGTATAGACAGTAATTAAACAGGTACAAATTAAATATTTATAAAACAATCAAATTATTGCAATTTTTTTTTAATCACCAAAATTAAGTAACATGAAAAATTTATTTTTATTTGTAGTGGCGATATTATTCGCAGCAAGTGTTTTTGCTCAGGCACCCGAGCAGTTCAATTACCAGGCAGTCTTGCGCGATGCTGGTGGCAATGTTGTTGCATCAGCATCTAAAACCTTAGTAGTTAATGTTTTGCAAACAAGTAGTTCAGGAGCAAGCGTTTATCAGGAAACACACACTGTTACCACCACGCCACAGGGTGTCGTAAACCTTAAGATTGGCGGTGGCACGGTAAATTCAGGCGTATTTGCCAATATCAATTGGGGTACCAACAACTATTTTATTAAGGTAACAGTTGATGGCGTTGACATTAGTGCCGGACAACTCCTTAGCGTACCTTATGCACTCTATGCCAAGAACAGTGGCAACGCAACCATGCAAGTCATAACACAAGACCAACGCGATGCCTTAACCACAACTACCGGTTTAATTGTGCTTAACACGACCACCAACAAACTTAATGTTTACAATGGTACAACCTGGCTGAATTACGATGGTTCATCAGCAGCAACTGTAAAACTAGACCCCACGATCACTTGGGCAAATCCGGCAAACATAGTTGATGGAACAGCACTCAGTGCCACTCAGCTAAACGCCACAGCCAGTGTAGCGGGTAATTATATTTATACACCGCCAATTGGAACGGTCCTAAGTGTGGGAGCAACTCAAAATTTGAAAGTTGACTTTACGCCCACCGATGCCATTCATTACAATACGGCAACCAAAACGGTAACAATTACTGTAATTGCAAAGACAACCCCCACGATCACCTGGGCAAATCCAGCAAATATTACTGTAGGCACAGCCCTGAGTGCAACACAACTAAACGCTATAGCCAGTGTAGCAGGTGCTTATGTTTATACACCTGCAATTGGAACGGTATTGACATTAGGTGATGCTCAAAACTTAAAAGTGGACTTTACACCCACCGATGCAGCAAATTACACTACGGCAACCAAGACGGTAACCATTAATGTAAAAGCACAGACGACCCCCACAATCACTTGGGCAAATCCAGCAAATATAACCGTAGGAACAGCATTGAGTGCAACTCAACTAAATGCTACTGCTGGTGGTGTAGCAGGTACTTATGTTTATACACCTGCAATTGGAACGGTATTGGCATTAGGTGATAATCAAAACTTAAAAGTGGACTTTACACCCACCGATGCAGCAAATTACACTACGGCAACCAAAACGGTAACAATTAATGTAAAAGCAGTAAGTTTAGTATTAGGACAAACTTATCAAGGAGGAATAATTGTATATTTTCTTAAATCTGGTGACCCAGGATACGATGCAAATGTCCAACATGGTTTAATAGCCGCCCCCAGCGACCAAAGTACTAGCATGCCATGGCAACCGATGAATAATGGAACTTTTCCAACAGTAGGAACGACAAGTCAGTTATTAGGCACGGGACAAGCAAACTCATCTGCCATAAATAACACCTTAGGTGTTGGAGATTATGCCGCAAGAACCTGTCTCATTTTAAATTTGAACGGTTACAACTACGGCTGGTATTTGCCTTCAAAAAACGAGTTAACTTTAATTTTACAAAATGCAAATTCTCTTCCTAATGCAGTTAATTTTGCTTATGGTTCTTATTACTGGACGTCATCTGAGATGAGCAATACAAATGCTTACGCCGTAGGCTTCAGCAATTCGGCAGAAGCGTTCAAGACTGACCTTTACCGAGTTCGTGCTATTCGTTCCTTTTAATCATTCAACAACCGACAACCGACATCAATGGCGGTTACAAACTGCCGAAAGATTAGGTTTACGGATAAAAATGCTATGTTTGATTTAAATAATTAAGTATGAAAAGGTTATATATACTATTTTTAATTTTTCTGGCCTGCGCCCCGGTGTTTGGTCAGGGATTGTCGCCCTCGCTGTTAGCGTCTGCGGGCAATCAAACCAATAACGCCACCTACAAAACATCGTGGTCGGTAGGCGATTTAATAATTGATTACAGAGCAGTGGGAAATACCGTTCTTACCCAAGGGTTCCAGCAAGGGTCTATATCGACATTTACCATTTCGGGAAACGCGGGAATAGCAGGGGCTACCTTAAGCTATACCAATGGTACGGCCAAAACAGCAACAGCCGACGGCAGTGGAATTTACTCGTTTACGGTTTCGTACAATTGGAGCGGAACGGTTACGCCGGCCAAACCAGGTTATACGTTCAATCCTGCAAGTAAAGATTATACGAATGTTACTAGTAACCAAACGGCGCAAAACTACGTAGCTTCGCAGCCCATGCAACTTAAATTCACCACTACCGCAGCCAGCCAAAGTATTGCATTGCCGTTTTACGGCACTGTCAACTGCACAGTTGATTGGGGCGATGGCACGGCTACCGAAAACTTCACCACTGCCGGCGACTTAACAACTGCCGGCGACAAAAGGCATACTTTTGCTACGGCAAACACTTATACCGTAAGCATTAGCGGAAGTTTAACGCAGTTTGGAAGCGATAGCTACAAATGGACAGGTGTTGAATATCTGACCCAAGTAATAAGTTTTGGTGAAGTTGGTTTAACCTCATTATTGGGTGCATTCTACTCAGCTAATGACCTGAAAAGTGTACCTGTAGTTTTGCCGGCAACAGTTAGGAATTGTCAATATATAACATGCTCAATAATTAAATTTATTTAGTTATCTTTGTCGAAAACGACAATGGAAAC
>CAIYPA010000006.1 GCA_903927965.1 uncultured Bacteroidia bacterium | reverse complement strand
TGTTGGTGAAACCGGAAATACTGTCGATTTATTTTCGTTACCGACAAAACCATGACAACCTTCTCCGTTTGAAATTGCAGGTATTCCGAGGCGGGTTTGTTCAACGAAATATTTTTGGATGGCATTAAAATTGGGAATATACGCTGTTACCGGAAGTTTAGTCTCGAATTGTAAAAATCCGATTCCGTCTTTGATGGTATCGCCCAAATTCTTCACCTGTTTCTGAAAAATCGTATTATCGCTTGTTTTAGTGGCATTTACATGCCATATATCCAGTTGATGGCATTTATCTTCAAGGGTCATTCGCCCCAGCAAATCTTTAATCCGCGATTCGATCGGGGCCGATGAATCTTTGTAGAGTGGTTTTTGAGGTGTTTGGGCCTTAAGGAATCCGATATTAATCAGAATCGCGATAAAAAATAAGTTGAATATGTATTTCATGTGTTTATAATTTGTTTTTTATCGGCCACATGGAACTCGCCATGAGATAATCATGCTTCTGTGTGTGATTGGCACACATGGCTCGTTTCATAGTTAAATGGTTAACTTGCACATCATACGGCTAATTTATAATCCGGGCAATCTCCAACGGAATCACTTTCCCATTTGGAATTTGCAGTACAGCTTCACAGCGATTATTGGACTTGTTTAAATCTTTGCTTTCCAGAACTTCTATCGTTGCAGTTATTTTGAAGTTCCCATTCGTTGCCTTCCAATTTCTTCCTTTCAATCCTTCGGCACAGGCCAATTCCATACCACCGACCGGAATTGAAATTGATTTTGAAGAATAGTGTGCAACCTCTTTTCCATCCATATAAAAATGGATGAGAATTGCGTCGCCGATTTTGGAGGCACCAGTACCGTTGTTGATCAGCGAAACCATAAATACAACATCGTCACCTGCTTTAGGAAAGGCGGGTAGGGTACGAATATTCCGTACTGAAAGATCAGCTTTGGCCTCAGCTTTTAAGAGGTTAAAGCTTGTTTTCAAAGGCAATTTATCCGACGATCCTCCAACCTGAGCGATGAATTCTCCTTCAGGAACCTGGTATGCTTTGGTTTCAGGATTATAGATGTAAAACTCTTCAGGTGAAAGTGTGATCGTAACGGTTTTTAATTGGCCAGGGTTCAGAGATACTTTTTTGAAACCACGGAGTTGTTTTTTAGGCATTTGCAGTTCAGGAACAATCTTGCCGGATGTAAGATAAAGTTGGGCAACTTCTTCACCGGCAACTTTCCCTGTGTTTTTCAGATCAAATGAAACTTCAATGTTGTCGCCAACTTTAGCGTTCGGATGATTAACCTTGATGTTGCTGTATGCAAAAGAAGTATAGCTCAATCCAGATCCAAATGCAAATTCCGGAGTAAGATTTTGCGAATCATACCAACGGTAGCCCACGCCTTTGCTAACCAGATTCCGGAAATCAGGACTGACCGGGAAGATCTGGCTGTCGTCTTTGGGCATCGTGGCAGGCATCTTACCTGAAGGATTGTAGTTTCCAAACAGCACATCAGCGATAGCACGCCCTCCTTCCTGCCCGGGATAAAACGCATAAAGCAATCCTTTTACATCATTGATGACCGGTGTAACGCTGCAAGTTCCGCCGGAAATAACCACCAAAACGATGTTTGGGTTTACTTTGGCGATCTCTTTGATCAGTTCATTCTGCATTCCAGGCAACAGTACAGTTTGCGATGCACGGTCTGGACGGTTAACAATTCCGCCACCCTTTTCATCATTTTTCTTGTCCAGAAAATAGCCTTCTCCTTCAATCGTACTGTCAATTCCGGCAACAAAAAGAACAACTTCTGATTTTTTGGCAGCAGCTATGGCGGCAATAAACTGGTTTTTATCTTTGTCGTTGATGTTACACCCTTTGGCGTAATTTACCCGATCGGCTCCCATCACCGTTTTGATGGCTTTCTCTACCGGTATACGGTAGGATGGTGTAACGTTAGAACTGCTGTGTCCATCGAGTGGCAATACAGCAGCATTTGGACCAATTACCGCAATGGATTTTAACAGATCTTTATTCAGTGGCAAAATATTTTCGCTGTTTTTCAGCAGCACCAAACTTTTCAACCCACTTTCATATACCAGTTCACGGTGTTCTTTGCTGTCGATCACTTCTTTTGAAATAACGGGTACTCCATCAATCATTCCTGAAATGATTTTGGTACGCAACACATTTCGCACAGCACGATAAACCAGTGTACTATCAAATTGTCCGCTTTTTACTCCGACAGGGAGCTC
>CAIYPA010000005.1 GCA_903927965.1 uncultured Bacteroidia bacterium | reverse complement strand
TTTTATATCGAGAACCTCCATTTTAACCTTGCTGTTAAATTGCTCAACGACAAATTTGGGATCCAGGTAAGGGGCGGATGTGCCTGTGCCGGAACATACGGCCATTTTCTGTTGGATGTGAGCCATGACAAATCGCACCAGATCACCGAAAGGATCAATTCGGGCGATCTCTCCCAAAAGCCCGGTTGGATCAGGTTGTCGTTGCACCCGACAATGACGAACGATGAACTCTATTTTATCCTCGATGCCATCCAACAAGTGCAACAGAACCATGAAATCTGGGGTGAGGACTATTCCTACAATCCCAAGACCAATGAGTTCAGGCATTACAGGGAGCCGGAAGACAAAACGGAATTGGTTTGTGATTGGTTTAAATTAGATTGAAAAACTTCATATTATGAAAATTGTAATCAGGCTTTTGTTGCTGACACTGGTATTTATCGTTTGCGCGAATAATGGTTATTCGCAATCAACTCCCCAGAAATTAGGTGAAAAAACAAGGCAGGAATTTGAAAAGGCAAAAAATTTTGTTTGTGATTCAGCGGGTCCTGTGAAAAAAGTGATCAAAGAAACAGGCGAAAAAGCAAAAGAGGTTTGGAAAAACACTGAACCTCAGCGCGAAGCTGCGGCCGAGAAAGCAAAGGAATTGTTGAAAAAAACAGAGGAAGCGGCAAAAGAGTTTAAAGAAGGATGGCAAAAGGAGAAAAAGAAGTAACATTCTGCATTAGGCATCCAAGACTTGAATTTTAGCACAATTAAAAACCTATTTTTCCCCTGAAGGCAAAGTCAATGATTTTCCTGCCGGAATTGCAATCCCAAAGTCGGGAGTTCCATCGACATTCCATTTAAAAGGTTGCATCCTGACATCCCTTTCCCATCCCGGTTTGGTGCTTTTCTTGGAGTGATAGATAATCCAATCTTCGGAATTGTCGGGCGATTTCACAAAGGAACAATGACCTACCCCAAAAACCTGCTCATTCCCTTGAAAGACAGGGCCCGTTTTCTTCCAGTTTGCAGGATCCAGGAGATCACCCTCAGGGTTGATTAGTTCCAACAATCCCAACCTGTATTCTACCAACCAGGATTCCCTACACGAATAAACGACAAACGCTTTGTCCCCATTCATGAGGATCTCAGGTCCTTCGTTCAAGTTTAAAGGACCTCCTGTTTCCCAGCTCTCAACCGGTGATGAAAGTTTGATGCGTTTGCCTTTCATGGTCCATGGATTTTCCATTTCGGAAATATACAGATGCTGAGGCGTTGCATCGGTGGGTTCCTGTTTGATCCATCCCGACCAGATGGCATACAGTTTCCCTTTGTGTTCAAGTACCGTCATGTCGATGGCCCAAACATTGGAGGTTGGATCGTTCTGAAGATCTCCAGTATATAAAACGCCCATATCTTCATAGGCACTGAACACATCTTCGGTTGCAGACCGCAAAACTCCTGTCCGCTGGTGGACAAAGGGTGGCCCCGATTCGCCGGCAGCATAATAAACGATCCATCGCCCCTGGATAAAGTGAATTTCGGGAGCCCAGACACACGACATGTTCCAACCGCTTGCGGGTGCCTGCCATATCTTTTTCGGCTCACCCTTTTGGGTCATCTTATCAGATTTGGAGACCCATATTGCATTGCCTGCTGAAGAGCAGTAGATGTAATCATTGTTATGCTTCACCATCCAGGGATCGGCGCCATTCCAAACAGGGTTTGTAAAAGTTTTGGATTGGCCGCTAATTTTGTCGGGGATACCTTGGCTTAAACAGTTCAACACTGAAAAAACCAAAACCAACACGATTAAATGATTGAAAAAGATTTTCATAACAGTTATATTTCATATGCTGTTGATTCATTTACTTTTGCCCTTTGGGAACTTTCAACCTGTCACCTGTCCCCTGAATCATTGTGCGTTCCCACTCTTTGCCGTAACCAGGTTGGGTCGGTGCCTTCGGGATATTTTTGCCGTTCCCGTTATCGAGCAGTTTGCGGTTGTCGGAATTTTTCACATTTCCATCAATGTACTTCATAAACAGGTATTGGTAAAAGAATTTCCAGTCGCTGACCAGTTTGTTGCCCGTAAAAACCGAATAGCCTGTCACGTAATCGCTTGCCAATGAAGGGTTTTGCTTGTTAAGCTCAAGTGACTGCTGATCAACCACTTTAACTTCATTAATAAACTGGTTTTCAAGCTGTGACTGGTAAGTCTCAATTTCGGGGTGGATGAGGTTGTAGCGCGAATAAGCCCAGTTGTTGACCTGGTTGAAGGTCCAGAAGGCCGAAGTTTCCGACCATGTGATCATGGAACCATTTCCAACAGCATAACTTTCCGGGATTTTCCTGATTCCGCAATACATTGGAGCATAAACACATCCGTCTGTATCGTCAACGCCAAACCAGAAAATGCCACCAATTGGGGCAGGTAACCAACTTCTGGATTGTGCCACAAAACTATAGCCGGTCTGCTGGGTTGCAATGGCCCGCTCACAAAGGTACATGGTACTGTCAACTACAAACTCCATTGGGCGCCAACGGTAAGGCGATTTAAAAGGACCAGCCCCAGGATCGTTGCGCATATCGAGTGGCGTATCTTCGTAATGGTCGCGCATGGCTGCCATTACATGTTGAAGCGAAACCGGTGAATCTGGTTTTACCCAAAGTGGCAAACGGTTCGATACAAAGCCGTTTGGATTTTGGCTTTGGTCCAAATTTTTAGGATCGCGGTTGAATTTACCAAGAACATAATTGGTGTAATCCTGATTATCACGTATTTCCTTGCTGATCTTCCGAAAGAACGACCAAACCCTTGCATCACAAAAACGGGCACCACCAAAACCGAGTGGGTTGAAAACATCCGAAAAGCTGAATGAATCGTCTGTTCCTTTATAAAATCCATGTTTTTTGGCAAAACTGACAACATCGGGTGCGTGAAAGACTGTTTGTTTCGGATCGTTCCAGTTGTTGGTTTTTTGAAACGGGAAGGTCGTAATCCTTGCCTGGTTGGCATGTCCGCTAACATATCCATCGGGAATTAGCCGGGCAACCCAAACAGCCCCTTTTTCATATTTCCCTTTTCCGATCATCTCCATAATCCAGGCTTCGTTTGCATCAGAAATAGAGAACGATTCGCCACCGGTTGCATAGCCATATTGGGCCACCAGTTCTGTCATCACTTTGATCATCTCACGGGCCGTTTTTGAACGTTGCAACCCGATCCGCATCAGCGACCCATAATCGAGGATTGCCCCTGGCTGGCTATTCAGGGAATCAAGTCCGCCAAAGGTCGTTTCGCCAATTGCCACCTGGTATTCGTTCATCAACTGAATAACAGAATAGGTATGGGTTACCTCAGGAATTGTCCCCATCAACCTGCCATTTTCGTAGTGATAGACTTCACACAAATCTCCAGGTTTATGGTCGGCTGCAGGATAAAAGGCGATCGTGCCGTACCTGGTGTGTGAATCAGCGGCATACGTAATCATCACCGACTGATCGCTGCTGGCACCTTTGGTTATGATGAGGTTTGTGCAGGCAAAACTGGTTGTGGTTCCGATTGAAATAAGAAATAATAGAAATGAAGTTGAAATACGGGATATCATAAGTTTTTTTTGCAAAAATAACTAAAACTAAGTAACACAGATTCAATTGTAATGATTAATTCAATGACACATAAAATTCAAATATTATTCATATTTTTGTGAACTATAAATACGAAATATTGGTATGTTTAGTTCACAAAATATCGAAAATAACATTGTTCTGGCTGTTTACCAGGATGAAAGAAGCGTATTTCGGCTGAATGATATAGCCCAATTGATTGGTGAAACTGATTTTCAAACAATCAATAAAAAACTGAACTATTGTGTCCGTACGGGCAAATTGCAGAATCCACGGAAAGGGATATACACAAAGCCCAACTATAATCCTGAGGAACTGGCTTGTATTATTTACACACCTTCCTATATATCAATGGAATATGTATTACAAAAAACAGGAATTATTTTTCAGTATGATTCTGGAATTACAACCGTTAGTTACCTAAGTCGCTGCATTGAAATAAAAGGTCAGACCTATTTGTTCCGAAAAATCAAGGGAGAAATACTCGTGAATACAGCTGGAATTATACAGAGGAACAATTGCATCAATATAGCCATGGCTGAAAGAGCTTTTTTGGATTTGCTTTATCTGAATAAAGAAACCTATTTTGACAATCTCAATCCGCTTAATAAACCATTTATATTCAAATTATTACCGATATATAAATCAAAGGCTTTGTCTTTAAGGGTAAAAAAACTACTACAAAATGATTGACATCAACAGACATAAATTCTTTATGGTCCAAATTCTGAAGGATATCTACACCGATATTGAATTGTCGAATTGGCTGGGATTTAAAGGTGGAACAGCACTGATGTTTTTTTATGACCTTCCACGTTTCTCTATCGATCTGGATTTTAACCTTCTCAATAAAGACAGTGAAGATGTTGTTTATCGGAAAATCCGTAAAATAGTGCTAAAATATGGGACCATATTTGATGAAGCACAAAAGTTCTATGGACCTTTAATTGTTCTGGATTATGGTGTCGATGAACGAAAATTGAAAGTTGAAATCTCCAATCGAATGTTTGAGAACCGTTATGAAATAAAAAACCTTTTGGGAATCAATGTTAAAGTCATGGTTAAGGAAGATTTATTTGCCCATAAGCTTTGTGCGTTGCTCGACAGAAATGGGATCGCCAATCGTGACATTTTTGATTGTTGGTTCTTTATGCAGAACCAAACCCCGATCAATAGGGGTATTGTAGAATCCAGAATGGAAATGACTTTGGCTGAATACCTGCAGAAGTGCATCGAACAACTTGAATCAATGAGCGATAAAGGATTATTGCAAGGTATGGGGGAGTTAATGGACAACAAGATGAAAGCTTTTGTCCGAAATAAGTTACGGACAGAGGTGATTAGGATGTTGAATTTCTATAAAAATTTTCCAATTCTTTAAATACTAGATGAAGATTAATCAATTATTTGTTTCTCCCACCCAACCATTATTTATTTATCCGATTTTTCACAACATTCCAGGTGTTTGTAGTCAGGAAGCTCTCCTCCATATTTTCAATCATTTCAACAAACCGCTGATAAGGGATGGCAGCAGTCAGGGTATTTTCGGGAACAAAGGGGCGTGCCGAAATATCAAACATCCCCAATACAGTTTTTGGTTTGGCAAGTTTGGCTTCCGCCAACGGATATTGGATAATTGAAGCGCATCCCGAGCCAAAAGGGGAAATAACCGCATCGTTGTAATCACGGTCGAACGAAGAGAGCGTAAAGATGCCAGACAGGACATCTGGTTTGGCAAAAAAGATGACCACTTCAGGAAGGTCTTCTTCCAAAAGCATGTCCCACCGTTTAAATACCAGGTATTTCGCTTTTGCCGTGACCCAGGGGGCAGCAGAAAGAAAACTTCTCACCAACTCAGGCGATTTGATGTATTTCTCACCTTTCATGTGCTCGTTACCACATGAGAGAAAAAACTCAAAACCAGGCCGAAGTTGCTCGGTAAATCCAGAGAATTTCTTTCCCCCAATACATCCGGTCGAATCAACCGTAAAAGCCAGCGAAGTCCCTTTCCTTACCTTTGCAAGCTGGCCAATCAGGCAACTCCATTTCTCGGCCACCTTGACCTCCTCGGTATCTCCAATCTTAGCGGAATAATAAAAGGTGATGGGCAGTTCCCCATTGCCGAAGTATTTCACCCACAATTCTGTAAATCTGTCTTTTATGGAAGAATTCATTTTTTTTTCGTTTATGCGACAAAAATACATCGAATGATTGGTTAATCTGCAAAGGTGGATGAATTCCAATCAGGTTTAACATTTTTATTCAGAATTTCATTCCCCCTCGGGAATTCCCCGCAGGGGATAAATATCAATAGCACAGGGTAAGCGGTCCCCGAACATAAGTCCAGTTAAAGCTCAAAAGACGATTGGACCGCGCCACCCAGGGTAAATTGGCAACACGAAAACCGTCCGCGATCAATGGTAAGCAAAAGGACAGAGCTCCATTCGAAGGGGGATCGAAACTCTCTAAAAACTTTGTGGTGCACTCCACCATATTGATTGATCCCGGATTTTGTTTCCACCCCAACCCTAAAGGGAGTTTGCCCTGAACATTGATTATCAATAATATATAAATAGGTTTTTAAGACTGATCCTTATTTGTTCATAATTTCAGGTCGGGCAAATCATTTTAGTTCAAAATTTTGGAATCGTTTCACTATCCGCCTGCGGTCAATTCCGTGGGGGAAAACCGTAAATAACCCCGGGTAAGCGGTCCAGAAACAAAGCCTTGTAAATGAACAAATGCCTTCTGGACCGCACCACCCGGGGTAGGGAAGCGGCAAACAACCCGTCCGCGAGCAAAGGACCAGGAAAGAGCCTATGTACCATCGGACGGAACTTGCAATACTCCGAGAAATGACAGCTTCTGAGGGTGAAAGTGCTGTTATGTTGTTTGTGATCTTCCCCTAACTTTTTTAGCACTAAGCTTCAAAAATGGGTTTCGTTTTGCCACCCCGGCTTCGCCACCCCTCCACTGGAGGGGAATTTCAGAGGGTGATTGTTGTTCTGAATATGATGGTTAAACCTTATTTTCAGTTCTTTAATATAGTTTTTAGAAACATGGAAACCTTCAGATTCTGATTTAGTGTCCGGGGGACTGTTGTTGCGTTTTATAGTCACCGGGACACTTCATCCTTAAGTTTGTTTTTCATGTCCAGGCCAATATCTTCCAAAAACTTCCCCAACCTTTCCAATACCAATTCTTTTTCTTCCCAAAATCCCAGATGACCTGATTGTTCAAGGAAAAGTACCTCTGCTTTTGGGATAAGGCTGGCAGCCGAAAGCTGCTCTTCAGCCCGATAGACCTTGTCGTATTTGCCAATCATGATCAATACCGGATAATCTGCTTTCTGTAACATTGGGATGGCATCCATCCTGTTGTTGATGGCATGGATCGCGCCCATCGCTCCTTCAAGGGTCACCTCGCTTGCCGATTGATTGAGCATTGCAAGTTCTTCTGTCAAACGCTCACTGTTCCCTTTGGCAAAATTGGAGGAGATGGTCACCTGTAAAAGCAAATCCTTCTTCCCTTTTATCAAAAACTTCGCCTCTCTTTCCCGCTGCTTAATGCTTTGGATATCAGCTTGTCTTAACGGTGAGTGCATAAGAACAAGCGACAATATCTTTTCCGGATATTTAACGGCAAAAGCCAGGGCCGCATATCCACCCATTGAATGGCCGATGATCGAAACCTTTTCTGAAATATTCAAATTATTCAACAATTCGTTGATTACCAAGGCATATTGATCAAAAGTATAATCCTGTTGGGGCGGTCCCGACTTTCCATGACCGGGAAGGTCGATCAGCACGACCTTGTTCTTTAGAGACAGAATTTCAGCCAAATGATCGAAAAGGGTATGGTTGCCCCAATAGCTGTGCAAAAGCAAAACTGGCGGACCATTTCCAATGATTTTTGTAAAAACCTTATAATTAGCTAAATATAGAATTTGTTCAGAATCCATGTTTGTGTTTTTAATTTCGATTCAAATATACGATCTAAATATTGGACATTGATTTGCGGCGCATGGAACGTTCGTTCTTTTTTTAAGGATCTGATTGCGCCGCTTTATCGGTGGGACTCCTCTTTTCTACAAATATTACGCACCTCTGGTGCTTTGGAAATTGCCCATATTAGCGTTTCCGGGTTTTTTATTTTCTTTGGGATTTGGAAGTTTAGACTCAATTCTATTCTTTAAAACCTCCTTACAAGTTCAAATTCGTGAATTCGTGGTCAAATGCATTTGAAATTTGAGGTCGTTTTTAAAACCTTTGACCTGATTCTTCGTTTAATTGGTAGTTAATAGCTTAATAACATGAAAAAACAATTATACTTTTTAATAGCCTTACTTTTTTGTACATCTGTCGCGGCATTTGGAACAGGTTCGGTGAAAGGGCGTGTCTTTAATGTAAAGAACAATGAACCAGTGCCTTTCGCGTCTATTTTGATCTTTGAAACAACAAAGGGGGTTGTCACGGATGTTGATGGAAATTTTGAAATCGGGGATGTTGCCCCTGGATTTTATAAGATCAGGGTTTCGGCCGTAGGGTTTAAGACCTATTTTTCCGAATCGTTCAGGATCACCAAAGCAACAGGAGCCAACCTGCTTATACCGCTCGAGGAGGACAATATCAACATAGAGGAAGTTGTCGTCAAGCCTTCATTTTTCACAAAAAGGGAGGAGAGCCCTGTTTCATTGCGCACGATTGGCATCGATGAGATCGAGAAAAATCCGGGTGGCAATCGCGATATCTCGAAAGTGATCCAGTCCTATCCTGGTGTCGCTTCAACCCCGGCTTACAGGAACGACATTATTGTCCGTGGAGGTGGGCCAAGCGAAAATAAATTTTTCATCGACGGTGTTGAAATCCCAAACCTCAACCATTTTGCAACGCAGGGTTCATCAGGAGGTCCGGCAGGGATCATCAATGTCGATTTTATACGCGAAGTGAACTTTTATTCGGGAGCTTTCCCGGCCTCGCGTGGCAATGCATTGAGTTCCGTGCTTGAATTCAACCAGCGCGAAGCCAACGAGAAATTAAAATTCCGGGGAACAGTTGGGGCATCCGACCTTGCTTTGGCACTGGAGGGGCCACTTGCCAAAAATTCCACTTTCATGGCGTCCGTTCGCCGTTCCTACCTTCAATTTTTGTTTTCGGCAATCGGGCTGCCTTTTCTTCCCACCTATAACGATATGCAATTCAAGGTGAAAACGAAACTCAATTCCAAAACCGAATTGTCGTTTATCGGCCTTGGTGCTTTGGACCAGTCTGTCCTGAACAAAAAAGCCAACAAAACCGAAGAGCAGCGTTATATTTTGGGATACCTTCCTGAGAATGACCAGTGGACCTATACAATAGGTGCTGTATTAAAACACTTTAACGACAAAGGGAACAATACCTATGTTTTAAGCCAGAACAAATTGAACAATGCACAAATTAAATATAGAGATAATATTGAAACTCCTGTTAATCTGACACTTGATTACAGTTCCTACGAATTGGAAACCAAATTCAGGTACGAACACAATTACAGGTCCACATCAGGTTTCAAAATGAACTATGGGTTCGACCTGCAATATGCGAGCTATTTTAATCGCACTTACCAGAAGAGTTTCAGGGGAAGTACCCCATTGACAATCGATTACAATTCCTCTCTCGGTTTTGCAAAATATGCAGTTTTCGGTCAGTTTTCACACGATTTCCTGCAAAAACGGCTCGACCTCTCATTGGGAATCAGGGCAGACGGAAATAACTATTCAAGTGAAATGTCAAATGCAATGGACCAAATCTCGCCCCGTCTATCGGCAAGCTACCGTTTGACTCCTGGGACTTCGCTCAATTTCAATGTTGGGCGTTTTTCACAACTTCCATCTTATACAACCCTGGGTTTCAGGGATGCAACCGGAACGCTTGTCAACAAGGCAAACGGGATCAAGTACATAGAGGTCAACCATTTGGTTGCTGGGATCGAATTCCGGCCATCCGACAATTCGCAGGTGACTGTTGAAGGATTTTACAAACGATATTCCAAATATCCATTCTCCGTAAAGGACTCTGTTTCGTTGGCAAGTAAGGGGGCAGATTATGGGGTTTATGGGGATGAAGCTGTTCTCCCAACGAGTAAAGGAAATGCATACGGCCTTGAAATATTGGGGCGTATAAAGGAATTCAAAGGGATCAATGCAGTGATTACCTATACATTTGTCCGCAGTGAATTCACGAACAAAAACGGTGTTTATATCCCATCCTCCTGGGACAACCGCCATTTGCTGACCATCACAGGCACCAAATCTTTCAAAAAGAACTGGGAACTGGGATTCAAATGGAGGTACATCGGAGGCGCACCCTACACCGTATGGGATGTTCAGCGGTCGGCACTTAAATCTGCATGGGATGCCCAAGGCATAGGATACCTGAATTATTCCAAATTCAACGAGAGCAGGGTGAGTGCATTTCACCAGCTTGATATTAGGGTAGATAAATCGTGGTATTACGATAAATGGTCTTTGATGCTCTATTTTGATGTCCAGAATGCCTATAATTTCAAATCCGAACAACAGGCCTTGCTTGTAAGGGCAGAGGATTCCAATGGCGTACCGCTTACCGACCCGACCGACCCGAACAAATATGTGCTGAAGAGTTTGAAAAACACCTATGGTACTGTACTTCCTACAATTGGAATAATGGTGGAGTTTTAAATGTTATAAAATTTGTCAAAAGAAGATACTTAAAAGCTATAATATTGATTAACTTTGCGATAATAACTAAAAGTAACGCCAATGTATTTAGCCCCATTGAATTATGACAGGTACTTTAAAAAGGTGTTCTCAGATAAAAGGATAGCCCAACGCTTTCTTGAAGACTTTTTCGACATCAAAATAGATGAACTGGAAGAACTGCGTACAAAGCACAAAATTACAGATGATGCCTCGGCGGTAGAATTTGATTATAGGTGTCGAATAGGGGGCAACTTTGTGATTATCGATATGCAGCAATGGTTCAAGTCCGACATTGTCAAACGGTTTTACATGTACCATTCGATGAACACTGTCTTGCAAATGGAAAAAATGCCAGACAAGAGCATCGATCTGGATGACAACAAGAAAAGAGACATCAAAGATTACGATAAATTGGTTCCGGTTATTACACTGATCTGGTTGGCCGACGATGACCTAAATTTCACCGACGATTTTGTGTCGTTCACAATGACAAGCGAAACAGTCCATGACTTTCTGCGCAATAAAAGTTTATGGAGGGAAGAAAATATGCTCGAATTGCTAGCCGAACGTGCAAAATGCCTCGGAATTATAGATAACCGGACAAGGAAACTTGATTTTTTGCAAAAGAACAAATTGATCTATGCTTTCCAATCCAATATAATCAAGAACAAAAAGTTCAGCAAGTACTTGCCATGGTTTGAATTGGCCGATAGGACAAGAAACAAATTGAACGAGAAAGGCTGGTTTGACGAATATCTTAAAGATCAGATATTCGTTGAAATAATCAAAAGGATCAACACTGAAACGTTTGTTCAGGCAGATTGGGAGTATATAAATGATTATGAGAATTATAGGGAAAAAGTAAAAAGGTTTGAACAGGTTTTCATTGACGAAGGAATTGAACTTGGAATTGAACTTGGAATTGAAAAAGGAATTGAAAAAGGAATTGAACTTGGAATTGAAAAAGGAATTGAAAAAGGAATTGAAAAAGGAATTGAAAAAGGAATACACCAAGGCGAATTAAACAAGGCCCTGAAAATTGCGAAAGAGATGAAAGAGAAAGGCTTTTTAATCGCTGTCATTGCAGAATTAACATATTTGTCACAAGAGGAAATCGAAAAACTCTAATATTGTGATAATCTGAAAATTCAATTATTTTTGGTACAATGATCCGGAACCTATGAATAGCTGATATCCGGTTTACTTTCACATTATGGGAAATAGCAAACCATTCAATAACGGAGATCCAGAAGAAATTATTCGCAGACTGAAATCTGACGATAAATTTGCTGTGGATGAGCTTTTTAATTGCTATTACAATCGTTTGTACCATTTTTCGAAATCAATCCTCAAAATTGAGAATGGCATTGATGACATTCTTCAGGATGTTTTTGTCAAGATTTGGCTTAACAGGCAAAAAATCAACAACCCGGAGACTTTTAACGCCTACATTTTTACCATCACAAAGAATGAAGTCCTGAACCTGATCAGGGCAAACCTTAAGAACCAGTCTTTTAGGGATGAAATGTACCTTCGTTCGGTTGCAGAAGAGTATCAAACACAAAATACCCTCGAATTTGAAGAAATCAAGTCTGCGATCGACAAGATTGTCGAAACACTGCCGGAAAAAAGGCAAATCGTCTTTAAACTGAGCCGGACAGAAGGACTCCCCAATAAAGAAATTGCCCATCAACTTGGTATTTCCGAAAAAACTGTTGAAGACCATATTACCCATTCAATCAAGCATATAAAGCTTTCATTGAATGATCTTGGCATACTGTCGCTTCTCTATTTTTACCTTTTTTTATAATATTTTGTTTTTTTTGGCTTTTGAAGCAGGGGATACTTTCCATTTTGGTGTATTACCAACAAACGATGGAAAAACAATTCAGGAAATATTTGAACGGAACATGCACCCCGCAGGAATTTGCCGGGGTCACGGATTCTTTTGATACAACCGTTGAGAAGGATATAGTTGAACATGACATTCTTGAGCATTGGAACGACATCCTTCAATCTGAGGGTGAAAACAAAGAGAATGACCCGCTTCTTGACCAGATCCACCACCGCATCGCATTGGAAGACTCCGCTTTTGTAACCAAACGTTTAAGACAATATCAAATCTGGCTTAGCGTGGCGGCTGTTTTAATTGTTGGATTAACTATTTCATCAATTGCATTTTACAGTAATTCAACAATAAAACCAATTGCATCAGTTATCCAGAAGATCAGTACACCGTTTGGGGCAAGGACCAATTTTACCCTTCCCGATGGATCGGAGGTTTGGTTAAATTCTGGCTCAACAATCTCATTTCCCCAACAATATGGTGAAATCCGTAGTGTCGAACTTCAGGGACAGGCTTACTTTAAAGTAACAAAGGACGGTAAACCGTTTGTCGTAAAAACTGGTTATGGCTCTATCAATGTCATGGGAACTTCCTTTGATGTAAAAGCTTATGGAAACGAGAATTTTGAGACGACCCTCGTTGAGGGGTCTGTAAAGATCGAAGGCATTAAAAATCAATCGGCAACGTTAAAACCCGGACAGCAATCTATCCTCACCTCTTCAAGTGATGGATTTATTTTGAAAGATGTGAATACCGGGCTTTTTACCTCCTGGAAAGAGGGAAAACTGATATTTGTAAATGAACCATTTAAAAATGTAGCAAGGGAATTGGAACGATGGTACAATGTCAAAATCGAGTTGCGGGGTGAAAAACTTAAAAAATTAGGCTATACCGGAACGATTGAAATGGAAACTTTTGGGGAAGTCCTGGAATTGATTAACACAACCACACCCATCAATCACACATTTGACAAACGCACCAGGGTGTTGATCATAAATGGTAGATAAACAAATGATATATTGCAATTAATGAATTATAAACTAAAAACTTAAGATATGGATAAAAACAAACGAACGCCTCAAAAAAAATAAAGGTGGAAATGGCCGTTCCCACCCTTAAAACTGATTTGATTTAAAAACAAAAAATTATTTAAAACCAATTACAAAGTTATGAATAAATTGCTGGGCAATTATGGCAATAAGCCATTATTTTATCAATTTTTTAGAAAAATGAAACTGACAATAATTATTGTAACGATCTCAATATTAAGTGGTTTATCAGCCGAATCCTATTCGCAGTCCACTAAGTTGAATCTGACAGAGAACAACTCTACGTTGCTTAATGTGCTTCGGGCCATTGAGGAAAAAAGTGAATTCAAGTTTTTTTACAACGAAAAGGTTGACGTCAACAAAGCTGTTTCTGTTGATGTTTCGCAAAAAACGATTACCGAAATCCTGGACAATGTACTGGCAAATACCTCAGTGAAATACAAGGTACTTGGCCGTCAGATCGCACTTTACGACAATAAGGAGATGGAGCCCTTTGTTTCGGAACAGCAGGGGAAAAAGATAACAGGCAAAGTCAGTGATGCAAACGGTGGTTCACTACCGGGTGTCTCTGTGGTTATTAAGGGTACCACAACGGGGATTATTACCGATATCAATGGGAATTACAACCTGGCCAATGTTCCTGAAAATGCAACATTGCAATTTTCGTTTGTGGGAATGAAATCCATAGAGGTTAAAGTTGGGACACAATCAACGATCAATGTGGTATTGGAAGATGAAACCATTGGAATTGAGGAAGTTGTAGCGATTGGATATGGTACTGCCAAAAAGAGGGACGTAACCGGTGCGGTTGGTTCGGTTAAAGCTGAAGCCATCGTTCGTTCAAATCCTATACAGCCTGCTAAAGCACTCCAGGGTCAGTTGGCAGGTGTGAATGTCAATAAAGTAAATTCCCGGCCGGGTTCCGATTACACGATCGATATCCGCGGTGTCCACTCCATCAGTTTCAGCAGCGAGCCCCTTGTTGTGATCGACGGGGTAATGGGAGGCAAACTGAATACCCTGAATCCGAGCGATATTGCAACGATGGATGTTTTAAAAGACGCTTCTTCTGCTGCTATTTATGGTGCACGTGGCGCAAATGGTGTAATCATTATCACAACCAAAAAAGGAGCTGCTGGAAAAACCAAGGTAACCTACGAAGGATATGTTGGGATAAAAGTTCCAACCAATTTGCCCGACCTGATGACGGGTCCCGAATTTTACCATGCTTACAATGATGTTGTAAAAGCCGAAAATCCCACTGCCCAGATTATCTGGACCACCGCGGAACAGGCCAATGCAGATTCGGGCCATACCGTAAATTGGGTAAACGAAGTTACCGCCCCGTCTCTACAGACCAGTCATGTTGTTGCGCTATCGGGTGGAAATGAAAATACGACCCATTATTTTTCAGCAGGTTATCTGAACGAAAAAGGGAACCTGCTCAATACGGGTTACAACCGCTATAACTTAAAAGGATCGGTTGACAGTAAATTAAACGGTGTTGTAAAAGTTGGGTTTACGACTTACTACACCTACAGTATCCAGAACCTGGGATCGAACGAAACTTTGCGTAGTGCTTACAGGGCCAGGCCACTGGGGACTATCTTGTATGCCGACCTGACCAATCCAACCGAAACCAACGATAAAAATGTTGACGGATACGCTTTCTGGATGGGAATCAAAGATACTCAGGTTCAGAACCCGATCCTGGAAGTAAGGGCCAGCAATTACAAGGACGAAACACGGGTATCCAGCTTTTTGGGGAATGGCTATATCGAGCTTACACCCTTAAAGGGGTTATCATTCAAATCTTCTTTATCCGCTTCCGTTTTCAACAGCCGTCAGGGCGTTTTCCAGGGGGCTGATTCAAAAGGACGTCTCAATAAATTGCCAGCTGCAAAGAATGCTTTCAATTTCAATGGTTCCTATACATGGGACAATGTATTGAATTACAAGTTGACCACAGGTTTGCACAATCTGAACGTGACTGTTGCACAGAGTGCATTGGCAGAGCGGTTTGAAACTTCCGGAACTCAGGTTGAAAACTTATCTTACAATTCCGACTGGTATGCTTTAAATACAGGGGCGATTATCAACGGGGTCACCAGTAGCTTGGTTGAACGTACAATCATGTCGTATATGGGAAGGTTCAACTATAGTTTCAACGAAAGATATCTCCTGACATTGACTGGACGATATGACGGATCTTCCGTATTGGCCGAGGGAAACAAATGGGCCTTCTTCCCATCAGTTGCTTTGGCATGGCGTGCCATTGAGGAGCCTGTGATCAAAAAACTGAACGTCTTTTCAGATCTGAAATTACGTGCAAGCTATGGTGAAGTTGGAAACGACGTTGTGGCACCTTACAGTACACAGGCTTATCTGAACAAGACAGCCTATGATTTCGGCGGAGTTGCCGCTTATGGCTATGCCCCCAGGAACATTGGGAACTCCAATCTGAAGTGGGAAAATAGTGCAGAGTACAATTTTGGATTAAACATGGGTTTCCTTAAAAACAGGATCATTGCCGATGTGGAAGTTTACAACAAAAAAACCAACGACCTGATCCAGAATGTCGCAATACCAACCTCGTTGGGATATGGCTCCGTTACAGCCAATGTTGGGAAACTGCTGAACAGGGGTGTGGAAGTCACCCTGAATACGGTCAATATCCAGAAGAAGGATTTTAAATGGACTACTTCGATCAATTTCTCCAAAAACCATAACGAGGTAATGGAACTTTACGGAGGTACTGTAACCCAGGATATCGCCAACAGCCTCTTTGTCGGTTATCCATTAAGGTCAAATTATTATTACCAATATGCAGGTATCTGGCAAACCAGTGAAGCAACCCAGGCAGCTGTCTACGGTCAGGTACCGGGTTCGGTAAAGGTTGTGGATCAAAACAATGATGGTAAGATCTCCTCTTCAACAGGAATTGACGACCGGGTTATATTGGGCAACCAATTGCCAAAATGGATGGCCGGTATCAACAATACAGTGACCTATAAAAATTGGGAACTGACCTGTTTTGTTTATACCCGTCAGGGTGTCCAGTTCCAAAATTCAATGTTGTCGGGAACAATGGGCGAAATTGGTAGCAACCGCTACAATCACCTGAACCTCAATTATTGGACGACCACCAATCCGACCAATGATTATTTCGGGACCTGGCAGGCAAATCCATACAGACAAGCCATTCAGTACAAGGATGCTAGTTTCTGGAGGATCTCCAACATTACATTGGGTTACAATGTTCCAAAATCGGTGCTCGACCGTATGAAATTCAGCAATCTGAGATTGTACCTTCAGGCAAATAATCCAAAGGTATTCACAAAGGAGAAAAACATCTGGATGGATCCGGAATTCAACTCCGGGACTTACCAGGACGACGTCCCCAATGCAACCTATATCTTTGGAATTAGTGCATCTTTCTGATTTTGAATAACAATGTATAAAAATATTACTACAATGAAAAAATACAACATACAGAATTTCGTCCTGTTTATACTGCTGGTTTTCATGGGTACAGCATGTAAGGATTTCTTAAAGGAAGAATCAATTTCAAATATAACGACCGATTCTTATGTCGTCAATGAGGCAGGTTATGAGGATTTGGTCAAGTCTTGCTATCCACTTTTGCGTGACTATATTCTGAATTATGCACTTGTTTTGCCCGGGACAGACCTTTTCCAGGCAGGAAACTGGAACTTAAAGGTTGTTGGCGATGGTCCTTATCTTGACCAGTATGACATTCGTTTCAACTCTTCCGCTGGTGAAGTTCAGGCATTCTGGGACATCCTTTACCGCAATATCGGCCGTACAAATGCAGCGATTGGCCGGGCAGATGCCATAACTTATGTAGATCCCGCGAAAAAGGCAGCCCGAGTTGCAGAAGCCAAATTTATCAGGGCTTTGAGTTACTTCTATATCGTACAAACATGGGGCGATGCTCCGATACCACTTACCGAAACGATTGCCGCCGATAAAGCAGTGGTCAGGGTTCCTTCGGCTTCAATTTACACTCAAATATTGAAAGACCTCACAGACGCCGAGACCGCCCTTCCGGTTACTGCAACCGATTATGGCCGTGTCACAAAAGGTGCCGCACAGTTTTTGCTTTCACGGGTTTATCTCACACGTGGCTGGAACTATAAAAGTGGTCTGGGAGGAGTTGCCACTGATTTCAAATCAGCCCTTGATTATGCGGATAAAGTCATTGCGGCCTATCCACTTGTTGCACAATACAAGACGCTGTTCCCAACCCGTACAAACAATCCTTTGATACAATACACTGGTGCACAGAATGATAAAAATACTGAAGTCGTCTTTCCGATTCAGTACAACGCTGATGCTTTGACCAATGCGATGGAAGTTCCTTATCCGAGTACAGCAACCCGCGAACCGGGAAATTATTACCATTCCATATTCCCCGGCAATGGCGAATTGGTCGGAAATGCTGGAAGGACTAGCGATTACAACCGTAGTCTTGGTCAGAATCAACCTACGCCTGCCTCTTATCGTTTCTTCGATCCACAAAAGGACAGCCGTTATACGCATGACTTTGTGAATGCAGTATGGGCACTCAAAGCTGTTTCCGGTTACGCTTACAGCTATACAGATGCCTCACTAAAGGTTAGCTATGCCGTTGGTGATACAGTAGCTTACTGGACTCCATGGAACAAACCGGCTACTGCTACACAAAAGGGTATTGACGAAGGTGGGACCAAAAAATATGCTGTTATGAATCTGGATCAGATGGTCAGTGGTGTTGCCATTTCACGTCTGACAGCCGCAACGCCTTCGATGTGGAAATTCTGGCAGCCTGGAATTACCTATGGTGATGGGTATGGCACATTCGACTTTGCACTCTTCCGCTCTGCCGAAGCCTATCTGCTTGCTGCCGAGGCAATTCTGAAAGGTGCTGGTAATGGAACACTTGGTGGTGCTGAAGTCTATTACAACAAGGTGCTCGACCGTGCCGTGGGTGCCGGAGTTGATCCTCAGCGTGCCAAATATCCTGAAGACCTGACATCTTTTGAGACAGTTTCTTACAGGGCTACAGCAGCAACAATCTCCCTCGACATGGTATTGGACGAAAGCGGAAGGGAATTGTTTGGGGAATTCAACCGGTGGTTTGACCTCAAGAGGACAGGAAAATTGATCGAGAGGGCCAAGAAATACAATTTCTGGACAAAGGCAAAAGGTGTCCCCTCTGACAATAGCCTCGTCCGTCCGATTCCACAGAGCGAAATTGACAGGTCCGCCCCTTCAATCACGCAAAATCCTGGTTACTAAGATAATCGTTTAATTTTATCAACCTTATCAATGATTAAAAGGGAAGTGGGAAATATTCCTACTTCCCTTTTTTTATCAGGTTGCATTTTATGTCGTTCTACCAACAAACTAATTTTAATTGAGCTTTTTACATCAAAATGGATAGAGTTGTCAGATTGTTAATTGTAATTCTTTTAATATCAGAGGGATGTGCACATAAAACCACGGGGATTTGGTTGGATGACCTGAAAATAAAGACTTTTTCCGAAGGGATTCCCTCGGTTTCACAAAAGAAAAACCAGGCTGGTGATTCCATCTTTATCGCAGGGAAATATTTTGAAAGGGGGATTGGTGTACAGTCGGTCAGTGTCCTTTCGTTTTTGCTGAACGGAAAGGCAGAGCAGTTTTCTGCAATGGTCGGGGCTGACGATAAGGGTAACAAGAATATGAAAGTCCAATTTTATGTTCTTGGCGATCAGAAAATCCTTTTTGAAAGCGGTGACATGAAAGTGGGTGACGCAGCCAAAAAAGTGAATGTTGACCTTTCGGGAATCCAAAGGATGGGATTACTTGTAACTGTCAGTCTGGACGATGAAGGTTATGGAAAGACCTATTCCGAATGGGCGAATGCCAAGATTGTGATGCTGGAAGGAAATGTGCCAATGAACATTCCCAATACTGACGAAAAGTACATCCTGACACCTCCGCCTACAAAAACACCAAAAATCACTTCGTCCAAAATTGTAGGTGCCACTCCGGGAAACCCTGTTCTTTATACAATTACCGCAACTGGTGAACGCCCAATCCGATTTTCTGCCATGAATTTACCCATAGGGTTGTCCCTTGATGAATCTACCGGAATAATTTCGGGAAAGCTTATGAAAAAAGGAACCTATATTACCAGTCTCTTGGCAAAAAACGCATTGGCAGAAGATCAGAATCAGTTGAAAATAGTGATCGGCGATACAATTGCCCTTACTCCTCCGATAGGTTGGAATGGATGGAATTCGTGGGCAAGGAACATCGATCAGGAAAAGGTAATTGCCTCTGCAAATGCAATGGTCAAAATGGGACTGAACAATCATGGGTGGACCTACATCAACATTGATGATGCCTGGCAGGGACAACGGGGTGGGAAATTCAATGCTCTACAGCCCAACGAAAAATTTCCGAAGTTTAAGGAGATGATCCAAACCATACATTCAAAAGGCTTAAAATTAGGTGTTTACTCAACTCCATGGATTTCAAGTTATGCAGGCTATGCAGGAGCTTCATCCGATTTTGAAAAAGGGGAATACCCCGATTCTGTCAAAAACAACAAAAGGGCCTATCGCCGTGTGGGCAAATACCGTTTCGAAATGGAAGATGCCCGTCAGATGGCAGAGTGGGGTGTTGACTATCTCAAATATGATTGGCGCATAGAACTGAATTCGGCCGAGCGGATGTCGCAAGCCCTGAAAAAATCGGGTCGGGATATTTTTTTCAGCATTTCCAATTCGGCACCCTTTGACCATGCAAAAGATTGGGCCCGGGTAGCAAATGCCTGGCGGACTGGACCTGACATCAGGGATAGCTGGTTGAGCCTCTACACATCGGCCTTTACAACCGACAAATGGGCTCCATTTGGTGGTCCCGGTCATTGGAACGATCCCGATATGCTGATCCTGGGGAATGTGACGACCGGAACAGATTTGCATCCTACACGCCTTACCCCCGATGAACAGTACAGTCATGTGACCATTTTCAGTTTACTGGCAGCCCCCTTACTCATAGGTTGCCCCATTGAACAACTGGATGAATTTACAATGAACCTGCTCACCAACGATGAAGTGATCGAAGTTGACCAGGATCCGTTGGGAAAACCCGGGCGGTTGGTTGCCGAAGAAAATGGTGTGAAAATCTGGCTTAAACAATTGGAAGATGGTTCTTTTGCTATTGGTTTATTCAACATCGCAGACTATGGAAAAACGCCGCAGTCCTATTTCCGGTGGGGAAACGAAATGGCCAAACCCTTTACTTTTGATTTTGCTAAAATTGGGTTGAATGGCAGATGGAAGCTCCGGGATGTTTGGAGGCAAAAGGATTTGGGCGAATTTGAAGGGTCATTCAAAACAGAAATCAGGCACCATGGAGTAGTCATGCTAAAGATGGTAAAAATATGAAAGGTGTAACTAAGTTGCTCATCCTAATCAGTTTTTGGTTATTTTTTGGATCTTGCCAGGAAAAAGGTTCCATTGTTTGGGTTGATGACCTGCGGATCGTTTCGTTTTCGGAGGGGATACGTCCTGTAAAGGCAAAAGGTAGTTACATGAAGGATACCATCCGCATTGGGGGTGTTCCTTACCGAAGAGGAATTGGTTCGATCACGACTGCAGTGTTTCCCTTCTTCCTCAACGGAAATGGTTTACGTTTTACGGCTGAGGTTGGTGCAGATGATCTGGCGAATAAGGCGATTCCCATAAAGTTCTATGTCATAGGCGATCGGAAAATACTTTTCGAAAGCGGTGAAATGAAGGTCGGTGACAGGGCAAAAAAGATCGATGTGAACCTGAAAGGGATCCAAAGGCTCGGACTACTGGTTACTGACGACATCGGTGGCTTGAAAAACAAAATGACCTATTGCGATTGGGCCAATGCCAAATTTGAAATGATTGGTGACTCCCTTCCAAAATTGATCCCAAATACGGGTGTAAGGGTGATCCTGACGCCCGATTTCCCGCAAACACCGAGGATCAATTCTGCCAAAATCTTCGGTGCCACACCCGGCAATCCATTTTTTTATACCATCTCAACAACTGGCAAACGTCCCTTGGTGTTCGCGGCAGAGAACCTGCCCAAAGGTCTGAAGCTGGATTCCCGGACTGGGATCATCACTGGTAAAGTTGGCAAACGGGGAACCTATCATGCCACGTTAAAGGCAAAAAACGAGTTGGGAGAAGCTACCAAACTGCTGAAAATATGCATCGGGGATACCATTTCCCTTACCCCGCCAATTGGCTGGAATGGTTGGAATTCGTGGGCCGAAAAGATAGACAGGGAAAAGGTGATTGCGACGGCGAATGAGATGGTCACAAGTGGTTTAAGCGATCACGGGTGGAGCTATATCAACATCGATGATTCATGGCAGGGGTTCCGTGGGGGCAAACTGAACGCTTTGCAGCCAAACAGTAAGTTTCCCAAAATCAAAGAGATGGTCGATACGATCCATTCCCTCGGATTGAAGGCTGGAATTTATTCAACACCATACGTTTATAGTTATGCCGGTTATCCGGGTGCTTCCTCCGATTTTGAAAAAGGGGGTGAAAAACATCAACCCCTCAAGGAAAACAGGCGTTCTTCCGCTCCGATCGGGAAGTACCGGTTTGAAAAAAATGATGCGCTGCAAATGGCCGAATGGGGTTTCGACTACCTTAAATATGACTGGCGTATCGATGTGACTTCCACCGAACGCATGTCTGAAGCCCTCAGGAAGTCGGGTAGGGATGTGGTTTTCAGCATCTCCAACAATGCACCGATCGAAAAAGCCGGTGATTGGGTCCGTTTGACCAACGCTTGGCGGACCGGTCCCGATATCCGCGACAGCTGGCCAAGCCTCTATTCGCTTGCTTTTACAATCGACAAATGGGGCGATTATGGCGGACCAGGTAACTGGAACGATCCCGACATGATGGTCCTTGGAAATGTGAGCATGGGCCCGATGGAGATGCATCCGACCAGATTGACGCCTGACGAACAATACAGCCATGTCTCCATTTTCAGTTTACTGGCAGCACCCTTGTTGATCGGTTGCCCCATAGAACAGTTGGATGATTTTACCTTGAACCTGCTTACCAACGATGAGGTTATCGAAATTAACCAGGATCCATTGGGTAAACCTGCACGGCTCGTGTCTGATGAAAACGGGGTCCAAATCTGGTTGAAACCTTTGGAGGATGGATCCTTTGCTATTGGCTTGTTTTATACCGACGACTATGGGAAAACACCACAATCATATTTTCGTTGGGGCAACGAACCGGAGAAACTGTTTATCTTTGATTTTGAAAAAATTGGATTGAAAGGGAAATGGAACCTCGGTGATGTGTGGAGACAAAAGGATTTGGGCGAATTTTATAGGACGTTTGGTACAGAAATCCCTTATCATGGTGTTAAGTTGCTACGAATGGTTCCGAAATAGAAATTGGAAAATAGAAAATAGAAATCGGAAAATATGAATAAACAAATTGTATTCTACTGCTTTATCATACTGCTGAGCATAAAAACAGTCCAGGCACAGACGAATAATCCTGTTCAGGCACAGATCGATTCGCTGGATGTATATGGCCGCGAAGTATTTATGCCAGCCGGTCAGTACAAATGGGACTGGGGTCAGGCAACAATGTTGAATTCAATGGTCCACCTTTACAATTCCAGGCCGGAATCTGAAAAACTGGTCTATCTGGATTACATCTGGAAGGCTATGGACCTTACGATGAACGATGCGAATGGAATGCATCCCAACGCGGTAGCTTCGGGGCATGGGATGGCTTTTCTGGCAAAGATCACAGGCGATCCCAAATACATTGAAAAAGCCAATAAGATATTTGCCGATTATCTGACCACTCCCCGAACAAAAGCAGGTGGGGTTTCGCACAGGACGGAAACCATTGAGATGTGGGACGATACCATTTACATGATCAGCATGTATCTGCTTGAAATGTACCGTTATACAGGTGACGAGAAATACATCCTGGAGCTTCTGAAGCAATATCGGATACATAAGGAAAAGCTTGCCGATAAAAAATGGGGACTCTGGGTACATGGGTATGACGACGATAACGATGACTACAAAGACCGATGTAGTCAGGTTGGCTGGGCGAAGATGACACCCCAACGGACCAGTATCGAATTCTGGGGGCGCGGCAATGGTTGGGTGGTGATGGCATTGGCCGATGCTTTGAATACAGTCCCTGCCAAGTCCTCCTATTTCAAAACATTTGCCAAGGAATTAAAGGAAATTACGCGGAACTTGCCCGCCCTTCAGGATAAAAAAACTGGATTGTGGTACCAGTTGCCCATTTATCCCAATAGTACGGCTAATTTTATTGAGAGTTCGTGTTCTGCGATGTTTGCCTATGGGATCACCATTGGGCTTGAAAAAAAGGTGCTGGACAAAAAGACCTTCCTTCCGGTAATCGAAAAATCATACAATGGATTGCTGGGCTTTGCAGTAAAAAGGGATGGAAAGTACCTGATCCCAACAAAGGTCTGTGAAGGAACCTGTATTGGCGACCGTGCCTACTATTTCGGCAGGAATACAAAAGAAGGGGTGAATTATGCAATTGGTTCATACATTATGTTCCTCATTGAATATGGGAAGTTGGAAAAATAACAAAAACAAATACATCAGAAAATGAACCATTCTACGAAAATTAGGATCAGCTTTGGGAAAATAGGTATTGCTTTATTTTTTGCAATTATTGGATGCAACCTTGCCCTAGCCGATGGGCTTAAGGCACCTTACAATAAAAAGGAGCTGCTTGGGGAGCTAATAAGGCTGAATGACAAGGAGATCCCAAATGCCATGGGCAGGCAATGGATCCAACCGAACAATGTCTATTATGGAGCTGTGTTCGATGGTGACAGTGTGGTTTCACCGATGGGGACTGCACAACTGATTGAAACATTGATGTGTGGCTATGTATCGCCGAAGTCGGATTTTTACAAATCAAAAGAGGTTCTCCGCCGTTTGACGCTTGCTGCTAATGGTTTGCTGAAGTTGCAACATGAAGATGGCACGATCGATCTGATCTCCACCAATTTCCACTCAACCCCCGACCTTGGGTTCACGATCTATCCATTGGCCCTGGCTTATTCGATCATGCTGAAAAACGACAAGTTGGATTATGGACAATTCCCTTCCCTCATCAAGCAATACCTTCTGAATGCTGGGAAGGCACTTTCAGTCGGAGGTGTCCATACCCCAAATCACCGCTGGGTGATATCTGGCGCACTGGCATATCTCAACTCCTTTTTTCCAAATCCTGCCTATCAGGCCAGGGTGGAGCAATGGCTGGCCGAAAAAATCGACATTGATCCCGATGGCCAGTACAATGAAAGAAGTACCGCTGTCTATACCCCCACTACCAACAGGAGCCTGATTCAGATGGCCAAAAGGATGGGGTTCACCTCTCTTTACGATGATGTCCGGAAAAATCTGAACCTGACCTTCTATTTCGTCCATGCCAATGGAGAGATCGTCACCGAATCGTCCAATCGGCAGGACAAATACCAGCAGAGCAACCTGAACGGTTATTACCTGGCCTATAACTACATGGCCCTGCTCGACAAGGACAATCGTTTTGCGGGAATGGTCAAATACATCGAAGAAACGGTGCCGGTGGCGCAGCTGAAGTACATGTTGCCCTATTTCCTCGAAGATAGCTCACTGATGCAGGACTTGCCCGAAGGAGACCCCATTCCGACTACTTACCAAAAGGATTTCACCTATTCGGATATTGTCAGGATCAGGAAGGACAATGTTGACATGTCGGTCATTACCAATAACACAACGTTTTTCACCTTTTTTAAAGGGGCGGCGGCACTTGAAGCGGTTCGACTATCTTCCTCATTCTTCGGAAAAGGGCAGTTCCAGAGTCAGCAAATGGTAAAAGAAGGTGGGACATATGTCTTAACCTCCTCAATCAATGGACCTTATTACCAACCTTTGCCAAAAGAGAAGATTCCAGCTGAGGGGGAAGCATGGGGCAAAGTTCCAAGAACCGAGAGGGTGCAATCGGAAGTTCAAACCCTGAACACCAAAATTTATGTGACCGAAACCAATGGGAAAGCAAATCTGAAAATAGTAGTTGACGGGCCCAAAAATCTTCCTGTTACTTTGGAATTGGCTTTCCGAACGGGCGGCAAATTGTCGAATGTGTCCCAAAAACAAGGGATCAGCGACGCTTATCTCATGAAAAACGGGGAATACGCAACCTACCGGAAAGGCAATGATGAGATAAAAATAGGCCCTGGTGTAGTTGCCCACAAATGGACTCAACTGAGGGGCGCACTCCCAAAATTGCAGGCCGACTGCCTCTATTTTACCAATTACGCTCCCTGCGAGTTTGAGTTTACAATAGAATAGGCAAATTAGAGATTCCATTTGAAATAATTCCCCCAAAATGCTAAGATACGTCTTTATCCTCTTCATTCTGGCATCTGAAGTTGCTGCTTTTGCTCAATCCGGGACAAAGCAGCAAATACCCGAAATGCCCAACCCTGCAGCTCGCAAGGCAACCCTTGAGCAGCAATGGAAGGCACTGCAACAGTCGCCACCACAGTTGGGTGTGCGCGATGTGTTTCTGTTTTTGTTGGATGCACTCGATATCCGATTCCTGAATGACAAGCAAATGGAATGGGCTTTGAAATTGGTCCAGACCAGGGTGATCACTGATCCCACTGCCCCAAGTTATGGAAATATGTACTGGGGATGGTCCGAAACAAGTGGCGATGTGGGCGATGGGAACAATGTGGAATTTTGTGTCCAGTACGGTATTCTGATCAAACTCCTTTTTGATGACCGACTGTCGGTGGAAGCACGGAAGACGTTGGACCAGATATTTGAATACGCACTCAAGGGGGTTCGAAATCAACCAATAAGAATCACATATACAAATATATATGTGATGAGGATCTGGAATTTGGCAGCCTTGGGTCAGGTTTACAAACAACCTTCGGTGGTTGAGGAAAGTCGTAAATTTTTTGACATCTGGCTCAATCACATCGCCCGGTTTGGTAACCGCGAATACGATAGCCCAACCTATTGCGGTGTTGACCTGGAATCCTTACTGCTGATCCATCGGCTTACGACAGATCCCGATCTGAAGGCGAAAGCTTCAGATGCACTCCGGTTTTTCCTGAACGATTTATGCTCCCACTATAACCAGCTCGGCGGGTTTCTTGGTGGTGCCCATAGCCGCGATTACAACCGCGTATTCGGTCGCGACCTTTTGGAGGAAAAATACCTGATCCCACTTTTGGGTGGGGAGAACAAGAACAACCACCTGTTTCACCAGATCTGCCTTGCAGAACTTCAGAAGATAGGTCTTACTCCACAACAGAAAGAGTTGAAGGACCATAAAAACAGGTTCATTGTGCAGCGTTGGGACAGCCTCGCAAATGCCTATGCCTGTGACTTTGTTGGAAATAAAGTTTCGATTGCCTCATCGAACCAGGCATACAGTCCTGATGACAAACCTTTTGTGATCTATCTGAGCAGTCCGAAAATCCCTGAAATGCCCAATATCGTCTATGTAATGGAAGGACGTGGCGACCATTATGGCACATGGGGTTAAGAAGGAATGGGGGAGAAAATGAAGCACTTGATGCCCGCCAATTATCCGGCAAACGGTGGTTGGGGCAAAACCCGCCACCTTATGCCCTTTATGCAATCTGCGCAGAACAAGGGCGAATTTGTGATGCTGGTTTCGGGCGAAAAAGACCACAACTGCATTTACAACTACCTCAATTCAACAATCATTTTACCCAATACCTTTGATGAAATCTGGATGGGCAACACAAAGATTGAAGTCCCCAAACCCGGTGAAAAAGCTTCTTTTGATGAAACAAATACTTTTACCGCCCGCTTTGAAGATGTGGCGGTTGCCTTCCGTATCCTTTGGGACAATGCAGGAAAAGATGTCAAAGCATACCTTTACAATGATGGATTTCAGTATAACCCTTCACGGGAAGCATTTCATCTGGTACACAATGAAGCTTTACGACTGACGCTCAGGCATCCCGATAACGGGACTGCAAGAATTGCCATGTGGTGGAAGGTGCAGGAAGGGATAAAGAGCGATGCCGATTTTCAGAAGTTCAGGCAAAATGTCTTAAAGGCTCAGGTCAAAGTAGAAGAGGAAAATGGGATAGTGGATATTTCTGTTTTAACTCCTTCCGGGAAACTTGGGGTGAAATCCGATTTGCTAAACAATAAGCGTCTTGAATATTACAATCCAAATCCGCTGCCTGCCAATTTCCTTTTTAATGTCGATGGCGTGGAAATCGGTCAACCAATCCTGGAAAAATACAAACAATGAGAAAAGCGGTTATTCTAATCTGGCTGTTTCTGTATAATATAACATTCGGTGAAGCAGCACCCAAAAAATCGTTGGTTCAGTTGGATGTCAACTGGCCAACCTTTATGGCACAACACGACCTGATCTGGGACAGGGTTCCAGAAGATTATTTTGCAGGTGCTTTCGTTGGAAACGGATTGCTTGGCACAATTCTTTTCAGAGATGATGTTGAACCCAATACTCTGAGGTTTGAAATTGGCCGGACCGACGTGTATGACCACCGGATAAAAGGGGCCAATGCCTACGAATCGTGCAGGCTCCCGATTGGTCAGTTGCTGCTCACACCTGTTGGAGAAATTACAAAAACCGAATTGAGGCAGGATTTGTGGAACGCTGAAATCCGCGGAGTCCTCACCACAACTACCGGGACGATCACCTTTCGTTGCTATGTGCCTTCCAATGAGGAATTTATTGTTATGGATCTGAAAGGCACTGGAAAAGAGAAGGATGCAAAATTCAGATTGCGTCCCCAATTGGCCCAAAGCGCAAGGTACATTGCCAAGAGGGCAATGGGATTGGAGCTGAACGTTGAATACAAACAGAATCCCCCCTTCCGAATCGAAGAAATAGAAGGCATTGAAACCGTGACGCAGGATTTGCTAATGGGAGACGACTATGCCACTGCTTGGAGCGACAAATCAAATCCCGATGGTTCGCGGACAGTTTTAGTAACCGTTGCCAACCGTTGGGGTAAATACAGAAAACCTGCAAATGGTTCGGCGATTGATGCAGTTGCCACGATAAAAGTAGCACAAACAAAGAATATGGCTTCTGTTGAAAAGGCCCACCGTGCCTGGTGGCACGATTTCTATCCCCAAAGTTTTGCTACACTCCCCGATGCCCGTATGGAGAGTTTCTACTGGATCCAGTTGTACAAATTGGCCAGTGCAACGCACCCAAACCGGCCAGTTATCGACCTTCTTGGTCCATGGTTCAAACCGACTGCATGGCCAATGCTGTGGATGAACCTGAATGTCCAGTTAACTTACTATACCTTAGGGACTACCAATCACACTGATTTGGAAGACAACTTGTATCAGCTCCTCGACAGGCACAAGGACCAGTTGGTCGCCAATGTCACCGAGGGATTTCAGTCCGATTGCGCAGGCATACGGAACCCTGTGGCTTTTGATGATCTGTACGCACCTTTGTTTTTATCGGATGACAAAGATAACGATAAAGAGCTCAATATCATTGTACTACCCTGGCTGATGCAAATGTACTATCTTCACAACAGGCGCACCATGGACGATATAAGGTTGAGGCAAGAGGTTTACCCGCTTTTGCGCCGAACCTTCAATGTTTATCTGCGTATCCTTTACCTGGGCGATGATGGGAAGTACCATATTCCTTACACTTACTCCGATGAATATGGGAATGCAAAGGAAACCAGCCTGAACATTGCTTTGGCAAGATGGGGATTCAAAACATTGATCGACTGTGCCAACCGGTTGAAGATTGACGATCCCTTATTGCCGAAATGGAAAGACCGGCTGACGAAAATGCAGGATTTTAATATCAACAATGATGGGATCATGATTGGTAAAGATCAGCCTTTTGAAAAACCCCACCGCCATTACAGTCACCTCTTTACAATCTTCCCGCTCTACGACACAACGATTGACAATGCGCCAGAGCGGATCCCCTTGATGCGGAAATCGGTCCAGCATTTTACCGATCTCGATGGCGACAACTGCATTTACAAATTCTCGGGAGCTTCCTCATTGTGGGCTTCCCTGGGTGATGGCGACAATGCACTGAAATGGTTGAACCGTTCGCTCGAACTGCTTCCCCGGTTTGGCGTGCCTCCCCAACCTGCAAGAATCCCAACGGTCACGGCAAATACTTTCTATAGCGAGCGTGAAAACCCGACTTTCGAGTCACCAATTTCGGCCTCGCGGAGTATGCTGGATATGCTTTTCCAGGATTGGGGCGGAACGATCCGTGTCTTTCCAGCGATGCCAATATCCTGGAAAGATGCCAGTTTTTACAACCTTAGGGCGCAAGGTGCTTTTCTGGTCAGTGCCGTTCGGAAATCGGGGGAGACCCAATTTATCCGGATTAAAAGTCTGGCCGGTGAACCTTGCAGGATCAGGTGTGATTTAAAAGGGGCGATAAAAATTGCCGGTTCGAAAACCGCCAATTTCACCCTTTATGATGGGTTGATCGATTTGAGCCTGAAAAAAGGGGAAGAGGTTGTACTCTATACCGGTGAAAAACCCAAATCATTTGTCATTTCGGCTATTCCGATGAAACCGAACCAGATGAACAGTTGGGGGGAAAGAATTAAGGAATGAAAAAATGAAGAAATGAAAGAATGAATTACTGCTTGACTCTCTTGGTCTGGATATTCTTGAAATCAGGTTAAAGGAAATAGATTTCGTTTGAAGGACTCCCCCTTTGGAAAAGTGGGGCAGAGGGGATTTGGTTCAACAACCTAGTTATCAGCATATTGTAATCATAAGAGAATTCCAATAAGTAACCAACTTGAATGAAAGGGATAAGCAGTTTTTACTTCAAATTTTAACGACATTCACCATTAGGACCTGTCATTGCGCGGAGTGCAGCACAATCTAAATTTGAAAGATGATTATCTGCACAACAAAGCAATCCCAAACAAAGAAGCACTATCCCAAAAACACTGTTCCGAACCGTGCTTCAAATATGGGATTGCCTCCCGATTCGTAAACTCTCGGGACACTACACCAAACACATTATTACTGCTAACTATTTAATTTTAAGTCGTTTTGTTCGCAATGACAGTTCAGAGAGAGAGAACTTCCGAATTTATTAACTGCCATCCATTTCGTCTGCACACACTTTTAAGCGGCTTTTCATCTCCGGCCGAAGGGAACTTAGCTTTTCCCAGAACTTCGATCACAGACGGTTTTACTGCCGCTTAGGTTTCTTGGGTGGCACGGTCCCGAAACAACTCTCGCGCATCAACAGAGCTTTGACCCGAGATCGCCATCCCAGCGATATTCATATTCGACTTTTTCAGGAATTTTATAAAGTTTATTTTGGAAGGGAATTTATTATTTTTACAAAAAAAAGCCATGGACATTCAGGAGCGCAAAATTCATTTTATTCAGGAATTTCTAAAATACTCAAACGATAATTTACTTTCCAAGTTTGAAGCAATGTTACAACAAGAAAGGGAAAAATCGTTCGAAAATGAGATTAAACCTATGACACTTAAAGAATACGAAGGTCGAATTGATCGGGCTTTGGATGATGTAAAGAACAATAAAATTGTGAGTGCCAGGGATTTAAAGATTGAGATAGCAGCATGGAAATAGTTGTTATTTGGTCTGATTCGGCTATTGAAGAATTGAGAAATATTTATGACTATTATTTCTTCAAAGCGAGCAGGAGTGTTGCCAATAAGCTCGTGAACGGAATTGTTGACCAAACCTTGTTGTTAGAGCATTCTCCACGAATGGGTCAACCCGAAGAAATGCTAACACATTTACAATAGGAAATACGGTATTTGGTTTCTGGAAATTACAAAATTGTGTATTTGATTGACG
The DNA here is from genome assembly GCA_903927965.1 of uncultured Bacteroidia bacterium. Taxonomy (GTDB): domain Bacteria; phylum Bacteroidota; class Bacteroidia; order Bacteroidales; family Prolixibacteraceae; genus JAAFHB01. Next base: position 25,988 of record CAIYPA010000005.1, on the reverse strand, counting down.
AAAACTTGGTCACAATCGCAACCGTTTTCGATACAAGGCAGAATCCAAATAAGTTAAAGGGCCGAAAAATTTAAATTGAAGCGATTTGAATTCCTAATTCCCAAAATTCCTTTTAGCACAGTCAAATCCCAGACAGGAATTTAAATTATTTTATTCTACCTGTAATAAGAATAAGCAAGGATCAATCTTAAAAACGTATTTATATATTATTGATATTCATTGTTCAGGAAAAACTCCCTTTAGGGTTGGGGTGGGAATAACATCCAGGATCTGCCAAACTTGTGGGGTGCGCCACAAAGTTTCAAAGGTTGGGGGATGAGTTTCCGTAAATTTTCTAATTAATTTGGGTCAATTTTTGGCGATGAGGTGGAATTCTGTGTTACTTCACATCTATAACACGGATTTCAAGGAAATAATTGACAGACCGGAAATTCCGTTAAAATCTTCAACGTTATTGGTAAACAGTTTATGATTATTTACCAATGCTGTCGCAGCAATCAAACTATCGCCAAGTGACATTTTTTTTTGTTGTTTTAAGCTAATAGCATTTTCGATAACATATTTGCTTACAGGCAAAACTGTTATAGTTTGAAAAAAGCCTTCAAACAATTCTTTGTCCTCAGATGAAAGTTTATGATACCCTAAAACTTCCAATTTTGTAATTGCAGAAACCGCCAATTCCGATTCATTATCTTTTAAATAAGACCTCAACTTGAGGTTCTCGGGCATTACGGAATAGATGATGATGTTGCTATCTAAAATCATGATCAATCACGGTTTGGTAAAATAGGATCAGTTCTGATTTCTTTTTGCCATTCGGAGGGATTTGAAATAGATTTTATTCCCCCTTTTTTAGCAATTTTTTCCAGCCACAAAACAGGGCTTTCTTGCTCATTTATTATCGTTTGATTGATATCGAGTATTGTCACATTCAATCTTTTGGCAAACGAAATGAAAAGATTTAAATCACCTTCATTTTTCAATTCCAATGTAAGTAAACTCATAATTTTTTACTTTAATGATTATAAATATTCCGGTGATATTGCCACCCTCCAAGGACGGAAATTTCAGGGAAATCTTAAGACATACAATTTTACCATATTTTTCTTAACTTTCCAATAGAGCAAAAAACAATGTTTTGAAAGTGCTTCAAACATGGGATTGCCATACCAAACATCTTGATTCTGATAATCATTTAATATACTGTCGCTTTGTAATGACAGTTCCAAAGATAGATCTCCAAAGATTTAAATTGTGCCAACCATTTTGTCTTGTACTATCTCCATTAGAACACCAAGTGCCGATAGGCACGGACCATATTGTAACACCGGAATTTATTCCGGTGCTCGGTGACCGCCTGCAACCCACCATCTTGAAAACAGCATACACCAAATGTAAAGAAACACGTTCCGTATTTCCTGGCACAATTCAATCCTGCAAACAGCGAACAGAAAAACCGAAATACTTACTGTCATAGCCTCCATACGCAAAGCTGTAAGAGGAGTCCATGTACCTGAACCATGCATTTGTAGTAGAGATCTCGGTAGAGGTCCACCAGTAACCCAAGTAGCCAACGCCGTTGAATGACCCATTGCTGTAACGGAGGCCACCAGGAAACGCAGTAAAACCACTGCTATTGGTAGTACCGGTATTTTGGCCTAACCAATGAGATGTGCCCGTTTCTTTTAGTTTCCCCCCGGCGACGCTTTCGCCACCAAGAAAAGTGGTCAAGGTGGTCCACTCGGCATCGGTAGCAACATGCCAGCCGGCAGGGGCGATGTTGCGGCTGTCGGCAACTGCATACCAATTGTACAAAGCACCGTAAGTTGCTTTGTAGGTGGCTGCATCGTTGTAATACCAACAATATGAGCCAGTACCCAATGATGCCCAGGTTGCATCTACAGTTAAATTGGCTATCATGTCGCCGTTGCGGTATTTTGTGGTTTTAAGGTTTTCAACCATCCAAACCTGTGTTCCAATGGTGACTGTATTGTAAACATTGCCATCAATATCGGTAATCGTACTGCCAAATTTTGGGGAGGTAGTGAAATTTACTTGAACGCCATAAGCAGTCCCTGAACTATTGGTTGCGTACGCCTTTACATAATATTGTGTACCAGGGGTTAAGCCCATAAGGTTGCTTGTGAAAGTGCCAGGTCCTGTCGCATCCGTAGTTTTAGAATTGGCTGTTGTTGGATTTGGGGAGGTACTCCAGCATACGCCACGTGCTGTAACAGAAGAGATGCCTTCATAAGTGATATTTCCGCCACTTGTGGCAGTTGTAGTTGTCATTGCAGAAACGGCAGTTGTGGTGAGGGTTGGCAAAGCAGACAACATTGTTGCAGTTACTTCATTTCCATAAGCAGTACCCAGACTATTAATGGCATACGCACGGAAATAATAGGTTGCGGATGGTGATAAACCGAAGACGGAGGTACTAAAAACCCCTGTTCCTGATCCGATTGGAACCTTATTTGACGTTGTTATAGGGTTGGATGTTGTTCCCCAACAAACTCCACGTTCTGTAACAGGCGAACCTCCATCTGACGTAATATTGCCACCCACAACCAGAGAATTGGCCGTGATTGAAGTACCAGAAGTTGTTGTGACAGTTGCCGTGAAAACAGGCGTAATCTGGGTAGTCACCACATTGCTTTGGTTGTTCCCTGCATAAGCCACCAGTGTGTAAACGTGTACTTTGCCACCTGTGGGCGATGCATCCGTCAATTGGTTGACATCTTTCGATTGGTTGGGGAGGGCAATTTCAGTACCGGTATCCACTTTCTTTGTCAATTTAAACCCGGAGATCCGGTTTTCGGATTGGCTCCAGGTCAATTTGACCGTGGTGCCTTCCAATGTGGCCTTGAAATCGGTAGGTGTCCAAAGCTCCTTGGGACATTGCGAATCGAACGGGTTGTTGTGGTCCTGTTTCACGCACGAAGTTGCCAACAAAAAAAGGATCAGAAAGGAGAATATCTTTGTGTCCATGTTATTGTTATTTAGGGGTTTGGATTAAAAGTTGTAAGATAGTCCAAGGCCACCGCCATTTTTGAGCGAAACGGGATAAAAACTGACCGGCAGCTTCCTCGCTTTGGCCTGTTTGCCTGATGTAAGGATAAATTCGATCGTACTGAATCCCGCCATTCCCAAAGCAATTGGCGAAATCATATTGTATAGTTCCATTTTTTTGTAAACATCTTCGGCATTGTTGGTGGCAGTCTTGTACTGGTCGCTCGCCGATTTTGCCTGTAGGTAGGAAACCGTCCCCGATGCACCAGTTACCAAAGCCGAGACCAACCAAAGGCTTTTCCTTTTCTTGTATTTGTAATATTCAGTAGAATAAGACTTTACAATTTCCTTCGGGGATATATCGATCACTTTGGGTTTTTCGTAACCGGCTATTTTATCCCCATCAATTTTGGGCGCTTCGATACCGGCAGTCATATCGCTGTCGAGCTTACGGAACGATTGGACGGAGATTTGTGACTGTGCAAATAAAGTCCCTGTAAATAAGGTAAATAGAAAAAAAGTTAGTGTTTTTTTCATGTTGGGGAAATTATTGTTTGGTTTGTTATTTCATTTGGACGCCCAAATTTTTGATTGTATTTCCAAAGCTAAGGAAGGTGAATGAATAAAACAAAAGAATGTAGATTTTTTTTTCAGTATATTTGTTAAAAGTATAATAAAAATTGAAAATTGGGTAAAATGGTAACAACAAAATGTTTATCTAAAAACCTTATTTTCAATTTTTTAACCTTAGTATCAGGGTTATATGCCTACGACCTCGTAAACCTTATTATCTTATTTTCAGTTATTTAATTAGCCAAAGATAAAGACATTCAAACCATATTATAGTGTCTGGGTGACTGGATCGGCCAATTCTTGTGTGGGCAACTGCTCAAAGTCACCGGGACACTTCTTACTAAAGTTTGTTATTCCTGTCCCATATCAATCTATTTTTATGCACAACCTGTTTTTTTTCAATCCTTATGCCTATTTTCACAGCAGTTATAACTTATCGAATTTCAACTGACTAAAAAAAAAGAATAAATAGAAATAGGTTGAAATGTTTGGAAACAGATGGAAATGTTTTGAAATAAATTGAATACCTTATGAATCAAATCAAACTGCTGTTAATTAGCTTAATAGGCTTGAATTTATTTTTTGCTTCCTGTAATCCGGCTCCAGAATCTAAAACTGGAAAAAATTCTACACTGATCCCGGAAGGATCAACCGAAGCACAAATTGTTGCACTCGCGGCGAATGTGACACCCAGTCCGCGACAGGTTATTTGGCAGGATGGCGAGTTTACAGCCTTTTTCCACTTTACAGTCAATACGTTTACCGACCGCGAATGGGGCGATGGCAAGGAGAACCCTTCAGTTTTTAATCCTTCAAGCCTTGATGCAAAGCAATGGGTACAAACAGCCAAAGATGCAGGGATCAAACAAGTGATCCTTACCTGTAAGCATCATGATGGGTTTTGCCTATGGCCCAGCAAGTTCACCGAGCATAGCGTAAAAAACAGTCCTTATAAAAATGGGAAAGGCGATGTGGTAAAAGAGGTTGCCGAAGCTTGTAAAGAGCTTGGGATCAAGTTTGGAGTTTACCTTTCCCCTTGGGACCGCCACGAACCATCGTATGGCGATTCGCCAACTTACAATACCTACTTTGTGAACCAGTTAACTGAGCTCCTGAGCAACTACGGTCCGGTCGCCGAAGTCTGGTTCGATGGTGCCTGTGGCGAAGGGCCCAACGGGAAAAGGCAGGTTTACGATTTTAAATCTTACTATTCCACCATACGTAAGTTGCAACCCGATGCAACGATTGCCATCATGGGACCCGATGTAAGATGGGTCGGAACCGAAAGTGGCTATGGACGAGAAACCGAATGGAGTGTTGTCCCCGTTTCAGCTGCCCGACTTGACGAAATCTCCGCCAGTTCACAGCAAAATGCAAGTAATTCGGCTTTTGTGCCTGAAGGCGATATGCAGAAACCTGACCTTGGCAGCCGTTCAGTGATCGCCAATGCCAAAGGGCTGATCTGGTATCCTTCGGAAGTCGATGTTTCCATCCGGCCAGGGTGGTTCTATCATGCAAGTCAGGACAGCCTTGTAAAAACTCCGGAGAAACTGCTCGATATTTATTTTAGCAGCATTGGTCGCAACTCATTGTTGTTGTTGAATATCCCTCCCGACAGGCGCGGCTTGCTTCACAAAAATGATGTGCGCAACCTTCAATTGTTCAAAAAAGCCATTGATGAGATTTTTGCGACCAACTATTTAATCGGAGCAAAAATTGTGGCAGATTCCCAATCAGGAAGTCAAAAGGCGGAATTCTGCATCGACTACGATAACAAGACCTGGTGGGCAGCCGCGTCCGACAAGTCGGACGCAACACTTGACCTCACCCTTAATGGTCAGCAGACATTCAATGTTTTGATGCTTCAGGAAAATATTCAGGTTGGACAGCGCATCGAATCGTTTACTCTCGAAGGATGGGTAAACGGAGCATGGCAGAAATTGACCGAAGGGACAACTGTTGGTTACAAGCGGTTACTGCGTTTCGAAACAGTAACGACCGATAAAGTCAGGTTGCGCATCCTGAAATCGAGGTTAAATCCAACGATCTCATCTTTTGGAGTTTATATGAACAGGATGAAATAGTTGGAAATAGATAGAAATAAGTTGAAATAAATAGAAATATTATACGATGAAAACGTCAAACCCATTGTTATTGGTTTTGCTATCAACACCGTTCTTCGGTTTCGGGGAATCGGGGAAACCTTTGCAAAACAGGACAGAAAATAAGCTTCCCAACATAGTCTTTATTTTGGCAGACGACCTTGGCTATGGCGATGTCACTGTCAACAATCCTGAAGCCAAAACCGGTACGCCAAATATTGATGGTTTGGCCAGACAGGGGATGCGTTTTACCGATTCCCACACTACATCATCGGTCTGCACACCAACAAGATATTCCATTTTGACAGGAAGATATCCATGGCGAAGCAGGTTAAAAGTGGGTGTTTTAAACGGCTACAGCAGGACTCTGATTGAGAACGACTTGCCTACAGTTGCCAAGTTATTGAAAAAAAGTTCCTACCAGACAGGGGTGGTGGGCAAATGGCACCTGGGATTGGATTGGGTCCCAAAAGAGGCATACAAAGATTCGCTGAAACCTGAATATAACAAGGAAAATCTATATGGTATTTTGAAAGAGATGAACCCGGACCACATCGATTTTTCAAAACCTCCGGTTCATGGACCAAGAACCCAAGGTTTCGATTATTCGTACATCCTACCAGCATCTTTGGATATGCCACCTTACTGTTACCTTGAAAACGACAAGCTGACAGAACCTCTTACATCTTCAACGAATGGAAATAAGCTCGATACGGGTTATACAGGTCCGTTCTGGAGGGCTGGGTTGATGTCGCCATCATTCGATTTTTACCAGGTGCTTCCCAATTTCACGAATCATGCGATCAGTTTTATTGAAAAACAAAAAGGTTCAAAAAAGCCTTTTTTCCTCTATTTCCCGATGCCCGCGCCACATACGCCATGGGTTCCTATAACCAAATATTCCGGCACTTCACAAGCAGGGGAATATGGCGACTTTGTAAAAGAGGTGGATGCCGAAGTGGGAAGGGTTTTGCATGCCCTTGATAGTTTGGGCCTTGCTGAAAACACATTGGTTATCTTTACGAGCGATAACGGTCCGTACTGGCGTGAAAACTTCGTTCAGCAGTACAACCACAAAGCGGCAGGCCCCTTCCGTGGAATGAAGGGTGATGCCTTTGAAGGTGGACACCGTGTGCCGTTTATTGTCCGCTATCCCGGAAAGGTAAAAGCTGGAACGGTTAGCAAGGCTACAATCACCCATGCAAATCTGATGGCAACCTGTGCTGAATTGGTTGGAAATCATTCCGATGAGTTCAAGACCGAAGACAGCTATTCAATCCTTCCGATCATTTTGGGTCGTGCTTCCGAAATACCCGTTCAGCCGGCAATTGTAAATATCTCATCCAAAGGGACTTTCGATATCCGGAAAGGACCCTGGAAATTGATTACAAAACTTGGTTCAGGCGGTTTTACTGTCCCTTCTGAAATCAAACCCGTGCCGGGAGATCCTGTCGGTCAATTGTATAACCTTGATCAGGATATCCATGAGGACAATAACCTTTACAACCAAAATCCTGAAAAGGTGAAAGAACTAACCCAGTTATTGGAGAAGATAAAGTCGTCAACCCAAAGACCTGTCAAATAAATAGTTATAAAAACCAATGAAGAACATTTTCAATCTCTTTGTACTTAGCTTGCTAATCGGCAGTTGTACACAACCACCTGATCCGAATAAGGTATTGGCCAATAAAATCCTCAGCGATCCAACCTTCACAGTGGTAGATACAATGGCCAGAAATCTTTTGAAAAAAGGGTTTAATGCCGGAAGTGGTTATTCCCAGGTTTGGGCGCGTGATATGAACACCTTCATCGAGACCGCGCTTCAGGAAGTTGATCCCAAAGAGATCAGGGGTGCCATACTGGTTTTTTTCGCACTTCAGCAACCCAACAATGAGATGATTGATGGCTATGTGCTGAACAAGGATTTTACATGGGGCGATCCGAACCAATACCGGTCGCCTGAAGATACTGCCCATGTCGGATTCAAGAATACAGTTGAAACAGACCAGGAAACATCCCTGATTCAAATGGTTGGAAAATACATCCGGGTAACCGGCGATACGACTATCTTGTTGGAAAATATTGCAGGTAAAACAGTCGATGAACGGATGAACGGGATGGTTGATTATCTGTTGAAGGAGCGTTACAGTCCAAAATATAGTTTGCTTTGGGGTGCCATGACCGCCGATTGGGGCGATGTGCAACCCAATACCGATAATGTGGTGGATATCGATTCGACCACAACTCCGGCTATTGATATTTACGACAATGCGATGTTTGTGATAGCTCTCGATAACCTTGTTGGAATGACAAAAGACCTGGAACGTGCTGAATACCTGAAAAAACTTCGGTCTGGAATCGCCAACAATGCCCGTAAACACTTATGGGACCCGAAATTGCAGAAATTCATGCCACACATTTATCTCGAAAAATCTCCAATTCCTACCGGTTTTGATGAATCAAAAGTTTATTACCACGGCGGTACAGCAATCGCGATAGAAGCTGGGTTATTGAGCAAATCAGAGATTCAATACTCTAACAGTCAAATGCTTGAAAATGTTCGGCAATCAGGGGCACCTACTATCGGGTTGACATTATTTCCACCTTATCCCGATGGATTTTTCCATGGCGGGATGGGGAAACCCTATATTTATCAGAATGGGGGCGACTGGACCTGGTTCGGCGCAAGGATGGTCCAGCAACTGGTTTTAAATGGGTATGCTGAGGAAGCTTACGCTGAAATTCGCCCCATGATTGACCTCGTGATCAAAAACAAGGGATTCTATGAATGGTATTACGTTGATGGCACTCCGAAAGGGTCAGCCCAGTTCAAAGGTTCTGCCGGAACCCTCGCCAAAGCCATTCAATTGTTAAGGGCTTGGGCAGAGAAGAATAAATAAAATTAAAGAATTAAGGAATTAAAAAATTAAATGTCCTATGAAAAGGCAAATTCTTCAGAACCTATTTCCATTTATTTCAAAATTTCTATTTATTTCCCTATTTCTATTTATTTCTGTATCTCAATCATATGGTCAAGGGCTTCATTTATACAAAAATGAAAACGCCCCTCAGCATGATCGCATTATGGACCTTCTTTCAAAATTGACCCCGGAGGAAAAGATCAGTCTGCTGATTGCCAGTTCCCCCGGAATTCCAAGGCTCGGTATTGAAAAATATTATCATGGCAATGAAGCATTGCATGGGATTGTCCGACCGGGAAATTTCACCGTTTTCCCACAAGCCATTGCACTGGCGAGCATGTGGAACCCTGCCCTTCACTATGAGATTGCCTCTGTCATTTCGGATGAGGCGCGTGCCAGATGGAACGAACTGGAGAGGGGCAAAAAGCAAACCCTTCATTTCAACGACCTGCTGACGTTCTGGTCCCCAACCATCAATATGGCCCGCGACCCACGTTGGGGGCGTACACCTGAAACCTATGGTGAAGACCCATTCCTGACAGGGACGCTTGCAGTCCAATTTGTCAAAGGGTTACAAGGGAATGACCCGCACTACCTCAAGGTGGTTTCCACCCCTAAACATTTTGCGGCTAACAACGAAGAGCACAACCGTTTTATGTGCAACGCGAAGATTTCTGAAAAGCAGCTCAGGGAATATTACCTTGCGGCTTACGAAACTGCAGTTAAAGAGGGAAAATGTCAGTCAATTATGGCAGCATACAATGCGATCAACGACATTCCCTGCACGGCAAACCCATGGTTATTAACCAAAGTTTTGCGCCAGGACTGGGGTTTCAACGGTTATGTGGTCTCCGATTGCGGCGGCCCGGGAAACCTTGTCTCAAGCCATCAATATGTAAAAACAAAGGAGCTGGCCGCAATGGTCTCGATCAAAGCAGGTCTGGATCTCGAATGCGGCGATGATGTTTACAAAGAACCTTTGGTAAAGGCTTATAAATCAGGCATGGTTTCCATTCAGGATATCGACACGGCTGCTTACCGCGTCCTGCGGGCCAGGATGAAACTGGGACTGTTCGATGACCCCGACCATAATCCTTACAACAAACTATCACCTTCCATCGTAGGTTCTGCTGGTCACAAGGCTCTGGCGTTGGAGGCAGCGCGTCAAAGCATTGTCTTGCTCAAAAACCAGAATAACCTGCTGCCGATCAACATCAACACAGTGAAATCGATTGCTGTTGTTGGTATCAATGCGGCAAATGCCGAATTTGGCGATTACAGTGGTGTACCTGTTGGCGAACCAGTTTCCATCCTGAAAGGAATCCAAAATAAAGTAGGCAATAAGGTGAAAATTGTGGCCGTTCCATGGCAGGCAATCAGCGGGTTGGAGGGGTACGAACTGATCTCAAAGTCCTTCTTTCCTGGGGGGTTAAAGGCTGAGTATTTTTCCAATATGACTTTGGAAGGTGTCAACAAAAGCAGGATGGAGGAAGAGATCAATTTTGAACCTGCCAATCAGAAACCCGATGCTTTTATTCCAACCAATACATTTTCAATCCGTTGGAGCGGGAAACTGCATCCCACAGTTTCGGGAAAATACAGCATTGGTTTTCAGGCACATGACGGATGCCGTCTGACGATCGATGGTAAAGTGGTGCTGGATTCATGGAAACGGAAAGCAACCAGGACCGATTTTTCGGATATCGAACTGGAGGCTGGCAAAACCTATGATTTTAGGGCAGAGTATTTTGATAAACGCGAACCGCTTGCAAAATTGTTTTGGAAAGCGCCCAATATGAACCACGACTTTACCGAATTGTTTGCCCCGGCCATCAATGCCGCCAAAAGTTGCAATGTTACAGTGGCTGTGCTTGGGATGAACAGGAATTTTGAGAGCGAAGGTCAGGACCGGGAAAATATCTCGTTGTCGAAAGACCAGGAAGCATTTATCAAAGCCATCTATCAGGCCAATCCAAAAACGATTGTCGTTTTGGTTGCAGGAAGTTCCCTTGCGATCGGATGGATCAACGAACACATACCTGCGATTGCCGATGCCTGGTATCCTGGCGAACAGGGTGGTACTGCTGTTGCCGATGTCCTGTTTGGAAGTTACAACCCTGCCGGTCGGTTGCCACTGACCTTTTACAACAGCATGGATGACCTGCCCGATTTTGGGGATTACGACATGGCAAAAGGCAGGACTTACCAGTATTTCAAAGGGAAGCCGTTGTATCCTTTCGGATATGGGTTGAGCTATACCAATTTTGCTTACAGTAACCTGAAAGTTCAGGAACAGGGCGCCAAAGTTCAGGTCAGTTTCAACCTGAAGAATGCAGGGAAGATGGACGGTGACGAAGTTGCGCAGGTCTATGTCAGGTTGCCGCAAATGGAGTTCCCACAGCCGATAAAACAGCTTGAAGGTTTCAGCCGGATCAACATCAAAAAAGGAAAAACGGAATTAATTAATATTGAGGTGGATAAGGCCCAACTCCGTTATTGGGATGAAAGTCAATCGAAGTTCGTCACCCCGAAAGGAAAATACACCTTTATGGTTGGGGCTTCTTCTGCCGATATCCGGTTAAACCTGGAAGTTGAATTGTAATCTTTTAACGATAAGAATGGTAGATTCAAAATTGATTGTATTTCTGAACTATTTATTTCCAAATATTTCTATTTATTTCAACCCATTTCCAAATGAGATTATTTCTGTTCTTTCTCGGAATTTTTCTTTCTGGCACCCTTTCTTCCCAATCGACAAAAAACCTGAAACGGGTCGAACTTGGGGTCAATTTATCAGATTATGTAATAACCAATGATACAGGCTTTAACAAGATCAGGGATGCGATTTATGAACGTTCAGTTTTGAATAAACTTTATCCTCCGCTACCCCCTTCGTTGCCAAACTGTTGGTTTTCGCCGGGAGGGGTTTATGTCGGTCAGTGGGTTTGGGATACGATGTTTCAATTGATTGCCTTTGCACCACTGAATCAGGATACGGTGATCAGGAATGTATTTGAAAATTATTGGAACGCCATCGACAAAAACCCGGAAGCTCCTAAGGGTTCCTTTCGTTACGGGATAATACCCAATTTTATCAATCCGCAGAACTGGCCTCCGTTGGGCTATTCGCAAATCCCGATCCTTGGTTGGGGATGTTGGTCCATCTATCAGCAAACCAATGATATTGAATTGATCAAACGTGCCTTTCCATATCTTGAATTATTTGACCGATGGTATTCCACCGAAAGGGACATCGACCAGGATGAGTTGATTGAATTTGGGGCGTACAAGCCTATCGGGACTACCGATATCCTGCAAACAGCACGTTATGAGACCTTTGATTTTAATCCGGCCATGGACGATATGCAACTAACGGTCAATCCGAATCACGAAAGTGGGAATTGGTATGGCAATGTGGAAGGGGTGGAGCAGACCTGTTTTCTTATCCTGCAGGAACAGGCGATTGTGAAAATAGCACTTATTTTGGGTGAGAAAGATCGTGCTAATTTTTATCAGAAATTGGTGGAGAAACGGATCAATGCAGTCAGGGCCAAAATGTGGGATCCCAAAACCCAGTTTTTTTATAGCCTCGACCGGGATTCAGACAAAAAGATCATGACCAAAAACCTGATGGCATTTCTCACTTTAACCTGCGGTGCTGCCACGAATACCCAGGCTGAGGCATTGTTGAAACACCTTACAAATCCAAATGAATTCTGGAGCAAATTGCCGGTCCCAACCTGTTCGCTTGACGACCCGAAATACGATACAAAGATTGGGAAGCAACCACAGTTGATGTGGCGAGGTGATGTGTGGCCTGCCACGAACTACTTTGTATCGATGGGGTTGCAAAAATATGGTTACCGGCAAACCGCTGAGGATTTGACAAATAAGATGCTCGAAATCATGAAATTGAACGGGATCAATGAACGGTATGATCCCAAAACAGGGTTGGGCTTGGGTGTCAAGGATTTGGGGATGTCCTGTTCGATCTGGAGCATGGTGGTTCAGCAAGTCTATGGGATCCAGGACGATTACCGGACTATCATTGTCCCACAGCATCCGGAAAGGAAAAAACTGAAACTGGGCAAGATCGAATTATCTTATCCCACAAACAATTCCCTGGAATTGAAAAGTTCCTTTGAACGCGAATTTTCGGTTATCCTTCCTGATAAAGGAAAGAAAACCATTGGTTTGACCTGTGATGGCAATGTTCAAAAGGATTTTGTCTGGAAAACCAATTGCAGCACCCTGATTTTCAAGGCAAAACCTGAAAAGTCATATCGGATCAAGTGGGAATAAGTCAAGAAGTATCAACATCCAGTTTCAGTTTAAATTTAAATATTAATCCAATTTAGGTTAAATAAAACAGTGCCGTAGGCACAAAATATCGAAAGAAATTGAGGCCATCTTAATTTATTTCGTCCCGTACGGGACGACACCTTGTGTCACAATTTGGTTTCTACCAATATTCAATCCTTAACAGGATTTTAAAGCTGATGTTAAACATTCTCTTAATTTGAATGGTTATTTCGAAGTATTTCAATTTATTCTCAAATATAAGTATGCAATTCCCGTTAAGTCCAAAATGAAACAACCAACTCTATTTTTTCGATCTTTTCTCCTTTTATTCATCTTAATTGGATGCCTAAAAATAAATGCCAATTCCCAGGAATCACCACTCCTGAAAGTGAGAGTTTCGGTTGCTCCGGAAATAAAAGGTTCATTTCAAAAGGATGGACGACTGTTCCTTCGATTAAATCGGCAACGTGATTCTGAGCCAAGAACCAATGCTGAAACAACAATTGCCATTACTCCGAAAAATTGGGACGGAACAAAACCATTTGTTTTCGATACCAGCAATAAAAGTATCTTTGCTTCAGGATTCGATAAGCTTTCGGGCAGCAAACCTGAGAAATTCTATTGCCAGGTATTTTACAAGCAAGATTTGTTCGATTGCAACGAGAACGCTGCGGCTAACCAGTACAGCAAAGTTGATTCGTTTATTCTGGCGAAAGAGGTTAACATCAATCTTTCCTTATCCACTATCATTCAACCTGTTGTGGTTACCAAACATGAATTTGTAAAAACAGTAACCATCCAAAGCAAATGCCTTACCCAATTTTTTGGCAAGCCACGCTTCCTGACAGCTTCCATTTTGCTTCCTGCCACTTTCCACCAAAACCCGAATAAATCCTATCCGATCTGTTACAGGGCTCCGGGACTTGGGGGAAGGTTGACAAGGATCAACGATATCCTGAAAGACAAGGATTTCATGGGTTGGTGGTTTTCAAAAGATGCGCCTCAGGTGGTTTATGTATTCCTCGATTCGAGGGGACCCTTCGGTGACACCTATCAGGTGGACTCTGAAAACAATGGCCCTTGCGGGAAAGCCTTGACCGAAGAACTGATGCCCGCGATTGAAAAAGCTGTCCATTATGACCCATCCAGCAAAAGGCGGTTTGTTGCAGGTTTATCTACGGGTGGATGGGTTGCAATGGGATTGCAAATCTTTTATCCCGATTTCTTCGATGGGGTGTGGTCGTATAGTCCTGATCCGTTGGAATTTGAACATTTTGGTTTGATCAATATTTATCAGGATTCGACGATCTTCTACAACAAATGGGGATACCTCCAGCCGGGTGTTCGGACGATCTATGATGAGCCAACCCGCTCAATGAAAGACTGGATTGCTGGAGAAAACAAGAATGGCTTGGCTGCCGATTACAGAACTTCGGGTGGTCAGTTTGGGGCATACAATGCCGTTTTTGGATCAAGGGGGAAAGATGGTCTGCCGACCCTGATGTTCGATCCGCAAACCGGAAAGATTGACCATTCGATTTCCAGACAATGGGAAAAGTACGACCTGAAAAAAGTACTTGAGAAAAATTGGTCGGTATTGGGTCCTAAACTTCAGGGAAAAATCTGGATCTGGTCAGGCGACAGTGATGATCTTTATTCAAATGTCGCCACAAGATTCTTTAAAGCCTTCATCGATAAAACAGAAAATCCCAAATCGGATGCGATCATCAAGTTTACGCCAATGGCCGAACATTGTGAGGAGTGGGACGACCAGGCTGTGATCATGATGATTGGGGAGAAAACGAAGAAATAATTTGGAAATTTGGAAATTTGGAAATTTGAAGATGACTTCAAAGATTGACGTTGTGAAACTTCGTGACTTCGTGACTTTCCCTATTAATGCAGGGTCAAAAAGTCCCCATTTGGGGATTTAGGGGCGCAAAAGAATCATTTCCAAATATTTCAATTCATTTCCAGTTATTTCCAAATATTTCTATATATTTCAAATATTTCCAGTTCTTTCAATTTATTTCTAAATAATTTACAATGAAGCAAATAGCATTGGATTTCCGGTTTCTCCTCCTTATTCTACTTGTTTTAGGATCCTTTTTGGGTAATGCCCAAATTCAGGAATCAACGCTCCTGAAAGTAAAAATTTCGGTTGCCCCTGAAATGAAAGTTGTGTTTCAAAAAGATGGAAGGATCTTGCTCCACCTGAACCGGCAACGCGAAAAGGAGCCACGCAATAGTGCCGAAATTACATTTGGGATCACTCCCCAAAATTGGGATGGATCACAACCATTTGTTTTTGAATCCAATAACAAGGATGTGCTCTCTTCAGGAATAGAGAAACTGACGGTCAAAAATCAGGAGAAATTCTATTATCAGGTGGTCTATAAGCAAAATATTGACGATGGAAACGAAAATGTGGCCGGAAACCTGTATAGCAAAGTCGATTCGATGATATTGGCAAAGGAGGTTCGTCTGAACCTAACTTTAGCGACTTTAATCCCTCCGCAGGAAGTTACAAAACATGAGTTCGTAAAAACGGTAACTATCCAAAGCAAAAGCCTGACTGAATTTTTCGGCAGGCCACGATCCTTGAAAGCTGCAATTTTGCTCCCCGCCACCTTTTTCAAAAATCCCGACAAGTCCTATCCAATCTGTTACAGGGCACCCGGTTTGAATGGAAGGTTTACCAATATCAATAACACATTGAAAGACAAGAAGTTTATGGACTGGTGGTTTTCGGAAGCTGCACCTCAGGTCGTTTATGTGTTTCTTGATTCGCAGGGACCTTATGGCGATACCTACCAGGTGGACTCCGAAAACAACGGACCATGCGGGAAAGCTTTGACGGAGGAACTGATCCCTGAGATTGAAAAATTAGTCCATTACAAGCCAGATTCAAAAACGAGATTCCTCACGGGTTATTCCACAGGGGGATGGGTTGCGATGGGATTGCAGGTTTTTTATCCCGACTTCTTTGACGGAACCTGGTCGTACAGTCCTGATCCAATAGATTTTGAGCATTATGGGTTGATCAACATCTATCAGGACTCCACGATTTTCTATAACCTTTGGGGCTACCTTCAACCCGGCAGGAGAACGATTTACGGAGAGCCCACCTATTCTATGAAGGAGTGGATTGCCAATGAAAACCTGGGCAGCCGCACCAACGATTACCGCGTTTCGGGTGGACAGTTTGGGGCGTACAATGCAGTCTTCGGGCCGCGTGGCCAAGATGGGCTTCCGTCATTAATGTTTGATCCGGTCACAGGAAAGATTGACCATGCCATCGCTAAAAAATGGGAAAAGTACGATCTGAAAAAGGTTCTGGAGAAAAACTGGTCAACATTAGGGCCGAAACTTCAAGGCAAAATCTGGATCTGGACAGGCGATATGGATGGGCTTTATTCCAACGTCGCCACAAGGTTCTTCAAGATATTCATCGACAAAACCGAAAACCCAAAATCGGATGCAAAAATCAGTTTCACACCAATGGCAGGGCATTGTCAGGAGTGGAGCGATCAGGCTGTGATTACGATGATTGGGGAGAAGGTGAAGAAATAATTTGGAAATTTGGAGATTTGAAAATTTGAAAATTGAGGCCACTCCGAAAAACCTTCTTTTGCCACTATGACACAAAGTCACAAAGGCTTCACTAAGGATATACTACTGATATTTAAATTTTTGTGAAACCTTAGTGTCTTAGAGCCTTTGTGGCATTTTTTGTTTTTATCTTTTCGGAGTGTACTCAAAATTATTTCTGGAACAGACTTTGTGAATCTTCGTGTCTTTGTGACTTTGTGGCAGAAAGGTATCAAATTAAATACATATTTTTAACCTCTGCGAAGATCAGCGCGATCTGCGGGAGAAATAAGCAAATTGCTCCCGCAGATCACGCAGATTAACGCAGACATAACATACTAAATTCTTATATATCAACGATGAACAAGATTAAATTTCTGAAATTGACCGCACTATGGTTACTTGCCCTTACCATGAATTATGGGATCGTAACTGCTGCCGAAAAAGAGAAAACCCCTGTTGACTATGTCAATCCCTACATTGGGAACATCAGTCATTTGTTGGTACCCACCTATCCTACTATCAGCCTGCCCAACAGCATGTTAAGGGTCTATCCCGAACGCGGCGATTTTACCGGTGACGTGATCAGGGGATTGCCCATCATTGTTACAAGCCACCGTGGAAGTTCGGCGTTTAGCCTTAGTCCCTATCAGGGAGATGAAGCTGGCATCAAACCAGTAATAACCTATTCCTATGACAATGAAATTATTAAGCCATATTATTATTCTTCCCGCTTGGATGAAGTCCAGATGGATGTCCGTTTTGCCCCATCCCATCAATCGGCAGTTTACGAAATCGGTTTCGACCAGTTAAAACCCACCTACCTGATTATCAATTCCAGGAATGGGGAGATGGTAGTCAATGGGGATGGTGTCAGCGGATTTCAGGATTTGAGGAGTAGAACCAAAGTTTACATCTACCTCGAAACGGAACAGAAACCAGAAAAGATCACAGCCGAAAAAACATTCATCAAACTCTATTTCGGGGATAAGGTGAAGCAGGTCAAGGTTCGTTATGGTATATCCTACATCAGTGAAGAGCAGGCCAAAAAGAACCTTAAACGTGAAATATCGGATTATAGTGTTGACAATGTGGCCAATAAAGGGAAGGAAATCTGGAACCAGGCTTTGGGCAAGATTTTGGTGAAGGACGATAACCTGAACAACAAGACTGTTTTCTACACTTCGCTCTACCGTGTTTTCGAACGCCCTGTCTGCATTTCGGAAGATGGCAAATATTTCAGCGCCTTCGATGCAAAGGTCCATGACGATGAAGGGAAACCTTTTTTTACAGACGACTGGATTTGGGACACTTACAGGGCAGCCCATCCGTTGAGGTTGCTGATCGATTCAAGGACGGAGCTAAGTGTGATCAATTCCTATATCAGGATGGCACAACAATCGGAACATCTTTGGATGCCGACCTTCCCGGCTGTTACAGGCGATTCGCACGCCATGAACAGCAACCATGCAGTTGCATCCATTGCGGATGCATGGGCCAAAGGGATGAGGGATTTTGACTTAAAGACGGCCTATCTTGCTTGCAAACAGGCCATTGAAGAAAAGACACTTTCACCGTGGTCGGCAAAACCTGCCGGATCGGTGGATGCGTTTTACAAAGAACATGGATATTTCCCGGCTTTAAAGGAAGGTGAAGTTGAAACCGTACCGGAGGTGAGTCAGGGTGAGAAAAGGCAGCCGATCGCCGTTACGCTTGGGACTTCCTACGATACATGGTGTCTTTCGCAAATTGCTGGTTATTTGAACGATACAGACGCTTCGGAATTGTACCTGAAAAAATCCTACAATTACAGGAACGTTTTCAATCCCAAAACCAAATTCTTCCATCCGAAGGACAAGGATGGGAATTTTCTGGAGCCGTTCGACTACCGTTTTTCTGGTGGTCAGGGTGCGCGGGATGCTTATGATGAGAACAATGGTTGGGTTTACCGGTGGGACGTGCAGCACAACATTGGTGACCTCGTTCAATTGATGGGTGGCGGCAACGAATTCTGCAAGGCTCTTGACGATATGTACCGCGAACCGCTCGGAAAAGGGAAGTTCACCTTCCTTATGCAATTGCCAGACCATACAGGTAACGTAGGCCAGTTTTCAATGGCCAACGAACCTTGTATGCACATCCCTTATCTTTACAATTATGGCGGACAGTCGTGGAAAACGCAGAAACGGATCCGTGGCCTCCTTGGTCAGTGGTTCCGCAACGACCTGATGGGCAACCCAGGTGATGAAGACGGCGGTGGAATGACCTCTTTTGTAGTGTTCTCATCTTTAGGTTTTTACCCTGTTACTCCAGGAGTTCCGGCTTATAGCATTGGTAGTCCGATGTTTGCTTATGCGAAGATCCAATTGGACAACGGTAAGTTTTTTGAGATAGAGGCAAAGAATTGCAGCACAGAAAACAAGTACATCCAGTCGGCTACACTGAACGGAAAAGATTGGAACCAGAACTGGTTTTACCACGACGACTTGAAGAACGGTGGAAAGTTGGTTTTGCAAATGGGCAACCGTCCCAACTACAACTGGGGAACCAAATTGCCGGATGCAAGCCTTTCGGCTAAGAGTTTGAAGTAGTAAAGAATATAAATTATTAATAAACAGTCGTTTATGTTAGAACACTGAAAGGGTTGAACATAAATCACAATCTTTTTTAAGCCGATCCATTGCGGCGCATTGATCATTAGTGCTTTTTTGAAATTTCTTATTGCGCCGCTTAGTCTGGGGTTTGTTGTGAGTTACTAAGGTTTGGAAAAATGGGAAAATAAGGTATTATTATAATTGCATTTAGCTGTGTATTAAATAGATGAATTAATAAAACCTTATTTTCCCCCTTTGACCTTAGTAACCTATTTCTATAACAGTGTTTTAAACCTTATTACCTTATTTTTTGAAAAAGGAATAAACAACATTTTTAATTTCGATAATTTATGAAAAGCATCATTAGGATATTCTTTACCCTATTCATTTTGATTCTGGCAGGTACCACATTTGCCCAAAAAATCGCCCGTCCCGTCGATCTGGTTTATCCTCAATTGGATAGCGAAAACTCAAGATGGATATTCTTTTCGTCTGCCTGCCGTCCTTTCGGGATGGTGAACCTGGCACCAGATAACGATGCCACCGGTGATTGGGGATCAGGCTACCGCTATGAACGCGACTCGGTGCAATTCTTCAGCCATATCCATGGATGGCAACTGTCTGGCATTCCTGTTATGCCCGTTACCGGGACATTTAAGGGGCATCTGGGATCCAAAATTTATGGATCGGCCTATTCACATGATAAAGAATTCGTTAAACCTGGGTATCATTCCGTATTTCTCGAAAGTTATGGTATTAAAGCTGAGTTGACCTCGACAACAAGGGTGGGTTTCCACCGTTATCAATTCCCGGCTTCCAAGGAAAGTTACATCCTGCTTGACCTGGCAACCTTTCTGGGTCCAAGCGGAACAGTGAAGGGTGCTGCCAAAAAGGTAAACGACAAAGAGATCAAAGGTTATGCCCTGATGGACAAGACGACCCGCAGGCCAAAACCGGTTTACGTCTTTTATGATATTCAATTTGATACGCCATTCGAATCAATGTCGGACTGGCAAGATGGTAAAATTCTGGGTGCTGCCACGGAATACGAAGGGAGCAACGGGGGAGTTTTTCTGAAATTCGACACCTCAAAAGGGAAAACAATCCAGATGAAGGTGGGCATCTCCTATGTCAATGAAGACCAGGCAGCCCTGAACATTCAGGAAGAGTTGCCCCACTGGGACTTTGACAAAGTGGTCCGGGAATCGCAGGAGGTTTGGAATACCTATTTAAGCAAGATTGAAATCGAGGGCGGTACACTCCAGCAGCAACGCAGGTTTTATACCGATCTGTGGCATTCGTTGTTAGGTCGCCGCATCATCAGCGATGCCAATGGAAAATACTGCGACATGACTGGTCCCGAACGAAAAATCAAGCAGATCCCACTTGGAAAGGATGGGAAACCTTTATTCAACCACCACAATTCCGACTCTTTCTGGGGAGCCCAATGGACGATCACCACACTTTGGGACCTGGCATATCCCAAAATTGCGAGCGACTTTATCAACTCCATGCTCATGATGTACGATGATGGTGGTCTGATACCCCGTGGACCTTCAGGTGGCAATTATACCGCCGTAATGACGGGAGCCTCTACAACTCCCTTTATCGTAGGTGCTTACATGAAGGGTATCCGTACGTTTGATGTGAACAAAGCCTACGAAGGGATGAGGAAAAACCACATGCCCGGCGGGATGATGGGGAAAGCAGGTTATGAGCACAATACTGCCAATGGTGGCGGAATCGAATTTTACATGGATAAGGGTTATGTTCCCTATCCACTCGACAAAAAATGGGGAATCCATCAGGATGGGGCAGCACAGACACTCGAATATGCCTCTCAGGACTGGTGTCTTGCCCAAATGGCCAAATCGTTGGGGAAAACAAAAGATTACGACTATTTTATGGAGCGTTCCACGAACTGGAAAAATTTGTACGACCCACAAACAGGTTGGATCCGTCCAAAAAATATGCAGGGAAAATTCAAGGAGCCTTTCGATCCTTACCAGTACGAAAGTGGGTTTGTGGAAGGCAATGCGGCACAGGTTACCTGGTTTATTCCCCACGACCTTCCGGGATTGGCAAAAAAGATGGGTGGCAACGATCTCGCAGCAGCCAAACTGGAGACCAGCTTCAAAGCAGCCGCAAAGTACGATTTTACTTCGGGAAAATCCCATTCCAAAGAGTTGCAGGAAGAGTTGCGCCGCATTCCCATTAACTATGGGAACCAACCCTCTATTGAAACAGCTTTTGTCTTTAACCACATCGGTTATCCATGGCTGACCCAATATTGGTCGCGCAAGGTGGTCGAACAGGCTTTCAGTGATCTTACCACAAACAAGGGCTACAATGGCGACGAAGACCAGGGATTGATGGGTTCGTTGGCTGTTTTGATGAAAATCGGATTATTCGAGATGAATTCCGGTTCCGAAATACGCCCTATTGTTGAACTCGGAAGTCCCATCTTCGACAAGATCACGATCCACCTTGATCCCGCCTATTACAAGGGAAAAACTTTTGAGATTGAGGTAAAAAACAATAAACCAGATAATTACTATATCCACTCTGCCACTTTGAATGGAAAACCTTTGAAAGACCAATGGCTTTACAATGACCAGATTACAAGTGGAGGTAAGTTGACGATTGAGATGGGGAAAGAGGCGAATAAGGGGTTTGGGGGAAAAGGGGAATAGGAGGACAAAAATCTGGATTTGCCTATTAACTCCTATTTTAATCTAATAAACTGAAAACTAATTTCTGTTCAACTTTTTTATCCTATTTTTAGGGTTACAGAAAGAATGTTGGTGCACAGGCTTAACTTTATAAATGAATTCTTAATATAATGATTATGAAGGATAAAAAACTGCAGATTTTCGTTTCGTCTACATATCTTGACTTAAAAGAAGAAAGGCAGGCAGCTGTTGAAGCGATTCTGTCTTCCGGTCATATCCCCGCTGGCATGGAACTTTTTGATGCCGGTGATGAATCCCAAATGACAGTCATTGAGAGATGGATTGATGAATCAGATATTTATCTTTTAATTTTAGGTGGTAGGTATGGAAGTATTGACCCTAAGACAAAAAAAAGTTACACACAATTAGAGTATGAATATGCTCTATCAATGCACAAGCCTTTATTTGCAGTAGTAATCTCCGAAAAGGCTCTTGACGAAAAGGTCAAAATTATGGGGCGTGCAGCTATGGAAGATCAAAATCCAAAATTATTAAAGAAATTCAAATCTATAGTTTTATCAAATCTTATTAAACCTTGGGATGATAAAAAAGACATAAAAATTGCGATCCATGAGACTCTTTCCGATTTTGCTTTTAGAAAAGAACTAATTGGATGGACACGTGGCGACAAAGCAATTGATACAGGTCTTCTCGCTGAAGAAATTGCCAGATTAACGAAGGAGAACTCCGTATTAAGGGAAAAATTAGCGATTTCGGAATCAAATTTATCACCACTTTATATGGGTTTGAATTATTCGCAATTCTGTGAATTATTGACCAAAGAAACTTATACATTTGGATTTGAAGTGAGGAACTTATTTGATTTTTTTCTAAGGTTTGGTGAAAGACTTTTTAATGGATTCAACTATTATCGTTATGAAAGATCGGTCGAGGATGATGATTTTTTTGCTGGAGCAAATATGGATTTTTATTATATCCTCATGGATTTGTGCAAATATAAAATCGTTAAGCAAACTAATACCTTACCAAACAATGAATTTAGATTAACTGATGAAGGTCATAATTTCTATTTGAAAACCTTGGTATTAAAAAAGGATTATTTAGTTTAATTGTTTTCAGCTATATTTATTAAGATCTGCAAAACCCATTTTGAAGTCAATTTTAATTTGAATTATTCATTTTCTCATGATCTTATTCGTAGATATGTTGATTAAGGTTATTATTTATTGTATATTATTAATTATCATATACTTAGGTTATTTTAATGGGTTTAACCTATTGATCCAGATAATTTGGAGTCTTTCAAGGATTTAATCTGTATTGAGTTCAAAGCTGCAAGTTTTTAATAATTCGATTTTGACACATTTCAATTATCAATACATACTAATAAACAGTTACTTACAACATTCAGCCACGATGATAAGTCTTGAGCAAAAAGTTTAAAAAGAATGAATGGTGATTTAATTCATAAGAAGATGAGTAAAGAAACAACGATTAAAATATTTGAGCAAAAGCAAATCCGATCAGCCTGGAATGAAGAGGAAGAAAAATGGTACTTTTCAATTGTAGATGTAGTTGGTGTTCTCTCTGAAAGTATTGATCCTCAAGCATATTGGCGTAAACTAAAACAAAGGTTGAAAGATGAAGGAAATGAAACCGTGACAAATTGTCACGGTTTGAAAATGCTAGCTGCCGATGGCAAAATGCGATTAACCGATGTAGCCAATACTGAACAACTATTTCGTTTAATTCAAAGCATACCTTCGCCTAAAGCAGAACCATTAAAATTGTGGATAGCCAAAGTTGCCAGCGAGCGAATAGACGAAATTGATGACCCCGAAATTGGTATAGAGAGGTTAATGGAAACCTATTTACGTAAAGGATACTCAAAAGAATGGATAAACCAACGGCTTAAAAGTATCGAAATTCGTAAAGAATTGACTGACGAATGGGAAAACCGTGGTGTGCAAAAAGGGCAGGAATTTGCTATACTCACCGATGATATTACACAATCATGGAGCGGTTTCACTTCCAAAGAATATAAAAAATTTAAAGACCTAAAAAAAGAAAATCTGCGCGACAATATGACCAATTTAGAGTTGGTACTCAATATGTTGGCAGAGGCTACCACTACTGAAATATCAAAAGAAAAAAAACCGAAGACTTTTACTGATAATCGTAAGATTGCTAAACAAGGTGGTACAATTGCTGGAAATACTCGAAAAGAGATTGAAGAGAAAACGGGGAAGAAAATAGTTACGAAACTCAATGCAAAGCAGTTGGGACAAAAACGGCAAAATGATTCATTAAATCAACAAAACTTAAAAGAAAAATAATATCCAGAATTGGTAAGAAACCGTTAATCGAATAAGCAATCTATGGGGACACCAATCAACTTTTGTAACCTGCCAGCCGCCAGTTGCCAGCCGCCAGCCGCAGTCCTATAAAGTTCATTAAATTAAGAGTATAATCAACAAGCATGAAAAAAATCCAGTGGATCATCGTATTAGTCGCCATTATGATCATCGTTTTGTTCAGCGGCAGGAGCCTCACTACCACCCTATTTGGTGAATCGGCACCCAAATTTGTCAGGCTTGAACCGGGAAATATCGGTGTGCCATATGAACGGAAGATGGTCTGGAAAACCCAATCTTCTTTTGCGGACAGTATCATTAAAAACTGGTCTGAACGACCGATTGCTGAGAATATGTTATCCGGGAAAGGAAGCGCCCCACGAATTTTACTCGCGATGTTTTTTGCCAAACATCACCTCGATGAGGCCAATAAAATCCTGATGAAGAATACGGTTTGGGGAGTTTCCGGGTCATCGTGGATGCTCAACAAAAAAGGGGATTACGATTTTACGGCGACCATTTATACGACCATTTTGTATCTCTTTGGTGATCAACCAGATGTGCTATATCCCGAAACGAAGAAGTATTTACTGGATGTGTTGCTATACGAAGATGGGAACAAGTTCCGTTATACCGCCCCAAAAACTTTAGGTCTCGTCAATGAGACGGAGAACCACCTGTTGATGACCGAAGGTTCGCGCTACCTGAAAAACCGTTGGATTCAGCTTCATGGCAACAAGGAGGGATATTTCGACAATGAAAAGAATGGGATGGAGTCCAAACTTCTGGCACTTCTGGAAGAGATGAAAACGGCGGGATTGTATGAGTTCAATTCAAACCCTTATGTTGGATATACAATTACAGCATTGTTAAACCTTGAAGCATTTGCCTCCGAAAAGATAAGGGAAGAAGCGCGTAATGTTTTGGATTATATGAATTTCTGTTATGCATTGGGAAGTTACCAGTTGAAGCACTTCCCACCCATGCGCAGGCGGTACGAAAAAGCCTCCTTTACCAGTCTTGTAACCGATTACCATTCCATTTTTTTCAAATCATGGTTGAGTTATTCTGAAATAGGCAATTACAACAAAGACGTCAGAAATGGGGATGTCCATGCTTTAATGGGTTCAATCATGCCTTACCGTCCTGCCGATAAAGCGGTCGAGCTGCTTTTCAACAAAGGGGATGGTTATTTTGTCAGGTTGGGGCATGGTTCCGAAGCCTCACCCGAAATCTATTCTGCGGGCAAAAACTACCTGATCTCTGCAGGTGGTGTGAACCGTGGGAAGCGTTCCCTGATCGTGGCGAAACCGATCACCCTGTTTCTGAACGATCTGACAACAGAATTATCCGGGACCTTTCATCTTGCAGGTCCGGGAACCGATTTTATGGAATGGAACAACACAGGTGTTTGTCGGAATTTTGCTGTCGCTGAAGGACCGGTATTTGTCCCACCCGGATACCTTCCTGTTGCACAGAAAGATAATTGGAATATCTATCAATCCCGGGATAGCCTATTGATCGCCGTTTATTCAACGCATTATTTGGGAATCCTTACAGTTCATGAAAAGCAAAATCCACAGGAGCTCGTCGACAGATTGTTCGCATCAAATTCAGATCCCGAAAAACTCAGATCCCAATTTCTGTTCCCGGGAGGTTTAATGATCGAATATGATGTGAATTCCCCAAAGGACAAGTGGGTTATCAGGTTTATTGATGGTAATTCTGTTAACCGGAACTACGATAAATGGCCGTTGATCAATATGGAATAACTCCAGTTTTTGTGTCTCGCAAAGCACACGAAGTTACGCAAAGGCTTGTTTTTTAGATCCTTTGCGAACTTAGCGGC
>CAIYPA010000004.1 GCA_903927965.1 uncultured Bacteroidia bacterium | reverse complement strand
GTTTTTACTTTTTGAACTCAACCAAGTCTAATACATTTATTAAACAATCAACCAATAATTAAACACACGAACATCATCATGAAAAACCGGATTTTATTGTTCTTTGCATGTGGCTTGTTGCTTCCCTTTTTTGCCCTGGCCCAGCAGATCGACAAAAGGGAGAAGTACGATATCTCGAAAGACAAGGTGCTCTATACCATCGGTTATGCCCACCTTGATACGGAATGGAACTGGGAATACCCCACGACTATCAACGAATACATCAAAAACACAATGGAGGACAACTTCAAGCTCCTCGAAAAATACCCCGATTACGTATTCAACTTTACAGGATCGCGCCGATACAACATGATGTACGAGTATTATCCCGAATCATTTAAGAAAGTTGCAGAGTATATCAAAAAAGGGCGCTGGTTTATCTCCGGCTCCTCGGTTGACGAAGGCGAAGTGAACGTCTCCTCCTCCGAATCGGTCCTGCGTCAGGTACTTTACGGAAACCTCTATTTCAAGCGCAACTTCAACAAACAAAGCTACGACTATATGTTACCCGACTGTTTTGGTTTCGTAGCCACGATGCCTTCGGTCTGGAACCATGCCGGATTGCTTGGGTTTTCAACCCAAAAATTAACATGGCGTTCATCCAACGGAACTCCTTTTAATGTTGGAGTATGGGAAGGCCCCGATGGAAAAGGCTTATTGGCAGCTTTAAATGCAACGAGTTATTCGGGCGGAGTTGAAGAAAGGCTCGACAAGAACGCCGAATGGACAGCCAGGATGAACAGCAACATCAGCAAATTTGGGGTCAACTTCGATTTCAGGTATTATGGGACCGGTGATGTTGGCGGTGCCCCAAGGGAAAAAGACGTTGTCAATGCAGTGACCAGCATTAAACATGATGACAGCAATTTTAAAGTAGTTTTGACCTCTTCAGACCAGATATTCAAAGACATTACCCCTGAACTTCGTGAAAAACTTCCCACCTATTCGGGTGACTTGCTGCTGACCGAACACAGTGCCGGCTCAATGACTTCCGAATCGTTCATCAAAAGGGCCAACCGGAAAAATGAATTGTTGGCCAAATCGGCAGAACAGCTTGCTTCTGTTGCCGATTGGATGGGTGGTGCGTCCTATCCAATGAATAAGATCAATAATTCATGGGACCTGATTTTGGGTAGCCAGTTCCACGATATCCTTCCGGGGACAAGTACCCCATTGGCCTATAATTATGCATGGAATGACGAATTCATAGCCATGAACGGCCTGTCGGAAGTGGTTAAAAATTCGGTGAGCGCCATTGCCCATCAATTGAATACCCAAACAACCGGAAAGGCAGTTGTCGTCTATAATCCGGTAGCGTTGAGCCGCGAAGATGTTGTAACTGCGGAACTTTCCTATCCAAAATTGCCTACTAATGTATCGGTTTATGACAAGAATGGCCAGATCGTACCTTTCCAGATTGTCTCATCAACCGGTAACAAGCTGAAGTTAATTTTTCTTGCTAAACTTCCATCGGCAGGACTTTCAGTATTTGATGTCCGTGAAACACCGGTAGCTATACCCCAATCCACAACCTTGTCCACTAAAGATCAGACACTTGAAAACGACTATTTCAAAGTGGTGATCGACCAGAATGGCGATATCTCAAGCATTTACGACAAAAAAGCACTGAAAGAGGTGCTTTCAAAACCTGCTTCCTTGCTATTCCAGCAGGAACGCCCTTCTCAGTGGCCATCCTGGAACATGGATTGGAACGACCGCAAAAACCCTCCTTTCGACTTCATGAACAAAGAAGTGACTGTAAAAATCGTTGAGCAGGGACCGGTAAGGGTGGCTTTTGAAGTGACCAAAAAAGGGCAGAATTCCTCCATTACTCAGATTATCAGCCTTGCAGCAGGTGAGGCCGGAAAACGGATCGAAGTGGCAAACAAGATTGACTGGCAGTCGAAAGAAGTAAGCTTAAAAGCTGCCTTCCCGACAACGGTAACCAACGAAATGGCAACCTATGGTCTTAACACTGCTGCCGTTCAGCGAACGACCAACAATGACGTGAAGTTTGAAGTTCCCGGAAGGCTTTGGATCGACCTGACAGACCGTCCAAACAACTACGGGGTTTCTATTCTTGAAGACTGTAAATACGGTTCCGATAAACCAGACAACAATACATTGAGGCTCACGCTGATGTACACGCCAAAAGCCAATTCCTATGTTTATCAGGGGTCCCAGGACTGGGGCGTCCATGACGTAAAATATGGGATCTATCCCCATTCCGGCGATTGGGCTTATGCATTGTCGCCATGGCAGGGGGAGTTCCTGAACAATCCGTTGCTTGCTTTTGAAACAACCAAACATGATGGATCAATGGGAAAAGAGATTTCGCTTGTAAAAATCAACTCCCCAAAAGTTCAGATGATGGCTTTCAAGAAAGCGGAAGAGAGCGATTATTATATTGTCCGTTTTAATGAATTGTTTGGGAAAACTGCCAATCACATAGCAGTCAACTTTCCTGGAAAAGTGGTAGATGCATATGAAGTAAATGGCCAGGAACAGAAAATAGGGGCAGCCAATACCTCAAACGGGGCACTCAACTTTGATATGTCAAAATTCCAGATCCGCACGTTTGCGGTGAAACTTGAAAAACCGGCTGCAGCTGCCCCTTTGGCACAGCAAACTGTCGTACTTCCTTACAATATCGATGTGATCAGCTTCGATAAAAACCGTGCCGACGGTAGAATGACCGATACTTTGGCCATTGCCGCCGAACTCATCCCGGAAACAATTGTCAGTGAGGATATTAAATTTATAATTGGAAATAAAGCAGATGGTCAGAACAATGCTGTATCTGCAAAAGGTCAGAAAATTGAATTACCTGCCAGGGATTACAACAAAGTCTATATTCTGGCAGCCGCTACCCAGGATGTGAAGGAAAACCTGAAAATTGGCAATCAGACAGCCAGTTTCAATGTCCAAGATTGGACCGGATGGATTGGTCAGCATTACAACAGGAAGCTCTATTTCAACGACATGAAGGTCGCATCGATCGCAAATGCCTATTCTAAAGGGGACACTATTGCCTGGTATGCCAACCACCACCACTCCCCCAAAGCCAACGATGCCTACCAGTACAGCTACCTTTACAAATATGAGTTCAACCTTGCAAAAGGTGCCAAATCGGTGACACTTCCAAACAATGAGAAGATCCGGATTTTTGCCATCACGGTAGCCAAAAAAATCAACGATGACATTCAACCGCTCCAACCGCTTTATGACGATTTCAAAGATAGCAAGCCAGTTGAGTTGAGGATAAAGGAGATAATCACGCCCGAAATGGTTCCGATAAAATATTCGGTCAAACCATTGTTTGGTGCGATTGATCCACGTATGGCCAATAATCCAAGGTTGAAAGCTTACCTTAGAAGTCAGGGACTAGATACGGTGGTCGTTCAGTCAATTCCGTCAACCACAGACTATGCAGATGTAAAATCGGGCAATAAAGTGAGTGCTGTATATTATGCGACAGGGAAATCCTCAAAAGGGAAGGATTTCGACAAAGCTAAAATGGACATTTCACAAATACTTGATTCACAATCTGGTAAATTGGCCGATACGGTTTGGTTCGACAATGGCGAAGGCCGGTTTGTTTTGGATCTGCAGAAATCTTTATCAATCGACAAGATCGACCTTTTCCTTAACCAGTTCAGGGCACGCGGCAACCAGTTGTTCAGTATGTGGGTGGCTGAAAATCCTAAGGATATTGCAGGTGACCCCAAAGCAAACGGCTGGAAATACATTGGTTTTTATGGTGCCGGAGGACGCGGGATGATGGGCGCTTCAGGTGCATCCTTGAAATTTGAGGAGAGCCTTAAAGGCCGCTACATCATGCTCCTGACCGATGGGAAATGGCATGGGAACGATTACCTGAAACAGGTTGATATTTTTGTGAAGTAAACCTATAATTTTAAGGATTTATGTAATATATTGAATTACAGAATATTATACATTATTAGCAATAATATTTTGAAACCACAGAGTGGTTTACTATAAATAACCCTCGGTGAAGTTTACGGAACCGGGGGTTTAAAAGCAATATACGGTCGCAACCCCGAAGTGGGTTGAACCTAGATATTAACTTCTGATTTTCCATCAAATTTAAATTTTCGGATTCATTTTATTTGAAAATCATTTCACAATCCACCTTTAAAAAATTCACCTTATTATGAAAACAAAAGCACTTCTCAGGATACTATCACTGGTTTTGATTACCAGTTTTTCATTTCAAACATCAACGATGGCAATTGGCAAACCGATCAGATTGGCTGTTGCCGGGATGACGCATGGTCATATCTCGTTTATCATGGGTCGGCCCGACAAAGGGGACTTTAAGCTGGTCGGCTTTTATGAAACCAACAAAGAGTGGGTCAGCCAATTGTCAAAAAAATACAAGTTCCCGGAAGACCTGATTTACACCGATCTGGCAAAAATGCTCGACGAGGTGAAACCGGATGCAGTAGTTGCTTTCGGCTCCATTTATGACCACCTCGCGGTCGTGGAGGCTTGTGCACCGCATGGTATCCATGTGATGGTGGAGAAACCATTGGCCGTGAGCATGAAACATGCCCAGCGGATGGCCGAACTTGCCAACAAATACCACATCAATTTGCTGACCGATTATGAAACATCGTGGTACCCGACCACCGCACAGGCTTTTAAAATGGTGAACGACAGCAATTATGTTGGGATTGTAAGAAAGGTCGTGATCCACGATGGCCATCAGGGACCCAAAGAGATCGGGACCAACAAGGTCTTTTTCGATTGGCTGACTGACCCTGTCTTAAATGGTGGTGGCGCAATTGTCGATTTTGGATGTTATGGTGCCAACCTGATGACAGCGCTCACCAAAGGGGAAAAGCCGGTTTCGGTTACAGCGGTGACACGTCAGTACAAACCTGAAATTTATCCGAAAGTCGATGATGATGCAACGATCGTTGTCAATTTTCCCCATTCACAGTGTATTATCCAGGCTTCGTGGAATTGGCCATTTAACCGAAAAGACATGGAGATTTATGGCGACAAAGGGTATGTGATCACGGTCGATAAAAACAACATGCGGATCCGGGGTGCCAAAATGCAAACCGAAAAGGCAACACAGGTGACCTCTGCCGATGTCGCCGTTTATGAGGATCCCTTCAACTATTTTGCCGATGTTCTGAATGGGAAAATTTCCGTACCTCCCTTTGGGCTTTATTCCCTTGAAAATAATGTTCAAGTTGTTAAGATTTTGGATGCTGCCAGGGGATCGGCTAAGACTGGGAAGACTGTTAAGTTCTAATATGCAATAAATCAAATTTTTCCAAATTGGAAGACCATTCAATTATTCGAAAGTAAGTTCTTTGTGATACCTTGGTGCCTTTGTGACTCCTATATAACTCTTTGTAACCCATTGGTAACCAACGGGTATTTTGGGCTGTATTTATGCGACTTGCTTTAATTTGTTTATCTGTTTTTCTAGTTTTTTGATTTTTTCTTCTCTTGATTTTTCATGGTTTTCAATT
>CAIYPA010000003.1 GCA_903927965.1 uncultured Bacteroidia bacterium | reverse complement strand
TATTTTTGATCATTTATGAAATCATTTAAAACTATAAATGTTTTATGTTGATTTATATTTAGGTAATGTTGTTCCTATTTTTTAAATTTGTAACAACTTTCTAAAATTCACCCCATGAAAAACAAAACCTTATTTTATTTGGTTTTGCTCCCAGGATTGCTGATGACTTTTTTTTTAGAATGCAAAAAAGAAGCTATCAAGGTTGCCCCAACAGTCGCCCTATCTGCCGTTTAAGATATTACCTCCAACTCGGCCACAAGTGGGGGCAATGTGACCCCCGACGGTGGTGCAACAGTTACTGCCAAAGGTGTTTGCTGGGGAACAAACCAGAACCCAACGACTTCTGACAATAAAACCTGCAACGGTACGGGAACAGGAAGTTTTATAAGTTCAATCGCAGGGCTAAATCACGGAATTACCTATTATTTAAAAGCCTATGCCATTAACGAAATGGGCACTGCTTACAGCAGCCAGGCAACATTCGCAACTACTACCTTGGCAGCTACTTTAAACACTGCAGATGTGACCGCCATTACGACTACGGCAGCGACAAGTGGGGGAAATATCACTTCTGATGGAGGTTCTGCCGTTACGGCACGTGGGGTATGTTGGGCAACCACACAAAATCCCACTACTTCCAATTCAAAGACTACGGATGGAACGGGTACAGGGTCCTTCATAAGCAACCTTACAGGACTCTCATCGAATACGACCTATTATTTAAGAGCCTATGCGATCAATAGTGCAGGAACTACTTATGGTACTGAGATTTCTTTCAAGACTGCGAATCCGACAAGCGGTACGTTTACAGATATTGATGGGAATACTTATCATTATGTAACTATTGGCACCCAGGTATGGATGGTAGAAAACCTGAAAACTACAAAATATCGCAATGGTGAATCCATATCCAATGTGACTGCAAATGCTTCCTGGAATAATGCTACCAGCGGAGCCTTTTGTTATTATAACAATGATCCGATTAATAAAGATGTTTATGGTCTATTGTACAATTGGCATGCAGTATCAGATTTTCGGAATATCGCACCGACTGGTTGGCATATCCCAAATGACGCTGAGTTTAATACGCTAAGGACCTATGTAGGCGGCGAAGGTGCAGCTGGAGCAAAATTAAAGGAAACTGGTTTCACCCATTGGAATAGTCCAATACAGGTGCAACAAATGAAAGTGGTTTTACAGCCCTGCCTTGTGGATTCAGAAATCCCGATGGTTCTTTTGCAAACATTGGTATAAGCACCTATTGGTACACTTCAATATTGGGAAGCATTTTTGGATTGTATAATAATTCGACCCAAATGTACTATGGTTTCGGTGGGAGCTTTAAAGTTGCTGGATATAGCGTCCGGTGTTTAAGAGATTAAGTGTGCAAGGAAATCGGGACCATGTTCCAGTGCTTTTGGAGTATGTTGTTTCCAGGATTATTGGGTCTAAAAGACAAACAAAAATGACGATTTATATCGTCATTTTTGTTTGTCTTTTATTTTGTAATTGGATTCAATTTCTTAATTTTGTTATTGTTTAATTGAGAATTGCTCCTTTCAATTCAATTGAAAATATTTACCATGAAAAACAAACCCTCTCTTTTCACAACATTATTATCAGCACTCCTACTGATTAATATGATCAACTGCAGGAAAGCAGCCATCAAAGTTGTCCCAACAGTCATCCTTTCAACAATCACCGACATTTCTTCAAACTCGGCCACAAGTGGGGGCAATGTGACCTCCGATGGAGGCGTAACAGTCACTGTCAAAGGTGTTTGTTGGAATACGAACATGAACCCGACAACTTTGGACAACAAAACTGCCAGCGGAACAGGAATCGGGAGTTTTACAAGTCCGATGAATGGATTGAGTCCTGGGACTACTTATTATATTAAAGCTTATGCAACTAATTCAATTGGGACCGGCTTTAGCAGCCAGTCAACATTTACAACAATTGCAATAGCACCGGTTTTGACCACAACTGATTTAACCGCCATTACTTCAACTTCTGCCACAAGCGGTGGGAATATCTCAGCTGATGGTGGTTCGGCAGTTACGGCCAGGGGTGTGTGTTGGGCATCCACCCAGAATCCCACAACTGCCAATTCAAAAACTACCGACGGAACGGGCCCCGGGGCTTTTTCCAGTAACCTAACGGGTTTACTGCCTGGTACAACCTATTATGTAAAGGCTTATGCAACAAATAGTATCGGGACAACCTATGGCAATCAGGTAACCTTCACCACTTTGGCAGTAGCACCTGTGCTTACTACGGCAGCAGCCTCTGCAATTACTTCAACAACAGCCACAATCGGTGGGAATATCTCCTCTGATGGTGGTTCTACGATTACTGCACGCGGAGTATGTTTGGCGACCACCCAAGACCCCACAACGGCCAATTCAAAAACAACTGACGGGACAGGTGCGGGGACTTTTACAAGTAGCCTAACGGGTTTGCTCCCTGGTACGACCTATTATGTAAGGGCC
Organism: uncultured Bacteroidia bacterium; assembly: GCA_903927965.1. Lineage (GTDB taxonomy): Bacteria > Bacteroidota > Bacteroidia > Bacteroidales > Prolixibacteraceae > JAAFHB01. The sequence continues at coordinate 3,638 of CAIYPA010000003.1, read as the reverse complement.
TATGCTACAAACAGTATCGGTACAAACTATGGCATTCAGGTGACTTTTACTACGATAGCAGTTGCTCCTGTGCTAAGTACAACTGCCCCCACCGCACTCGCTTCAACCACAGCAACCAGTGGAGGAACCATTTCGAGTGATGGAGGTTCAACTGTTACTGCACGGGGCGTGTGTTGGGCGACAACGCAAAACCCCACAACTGCCAATTCAAAAACAATCGACGGGACAGGACCGGGGACTTTTACAAGCAATATTACAGGACTGGCTTCTGGTAGAACTTATTACCTGAGGGCCTATGCAACCAACGCTGTTGGGACAAGTTATGGCGATCAGGTAACCTTTTTATCGCAGGGACTTGTCCCTGAAACTTTTACAGATTTAGATGGAAATGTTTATCATGCTGTCGTAATTGGAAAGCAGACATGGATGGTAGAAAACCTCAAAACCACAAAATACCGTAGCGGCGCAGCTATTCCCAATGTAACAGCTAACGCCAGTTGGGCGGCTTTGGTTTCCGGTGCCTATTGCTGGCGCAACAACGACGCTTCAACATATAAGGCAACTTATGGGGCAATTTACAATTGGTATGCCGTTGCAGATAGCCGCAACATCGCCCCTGTTGGATGGCATGTTCCCACAATTACTGAGTGGAACACTCTGGCGAATTATCTTGGCGGCATCACTGTAGCAGGTGCAAAACTTAAAGAGTCAGGCACCAGCCATTGGTCAACACCCAACGCCGGAGCTACCAACAGCACAGGTTTTACAGCACTTCCTGGTGGCAGCCGTAATAGTGATGGTACATTTTATAACTTTGGCACATACGGCATCTGGTGGATGTCCACGGAGTACTCTGCCAAAAATGCCTGGTATGGGTTCATGTATTATAATGACAGTGATTCAGACAATTACAACGACCTTAAGTTTATCGGTTTTTCTGTTCGCTGTATTCGGGATTGATTGTGCCAGGAAACACGGAACGTGTTTCGGTACGTTATATGTTTCCTGTTTTCAAGATGGTAAATAAGGTTTTAATTGGGGGGCAAATGATGGCAATTATATTTGAAAAAAAATGAAAATAAGGTTTGACATCCAATCAGACCCTATTTATACTCATTTTAAGTTTCGTAACTTGTTGTTGGACAATACAAACTAACTTTAGGATGAAGTGTCCCGTTGATTTTGAGCAACTGCCCACCTGAAGATTGGCCGATCCAGTCACCCGGACACTAAATCAAAGTTCGAAATGTTTAATGTAAGCGAAAATATAATTAAAGGACATAAAATAAGGTAATGAGGTTTTTGTTTCGAGTTCAGACGATGATAACTAAGGTTGAACAAAAGGGAAAATAAGGTTGAACGGATATCAAATCTTATTTAATCTTCTCAAAGTTAAGGGATAGATAATAAGATTTTTAGGTAAATCAGACCTTATTTTTCCTATATTCTTAACCTTAGTAGCATGATGATGGATAGAGTACCCAACCTTATTTACATTATTCATATCATATTGTTATTCAGTTAATTATCCAGAATATTGTTTTCAAAATCAAACATTCGCCTCAATTCCGTTTTCATGTTTCGGATCAAATTTAGTGACCAGTTGATGATTGTTTTCCTGGACACTCACATGCTCACTTGTCCTAAAGTTTAATTTTCATCTGTGTAAGATCCTTTTTCAAATCTCCAAAAATTCAAATTATCCATATCTTAGAATTACCTATCTTTGCCGACTATGAATAGGCTGATTAAATTTCTTCTTCTTTGTGCGGTGATGCTGACATCCGGTTTGTCCTTTTCACAAACCAGGAATACTGGCAGGAGCTCTTCCCGTGAAGGCCAGGATCAGGAAGGACTTTCACCTGGTGGCAAAAACCCGAAGACAAAAAAGGACACCATTGTTTTTAAAATGCGTGTTTATAAGTTGAAAAATGGATTTACCCAGATTGATAGCACCAAACTGGATACGTTATTTTCTGATTACCAAACTTATAGTCCGGTTTTGAAGAAATCGGTGACGGCCCAGACCATTGGAAACCTAGGGCAATCGACCCAAAGCAACGACTTTTTTCAACGTTCCGATAATCCTGAAGAATTCCTTTTCTTGAAGAATATGAACGTATATGGGTTATTTCCCAAGGATATCAAGTTCTTCAACACCACCAAGCCATTTACGTTGCTGGAATATGGCCAGTGGTTCAGCAACAAACCCAAAGGGGAATCGTGGGTCAAAGTTTTTCAGACCCAGAACCCTAATCCGTCCCTGAACTTCGGGTTTACCTACAGTGCAATTACTTCACAAGGAAAATATTTGAACCAGGAGGCCAAGGATAACAGCCTTAACTTTTTTACCAGTTACAATATCGACAGGTACGACCTATGGTTCATCATCGGGAAAAACAAATTCAAAAATCAGGAAAATGGGGGCTTGCTGTACCCCACCGATATTGAAAATCCCGATCTGAAACCTGAAAACCTCCCTGTTTGGTTTGACAACGTAACTTCCGAAATAAAAAATTCGTTTGGGTTAATCGCGCACCAGTATAAATTTGGAAAGTGGATCGAGACAAAAGATACTGCCGCAACTTATCAGAAATTTATCACTAGGTTTGCAATTGAGCACACCCTCGATTTTTCGGATAATTCGCGACATTTTCAGGAAGTTGAGCCCAATCCTTACTTCGATTTTCCCAATTCACGGGGTAAGGTTTATTTTTATGGGACTGAACATGCCCCATACATAAAAAGTACAACGGGAACCACTACTTTGCCTTCGACCCAGGACAATACCGGAATGAAGCGGGTTACCAATCTTTTCTACCTCAAAGCAGTGGAAGCTCCTGACCGCAAATATACTTTCGGGAAACAAGCCTATATCGGCAATGACCTTATCAATGTGTATTATCCGCGAGAGGCATTGATTTATACACCAGGGATTATGCAACCACCTTTGGGGATGACACAGTCTCATAGCTATGCAAATACCTTCGTTGGAGGGTCAATTTTCAAATCAACCGGGAAATTCTGGAATTGGGCAGCCAATGGAAGATATTATATCCAAGGGCGCAGGTTTGCCGACTTTCAGATGGATGGGCGTATCGAAAAGCCGATCAGGACCTCCAAGGACACCTCATTTATCAAGATCAATGGCAGTATGACCAACACGACCCCCGACTACTTTTACGAAAATTTCTATTCCAATCATTTCAAGTGGCAGAATAATTTCAATAAAATCGTGGAGTTGAAGGTAGGGGCATCCTACGAAAATCCCTATCACCATTTTAAGGCAGGGTTTAAATATTCCATTATCAACAACTTCATATTCTGGAACGAATCTTCGTTACCGGATCAAGCCAATTCGGAATTCTCGGTAGCCCAGTTCTATGTGAAAAAAGATTTCAAATTTGGCCCGCTCAACAGTCAGAATGAAGTCCTGTTCCAAAAAACGACCACCGAAAAGTACATGCATGTTCCAACTGTTTCAACCCGGAACACCCTCTTTTTGCAAGGCATCCTTTCAAAAGTGCTCACTTTCCAATTGGGTGCGGATGTCCGTGTTGATACAAAATATTATGCAGACTATTACAACCCTGCCCTCGCGATGTTTTATGTGCAAAATCAGGACAAGATAGGCAACT
>CAIYPA010000002.1 GCA_903927965.1 uncultured Bacteroidia bacterium | reverse complement strand
GAGATAGACGAAGCGGCATAAATAAAAATGGAAAACATATAGCCTTGATAATCTGTATCTTAAAATTAGACAATTTTTTCAATCGATTGACTGTTAAAACCTGAGATCAAGTGCGAAACATTAGAATATTATTGCCTAAACTGCTCAACTGACTTCTTACATTAACAGATAGGATATGTTCTGAAAATAATTCACCATAAGGTTCTGTTGTTCCCGTATTGTATAGACCATTGAAATCTATACTTTCATTTCTTGGAGTTTTGTTATTTGGGAAAACACAAATATCTTGCTTCTTAAATTTCAAAAAACCTGCAAGCGTTTTTTCACCATTAGCTTGGCTAAGGGGAGGATGAATTAAAATTGGGTTTACGCATTCATTTATTAAAGATGATTTTACGACTTCGTGCAGTAAATTAATTAATTGTTGGGACGTTATCAAAGATTTTTTGCCGACTTCACCTGAAAATCTAATAACGTCCTCTACTGAAATTTTAATAATTCCCAGTGCTTCATCTAAACCGATTGGATGTAATGAAGAATCTGATATTCTGGTATCAATTGAGTCCTTAATTTCCTGTAGTGTTCTCAAATCTGATATTGTTAAAGAATTCTATAAGAGAAATGCCAAGCGCATTAGCAATCTTTTCAATATTGACAATAGAAATATTCCTCTGTCCATTTTCTACACTTGCAATGTAACTTCTATCTAAATCAGCAGAATAAGCCAAATCCTTCTGCGACATAGTTGCAGTTTCACGGAGTTCCTTAATTCGGTGTCCTATTTTTACCTTTACATCCATTGAACAAAAATCAATAATTGTAGACTATAAATCAAAGACTATAAGTAACATTGTTAATATATTTAATTTTATTTGATCGGAATAATCCAAATTGTTAAGACATCGTAGGCGAAAAACCCAAAAACCCAAAATTTAAACGTATAAGGGTTAAAGCATTTTCTTCATTAACAGAACTTTCGATTCTATTAAAAAACATTTGAATGAGATTAATACTTGATACTCAATTTTAAAATATTGCTGTAAAAGAAGTTAGAAAAGAATCCCTACATTTTTACTATTCTAGTTATGATTCTTCTATTTTGATTATTTTTAGACTCTGTTTAAATAATCATCCAAGCCATGAAAACTACTTTTATCTTGCTCCTGGTTCAATTAATTGCCATTCATCAAGCCATGGCACAACCCTTTGCCAAATGGACGAAAAGCGAACTTCTATTGAACAACGGTGTCGTTCAACGTACGATCAAACTCCCGGCCGAAACCGGTAACCTTCTCACAACCTTGTATAAGCCTGTTATTGGTGATTTTAACTATTTTATGAATTCCAACACCGATTTTCAATTTGAGGTGGATGGAACCGTCTATTCCGGTAAGGGCAACTGGCGTTTGATTGAAGTCAAAACAATCAAAGACAACCATGAGGGGGAAGGTGCTGCCATAACACTTGAAAGCAGTGATAAAAAACTGAATTTGACTTTGAATTACCTGATGTATCCGAACCAACCCGTCATTCGTAAAAGCCTACTAATTAAGAATTTAACAAAAAAGGAATTCAGTTTGGAATCTGTTGATGTTGAGAAGTTTAATGTAACCGGTTATTACGCCACGACCTTTAGTTGGATCTGCAGCGACTATGGGCGGCGGCGTTCCATCGGCCCTTACGAAGGGAATATGCAGGATGCTTTGGTAATTGTTCACAACATGGATTGGGCATCGGGGATCGTGATCGGGAACGAAGCTTCGGGCGTAATGAAGCGGACTTCCGTATTTTGGGACGCACCCGAAATTTGCAGCGGCCTGACCCACAAAAACAACCGGTTCCCATTCAGGAAATGGATCGCACCCAACGAATCGTTTGAGACGCCCCAGGTTTTCACGATGGTCTACAACAACCACAAAGACCCCGACGAGATGCTGAATACCGCAGTTCCCGATTTTGTTCGCAAGCATTTGGGGATCCGACTTTCCGAACTCAAAGAAAAACCAACATTTGTTTATAACACCTGGCACCCTTTTGGGAAGAAAATTGATGAAAAGCTCGTGAAGGAACTGGCCAAGGCAGCCGCTGATGCAGGGATGAAAGAGTTTGTGATCGACGATGGGTGGCAGGACAATTACGGCGACTGGGGAATCGATAAAACGAAATTCCCGAATGGGTTAAAACCTGTTTTCGATTACATCAAATCGTTGGGGATGAAACCCGGATTATGGGTCAGTGTCGGGAGCGCATCTTCGGCAAGTAAGGTTTATCACGAACATCCCGAATGGTTCGTAAAAGATAAGGCTGGAAATTTCGCCAACCTCCACCTCGAAAATGCCAATGACGAAATCCGGTCGGCCTGTTATTCGACAGGTTGGAAGGATTATATCAAAAACATTTTGCTTAAACTCGCCTTGGATTATGGCCTTGAATACATGAAACTTGATTTCTCCGTTGTGACAAGTGCCTATCGGTTCAATCCTGAAAACTCAGGGTGCTACTCCACCGATCATAAAGGCCATAAGGACCATAACGAATCGTTGTTTGTGAACTACGAACAGATGTGGAAACTGTTTGACGAACTTCATGCCGCTAAGCCCAACCTCTTCATCGACTGCACCTTTGAAGCGATGGGCGGCCTCCAGTTGATCGATTATGCCATGCTCAAACATGCCGAAGGGAACTGGCTATCCAACTTTTATGGTCCCGATGAAACAGGCGACCTGAGGATCAGGAACATGGCCTGGTGGCGTTCACCGGCAATGTCGGCCACAGCATTGGTAATCGGCAATCCACGGATGGACGACAAATGTTGGGAGACTCACATCAAATCTTTGGCCGGGGCACTTCCCATCATGTTAGGTGATCCACGGAAGCTATCACCAGCCGATCTGAAGAAATACCGCGAATATGCCGATTGGCTCCAGAGTATGAACAACCGATATGACATCATGAGCTTCCGGCAGGATTTGCCCGGATTTGGCGAACCCAAAGAAGGCTCATGGGATGGATTTCAGCGCATCAACACTGACACCAATGCAGGTGGTATCATTGGAGTTTTCCGCCATGGTTCATTGGAGACAAAACGGAAAGTGACTGTCAATTATCTTGATCCAGTTAAAAATTATGAGATCAGGACGATCTCCGGGAAAGTGATTGTTATTGAATCAGGAAAAGAGTTGAATTCCTCTGGATTTGAGTGGGAATTGGATGGGGTGTATTCGGGTGAACTGTTTGAGGTTTCGGTAAAGAAATAAAAAAACCCTTTGGAATTATTTGGTTTTTCTTGGAAATACGTCCTACCAATTTTACGTTCGATCCTTCCAGAATCGTCAGGATATTGCCGTTCCCATTCCTCTTCCATGGATTTCATCTATGGCTATTCACGTTCAATCCTGGCAGGATTGTTATGGCAGGTTTTTAACAAAATTTTATTGGTTTTATTTGGTTTTTTTGTAAAATTTATTCCGGTTACTTGCCTACCAATTTCATTTATACAAAACAAATTTCGGAGATTTTCCCCTTTAGGAAAAAGGATCAAAATGGAATTTTCAAAATATAAGGCATTTCAAGCTCTTAAGAATGAATATTTATTCATCAATTTATTGTATTCCAAATGTTTAAAAACCAAAGTTGATTGATATCATTTAGGCATCAACATTTTGATCTTATCAATTTTATCGTCAAGTTTTCCAATAGCATTCTCTTTAATCTCAATTTCAGAATTTAGCGAAGCAATAGACCCACTTTTAGATAAAATAAGTAATAAGCCAATGAATAAAATTATACCTGCCAATGAAAAATAAACACTACCAAACTCAGACGAATTGAATATAATTACTAAAATAGGAAATAATATTGCCAAGCCTAAAATTTCCAACCCCCAAAACTCCCATTTTTTCTTAAGTTTCGATTTTTCATTATCTAATTCTAATTGTAATGTGTTTAGTTCATTTTGTCTTTCTGCTTTTTGTCTTTCAAGATCTTCAATCTGAAGTAAATCATTGGACCTTAAGGCTAATACAACATCTCTTTCAAACTTTACAAAATCTATAATCGAACCAGTAAATTCCTGTAATGGGATTCTCTCAATGAATTTTCCTTGAGAATTAATTTTTGCGCCAACTCTTATGATCCATTTCTTTGAAACTAAAAGTAGATCGGTTGCTTTTTTAGCTTCCAAAAAAGTTTCAAATTTGATCAGCTTATCAATGGTTGCTAAATACGAATTTGCCATACTACTGGAAATAATAACATTAATACATAACTCATATTGCTCCTTGGCCTTTCGAACAGCCTCAACCCTTAGCTTCTCTATCAAATTTTGGACTTCTGGCTTGGAAATTAAGTCCAAATCAGGAGGCACTTCCAATGATAAAAAACGGTCAATGCCGATTGCTTTCTCTAAAGGTACAACGGCTTCATTTGCTTGTTGATTCGCTGCAAAATATTTCGCTTGGAAAAAACCTGCTTTTGTCATGTTGGGATAGGTTTTCCATGCCTCGGCAGCAAGTTCCACTGCCTCCGAAAATTTTTCCTGAAGGTAACACGCCTCTGCTGCAAGTAGATATGCTTCTGCCGCTTCAATATAAAATCCCCGGTGAGATTGTAACAGACTATTTGAAACATTCGTTCCACCAACTAAGGCTTCTGCCAGATAATATTTGGCCGCATTTCTAAAATAAACTTCTGCATTGGTGGGATCAAGATGTTTCGTTGACTTCAAATAAATAAAGCCAACGTGATACAATGACAAGAAATCCTTTTTCTCTATTGCAAGTGCGGCTTTAAATTCGTCTAAGGCTTCTGTATAAAATCCATCATCCGGTTCTCTTCTAAAGGCGTTCAGCAGATATTTCATTCCTTCTTCAATGTGACCTACTCTTTCCTTTTGCTTGTCGGATATGCGCAATAGATTTTGGATTTGCCCTAAATATTGATTCGTAATTTTTTGTCCTTCAATCAATAATGAGAATCCATGTCCTACTAAATTGGACATATAATCAATTCCATCTTTGATATTTTCCAATCTTATGTTCACACCCGCAAATCCGTTTTCAAGTGTCGAACATATCGCATTGCTGGATTGAATAATTGCCTCTCGCTGCACATCAGATGAAGCTTGTATTGCATTTTGGATTTCGCGAGTCTGAATTCCAATAACAGCAGCATTCATTTTACCTGTTTCACGAATAGCATCATCAATTTGATTCACATAGTTTTGGCTTTGCAAATACATGCCGTATTGACTTGCCCTGCTTTCATGGGAAAAAGAGTTGTAGGAAAAGCTTGCCATTTTTTAATTATTAATTTTTGTTTATCCTATAATCTATTAAATCTTCCTTACTAGCTGTCATAAGAGTACCCCATCTTTTTTTATTTGCCTATAGAAAGGTGTAATAACATGTCTGGTTTCCCAATCGTTACGGCTAAAAATAACCGGGCTGATTACCTTACCAGTCTCAAATTCGAGATCATACAACGGGTATTTTATCTTTTGTTCTTCGGAATAATTAATGTCATCGTTATCAACAAGAATAAGAATATCAATATCCGATTCTTTGTTGCTTTGTCCCCTTGCCTGTGAACCAAAAAGAATAACGGTAGCTGTTGGATCTACGGTATTGACCAACTGCTTAATTCTCAGTAATATTTTCCTATTCTTTATCATGTCCAAATGTAATAAATAAAATTCGTTCACGAATGTCAAGATTGGTCAACTATTTTGAAAAAACAAGTGCCCTTCTTTATGAAAGAAAATCCAGGATTAAATGTTATTAAGGATAACACCTTCTTGGTCACTTACTCCCAATCGAAACATAGTTTTCAGCAGTATTTGTATTGTCTATTAAAATCGTTCTCATTTTTGACAATGTGAAATAGAAATAAAAACAAAATTCGTCTGCGATCGAAAGTTCAGAAAAGTAACAATATTGTTATATAACTGATAAATGAGATGTTACTACGTATTAATAGAATGCTAGTTCAAAAACAGCCTTGCAGTGTCATCTTTCTTTACGATACAATATGATTTCTCCAACACCTTGATTACCAGTATACCAAGTAAACCGCCAAAAGCATTGAGAATAATATCGTCCACATCAAATATCCCCAATGAAAATGCAAATTGAACCAATTCAACGATTATTGGAATGAGTACCAAAATTGCAATCCTGATTTTTACCTTTCTTTTCCCCCACAAAACTTCACTATAAAACCCCAATGGTACAAACAGAAAAATATTGGCCAGGATATTCATGAATGCCGCGCCCGAATGCACATGGGTTATCCCGGTTATATTCGACATTATTGTAGAAAAGGGCACCAAATTGATTCCTTCCGTAGCTGCCCTATTGTTAATTTCTTTAAAAAACAAAGCATAAAACAACAACGGCAGGTAAAACAATCCAAAAATGAAACTGTTGAACCTAAAAAATCTATTGAAATCAAGGTACTTATCCTCGCGGGCGAAGAATTTCATCATTATACATGCACCAGTTATCGCCAGCCAATTGATGAACAATACAACCATGGCTATAAAAACAAGAGGCGTCCTGGGTAAGAGCAACAACATCAAAGTGATACAAAGCATATTGCTACCACAAATTCCAATCTGAAACCAACCGATGACATCAAATCTACTATAGAATTTCACAATGTAATAGGTACCAATCCAATCGATAACAGGGAAAATAAACACACTTTTAATCGATTGGAGCTTCAACGCAATCAAAAGCTCAATTGCAAAAAGTACGATCCCAATAAAAACTGGCATTATTGTGTTTCTAGTTACTTCCTTCGTCATATACTCTCCTGAATTCATTGTTTTATTCCTGCACAATTTGTCATGCTAACTCCATATTTTGTTCAAAAATAGGTCAAAAACAATAACAAACGTAGGGGGTCAACCAATCAAAACATGTTATTCAACAGTTGATCACATTTTATATGAAAGTCACTTTGCTTTCATATGAACATTATTCTTAATTTTGTCCCAGGATAAAATCATCAGTAAATGGTTTTCAATATTCAACGGTTTTCGACACACGATGGCAAAGGGATCAGGACAATCATCTTTTACAAAGGTTGCCCCTTGCGTTGTCAATGGTGCAGCAATCCTGAAAGCCAATCCTTTGGGTACAGCGTCCTATTTGATGATAAGTATTGCAAGAATTTTGGTGATTGTATTTCAACTGAAGAAAAAGCGATATCCCGTAAAGGAAACCATGGAATTCAGGTTGACCGCCAGCTTTTAAAACATCCCGAAAACCTTAGGAATACCTGTGTTTCCAGGGCCCTGACTGTTTCGGGCGAAATGAAATCTGTTTCGGAATTGCTGACCGAAATCGAAAAAGACCTCCTTTTTTACCGTGAGGAGGGTGGCGTAACCCTTTCGGGTGGCGAACCCCTTTCACAAGGTGAGGATTTGGTGTTGTTGTTGCAGGAACTCAAAATAAGGGGCATCAATGTCAACATCGAAACATCCCTTCATGTAGCCTGGGAAAACATTGAACGGTGCATCGGACTGGTGGATACCTTCCTGGTTGACCTTAAACACACCGACAAGGAAAAATTTAAGGCCTTTTCCAATGGTGACGCTGAACTGGTGATGGACAATCTTAGAAAACTAAATGATTCTGAGGCACATATCATTGTCAGAATTCCTATCATTCCAGGATTTAACCATTCCGAAAGTGAAATGAAACAGATGATTGAATTTGTCGCTACCTTGAACCATGTCAAAGAAATCCATTTTCTCCCCTACCATACCTTCGGTGCCGAAAAATACAGAATGCTCGGCATAGAGTATCGCTTTGGCAACGAAAAACAGGTCCAGGACGCTGAATTGGGCTCCTATCTACAATATGCACAATTAAAAAAATTCCATACAAAAATTGGAGGTTGATATGATCACAGAAATAAAGTCATCAAAAGTATCTGATCGGATTTCGTTCCTGCGCGAAAAGGTCCTGAGTACAAAGCCATCGGTCTGCACAGAAAGGGCCAAGTTCTATACACAGGTTTATCGTGAAAACGAAGATAAACCGGTGATCATCAAAAGGGCATTGGCTTTGGATAAGACCCTCAGGGAGATGACTATTTTTATCGATGAAGGTGAATTGATTGTTGGCAATCAATCTTCTCAAAATCGTGCAGCACCCATATTTCCTGAGTATGCCGTTGACTGGCTGCCTGCCGAAATGGATGAACTGGACAAACGTCCGGGCGACGCTTTTTTTATCACCGATGAACACAAAAGGGAGCTGCTCGAGATATCCAAATGGTGGAAGGGTAAAGTTTTGTGGGACAAGGGCAGGTCGATCATGTCGCAGGAATTGCGCGACCTTCAGGATTCGGCGATCATCAAAGCAACGGGTAACCTGACATCTGGTGATGCCCATATCGCAGTTGATTTCTACAAAATATTGGCCATCGGTCTGACTGGTTATCTGGAGGAAATTCAGGAGCATCACCAGCAAGTCAACAGAACCGAGCAGGAAGGGATCAGAAAGGACCATTTCTATACCGCTTTGACGATTTCAATCAGGGCTTTTCAGGCCTTTATACTCAGATACAAGGCTTTAGCAATTTATCTAAGCAAAGAGGAAGCAAACAAGGAAAGGGAAAATGAATTGCTGTTGATTGCGAGCAATTGTGAATTGATTGCAACCCAGTCCCCTCAAAATTTTTACCAGGCTGTGCAACTTGTTTATTTTGTGCAACTTGTCCTTCAGATCGAAAGCAATGGCCATTCCGTTTCGCTTGGAAGGATGGACCAGTACCTGTTTCCTTTCTATTACCAGGATAAAATCACTGCGAAAATCTCGGAAGAATTTGCATCTGAACTACTGGAAAACATGTGGATTAAATTATTGTCAATCAATAAGATACGACCATGGTCACACACCCGGTTTTCGGCTGGTGGTCCTCTATACCAGAATGTTACCATCGGAGGACAGACCACAGAGGGTCACGATGCAGTCAACGATTTGAGTTATCTGATACTTGATTCCGTTGGAAAGATGAAGCTTACCCAACCCAATCTTTCCGTAAGGTTCCACAAGAACATCGACAATCGGTTTATGATGGAGTGCATGAAAGTCATTGAAAAGGGATTCGGCATGCCCTCCTTCAACAACGACGAAGTGGTCATTCCGGGCCTCCTGAAAATCGGGGTCGAAAAAGACGATGCGTTTAACTATTCGGCAATTGGCTGCATTGAAATTGCCGTTCCCGGGAAATGGGGATATCGCTGCACCGGAATGAGTTTCCTGAACCTGATGCGGGTTTTCCTGGCTTCATTATACGATGGCCTTGATAAACAGTCTGGTAAAGTTTTCAAAAAGGGGATCGGGAATTTCACTGAATTTAATTCTTACGATGAGCTTTTCAAGGCGTGGCAACATCAGATCAAATATTACACTGGCAAGACAGTTGAAATTGATGCCGCCGTGGATACCGCTATTGAGGAAAATGTCCCCGATATCCTATGTTCTGCCTTTGTTGACAGTTGCATCAGCCGTGGCAAAACCATTAAGGAAGGGGGATCGAAATACGACTTTATATCGGGACTGCAAGTAGGAATTGCCAACCTGGGAAATTCGCTTGTTGCCATAAAAAAGCTGGTTTTCGAGGAAAAAAGGATCACGAAAGAACAGCTTTTGGAGGCCATTGAAAGCAATTTTGAAGGAGTAAAAGGTGAAAAGATAAGGCAGATCCTGTTGAACTTTGCCCCGAAATATGGGAATGACGACGATTATGTGGACCTTTTATTGAAAGATGCCTATATGGAATTTATCGACGAGCTCGAGAAATACCACACCACGCGATACAACCGAGGCCCCATCGGATGTAAATATTACGCCGGAACATCCAGCATTTCAGCCAATGTGCCCAGCGGGTCGGTGGTTCCCGCTACTCCTGATGGCAGGAAAGCTTTTACACCGGTAGCAGAGGGAAGTTCGCCCTCATCAGGAACGGATTTACTGGGTCCTACAGCAGTTTTCAAATCTGTGTCCAAGTTGCCTACCAGCAAAATAATGGGTGGCGTTCTACTTAATCAAAAATTGTCGCCGGCCACCATTCAGAAAGATTCCGACAAACAAAAATTGATTTCGGTGATACGGACCTTTTTTGAAGACCTTAGAGGGTGGCATGTCCAATACAACATCGTTTCACGCGAAACTTTGCTCGCTGCCAAGGTTAACCCCGAAAAATACAGGGATTTGATTGTAAGGGTTGCTGGCTATTCTGCATTTTTTGTTACCTTGTCGCCCGATACACAGGATGATATCATTGCGAGAACTGAACATTCATTAAACTTTTAGGCAAATGGACAAAATACTTTGCGGAGTCGATATTGGTGG
>CAIYPA010000001.1 GCA_903927965.1 uncultured Bacteroidia bacterium | reverse complement strand
CATCGGAATATGGGCAGATCCTTCATAGGGCCTGCATTTTCGCCATAAGTAATGGTCGCCAAGCATGTCGCCATGATCCGAAGTATATAGGATCAGGGTATTTTCAAGTTCCCCGCGTTCTTTAAGCGCGTCAATCACCCTGCCCAATTGCTCATCCATGAACGAAATTGCAGCATAATAGGAGCGTCGTGAACTCACAATCTCTGATTCAGGAAAGTTTCCTATCGTAGCTGTATTGTTGGTTTGAAGCGATCCTTTAAAGTCGCCATACTTCCTTTGAGCCCAATCCCCAATTACCGGAAGAGGTATCGGGGCTCCTTTGTAAGCGTTGGACCATCTTTCGGGCGGATCATAGGGTGTATGCGGTCGTTGAAAGGAGACCTTCAATAGCCATGGTTCATTACCTTTAAAGGTTTTCAGAAAATTGATCGCCCGATCGGCTGTCCAATGTGTGGCATGAAGGGAATCGGCATAAGGAAAATAGATTCCCCCTCTTTGGTCATTGTAGCCAAGTCCCGATCCATTGATGTCTTTACCCGGCGCACTTTTCTCAAACCAGAGTGCATAATCGCATTTTTCACTGCCCTTGATGGTGGTGTACCACCCTTCTTCCAATTCAACAGTTTGATAACCATGCGTATTCCTCATTGGTGTAAAATGATTTTTTCCCACGGCATGGGTCCGGTAACCTGCTGCCGTAAACATTGCCGGTCCTTCAAAAGGATACGATGCGATATTATTGTACCCAAGCTGTCCACTTCGCCAAGGACTCATTCCAGTCAGTAAACTGGTACGTGCCGGGAGACAGGAAGGTACCGAGCTATAAGCTTTGGTGAACAAAACACCTTCATGTGCCAGTTTGTCCAAATTAGGCGTTTTAACCCAATCTGCTCCCGATGCTCCAACACAATCACCACGGTGCTGGTCGCTCATCAGGAAAAGGATGTTTATCCGCTTGTGAATGTTTTCTGGTGATTTTCCAAAAACAGAAGTACAATAATAACCTCCTGAAATGATTCCAAATGTACTGATTATGAATTTTATACTAATTTTTCCCATGGTAATAGATACCCATTATTTCAAGGATTTTCAATTCAGATTGTAACCTGACTTCAAAATCGCCCCAGTTTTTGTGATCGCTGTTTGTCCAGCCAACTTCAGCCAATGCCAGCAACCGGGGAAATAACTGACGGTCAATACGTGGCGAAGTCCTGTCAAGGTGTGACCAGAAATTGGCCTGAACACCCAGGATGTTCTTATTGACTTCAGGTTTTTCCTGATTAAAAACCGGGTTGAAGGAATACATCTTTTCGGTCGATATCTTTTCGTAGGCGTAATCGAAGTAACAGTGCGATGTTGGGGTCATGACAATGTCGTTTTCAATGAACGGGATCTTTTGGGCAACAGATTTGTCCCAGTTCCGCCAATACATGACAGTCGCACTTTTGCTCAAACCACCATCCATGATCTCGTCCCAACCGATCAGCTTTTTGCCTTTGCCGTTTAGGTATTTCTCAATTCGTTTGACAAACCAGCTTTGAAGTTCATTTTCATCTTTCAACCCCAGGTCCTTTATCCTTTTCTGGCATTTGGCACATGTTTTCCAATGGGCTTTTGGAGCTTCATCACCGCCTATGTGGACATATTGCGATGGGAAAAGGGTTGTGATTTCATCGAGCATATTTTCAAGGAATTCGAAGGTCTGGTCGTTACCGGCACAGAAAATTTCGTTGTGGATACCGGCACCTTTTGTCCAGGGATGAATTCTGGCCGTATCCCCTTTACAGGATAACTGCGGCAATGCTGCAAATACTTCATAGGAGTGTCCCGGCATCTCAATTTCTGGTACGATTTCAACATTACGGTCAGCCGCAAATCCGATGATCTCTTTCATATCCTCCTGAGAATAAAAGCCTTGATTTTCTTCCGGTTCGTTATAGGATGGGCGGAAACGGGAAGCAATCCGGGTCAGTTCCGGATACTTTTTAATTTCGATCCGCCACCCCTGGTCGTCAGTGAGGTGTAAATGAAGGACATTCATTTTGAAATAGGACATTGCTTCAATGTACTTTTTCACCTCCTTCTTTGAGATAAAAGTACGGCTGCAATCGAGCATCAAGCCTCTCCATTTGAAACGAGGGTTATCTTCAATACTTAGGCACGGTAGTTCCCAGGCAACCCCATTAACTTTGGCAGCCCGATGAACCTGTTCCGGTAACAATTGCCTGATGGTTTGAATCCCCCAGAAAATGCCTTTTTCGCCGTATGCAGATAAACAGATCATTACAGGAGTGATTTTCAATTGATATCCTTCCTCCCCGAGTTGTTTCAGGCTTTTGTCAATCCTGAATTCAATTTCATTTTTGCCCTTGGGTTTTGAAGTGATTGCCAGATCGTACCCCATTGCCGGAACGATATAGTTTTTCAGTTGAATTGCCCCCTTTTTCAAAACATCAGGAACAGAAAGAGTTGTGGTTGATGAAATCGTGAAAACACCCTTCCCTTCCTGAACTGATTGCGGCTTTGGAATGACCCTGACGGTCGTTTGTGCCGAAACGAAAACCGTCAGGGAAATCAGAAACTGAACAAGGAGTAATAACCTTCTCATTTCATTTGATCTTTTCGATCCTGGCAACCCAACCTCCACCAGGAGCCATATGAATATTCAGTTTATCAGCAGAGGATATTTTGATGACTTCCTTTTTATAATCGGTCGCTTCGCGGTCTGCATTGACCCCATCCTTAAAGATTGTGGCCTGATAGGTTCCTGCTCCGAGAAATGAAAAGTCAAGTGTCAGATCACGTGGGGTCCAGTTTGTCATGGTGCCTACAAACCATGAGTCCCCTTTTTTACGCGCAATGGCTGCAAATTCACCCACTTTCCCGTCCAAGGCAACTGTTTCGTCAAATGTGAACGGGATTTTGACAATAAAGTCGGTGCTTTCCTGCTCTTTCATATACATCGTCGGACTGTCAGCAAGTATCTGAATAGGAGCTTCATAAACAACATACATGGCCAATTGCTGGCATCGTGTGCCCTGACTCATGGGTGCTGCATTTACGGGATGATAATTTGCTTTGATTGCATTGCGCATGGCTCCCGGCGTATAATCCATCGGACCGGCGATCATTCGGATAAATGGGATGCTTACCGCATACCGGGGTTGGTCCTCAACTGCCCATTTGTAATTTTCCAATCCTTTAACGCCTTCATAACCAACTACGTTAGGATAGGTACGTTGTAGGCCTGTGGGTTTTGAAATCCCATGGTAATCAACAAGTAAATGATTTGCAGCTGCATTTTTGGCGATTTCATAGCATGATGCAATTGCTATCTGGTCGTCACGGTCGATAAAATCAATCTTGAAACCTTTGATCCCCATTTTTGAGTAAAGGGGAAAAACCTTGTCCATTTGACGTGTAATATCCAGCCAGGTTGCCCAAAGGATGACGTCAACTCCTTTTTGCTTTGCGTAACCCACAATTTCCTCAAGGTTGATCTCGGGCACAATTTTCAGGAGGTCATTTTTAACCGACCAACCTTCGTCCATGACGATGTTCCCTATTTTATTGGCAGCGGCGAAATCAATGTAATATTTGTAGGTTTTTGTATTGATGCCAGCTTTGAAATCGACATTGGTGATGTTCCAATTGTTCCACCAATCCCAGGCAACCGCACCGGGCTTGATCCATGTAATATCGGTCAACCTGGATGGGGAGGCCAGTTTTTGGACCATATCGTTGTTCAGCAACTCCTTGTCCTGTTCACTGATCACAATGGCACGCCATGGGAAATTGCGGGTTCCTGAAGTTTTTGCAATATAGTTGGCCCTTTTTGTGGGTATAAAATTACGGGCCACCTGCTCATTCTCAAGTGGATATGGTGCGTATATCCCCAAAAATCCCTGGTTGGTCCTGTTGTTGTGAAGGAACATTCCAGGATAATCTTCGAGGTCAGCTTCCAGGATGACTGCCTTTTTGTTGTTGCCAACATCGACAAGCAACGGAAGGAAAGCAAGTGAATCGACAGAGAATTTGGAGATGTTGGTTTCCCTGTAAAGTGCTTCAAACGAGGTATTGAAGATTTTGCCATCGCGGTAATCCCACATATAGGGGATAAACGCCTTATGGTCAGCCGTAAAATTGAAATTGGCCTCTTCACTTTTAACTAGGATCTCCCCCTTTTTTCTTGTGACAAACCGGTAGGCAACACCGTCGTTGTACGCCCTGAATATCACACTGTAATCATTTTTGAAATTGAAGGTCAACTGATTGTACTGGTCCGGGATATTCAGTTTCTTGTAATTGATGGCTGCGATCACCTGATCTACTTTTTCGGCTTTTGTTGAGGCTATCTTTGCAAAATCACCGATTATTTCCTCATTTCCCAAATTCATCGAAATAGCTGATGGGGCAATCACTTGTTGTCCTTTGTGTTGTACCGACCACAGGATTTTACCTCCAACCTCAACATGCACGGCAATGTTATTGTTCGGGGATTTTAAATCAAATCCCTTGCTCTTCTGTGCGTTAAGTATCGTCGAACCCATGAAGAGCAGGACAATCAATGCGATTAATTTTGTTCTCATAATTTAAAATACTGGTTTTGTGAATTGTCTGTTTTAATCAACAGTTTTTGGATTATTTGATGATTTATGTGTAATGATTTGTAATACTGATTCTTTGAGATTTTGTGAAGTCGCCTTAATGCGGATAACCCCATTTTTTCTTGTCGATTTAACGACTGCCAGAGCCAACCCGTTGAAAGCGTTCCGTTGTTTGCTTTGCATCTGCGTTTTGTCATTGGGATTGCCATTGTCTGTTCCTGCCAGGAACCCTTCCCCCTCAACTTTAAATTCGATCAGGTTGTCCGCATCTGGGACTGTCCACCCATTTTCATCAACGATTTCAACCTTTACATTTGCAATATCCTGCGCATCAGCATCTATTTCATTCCGATCCGAAGAAATCCTGATCGATACTGGATTGGATGTCGTCCGAACTTCCTCAGTCACCACAATTCCGCCCTTTTTACCAACAACCTTGAGTATTCCAGGTTCATAAGGAACATCCCAGCTTAAATGCAAATCGGAAGTGGTGGCTTGAACATATGGTTTTGCAAATGTATTCCATGACACGGAACTGCCTTGTTGCGGGAAAACTGCCGATTTTACCCCAAACGATTTTCCATTCAGGAAAAGTTCAACGCTGTCGCAATTGGAATAAGCGATGACCTGAATAACCTTTCCCTCATTTCCTTTCCAGTTCCAATGCGGAAAGAGGTGGACCATCGGTTTTTTTGTCCATTGGCTTTGATAAAAATAATAGCCGTCCTTCGGGAAACCACAAAGGTCGATCACTCCGGAACTTGCATTCTTGGCCGGCCATCTGGCTTCGCCCAGATAATCGATACCGGTCCACATAAAGTCCCCGATCACATAATCGTTAATGGCAGTAAACTTCCACAATTGCTCTGCCTGGATCATTGCTGTCCTGTAATCCCTTGAACGACCAGGACGGCTTCCAGTCTGTTCGGGTTTTAGCGAATATTGACCCCTGATTCCCGGAACTGACGTATTTTCGGTTCCGATCATTTTCCAGTTCGGATGGTCGTGCCTGTCGATGCTATAATACAGCTCCCTGCGTTCGCGCCATCGGTCAACATAGTTATAACCCACAATATCCTGTAGTTCAAGAAACGGGAGTTTCGCTGGGCCATCGCCTGCTGCTATCCGGTCGTTGGCCTGGGTAACCGGGCGGGTTGGGTCTTCTTTGTGGAAGGTGTCGATCAATTTCTTTAGTGTTTCGCGGCCATTTTCTTTGACCTGATCGGGAACTTCGTTTCCTGCGCTCCAGATCACAATGCATGGGTGGTTGCGATCGCGATGGATCATTGAAACCAGATCAGTTTGATACCATTCGTCAAAATAAGTGTGATAACCATAAATCGGAGCTTTTCCAACCGTCCATTCATCAAAGATTTCATCCATCACAAGAAATCCCATCTTGTCGCAAAGGTCCAGAAACTCCGGTGCCGGTGGATTATGCGATGTGCGAATGGCATTGCATCCCATCTCTTTCAAAAGCTGTAACCGGCGGACCCAGGCTTGTTCAGGGACTGTTGCCCCAAGGCAACCAGCATCGTGGTGCAAACAGACTCCGTTCATTTTAACATGTTGTCCATTAAGCAGAAAGCCTTTATCTTTGTCATATTCGATTTTACGGATCCCAAAGGTTGAGACAGTCTGGTCAAGTTCCTTTGTTCCCTCAAAAAGGGTTGAACTTAAAGTATATAATGCAGGGTTTTCGATTGACCACAGAAGTGGAGAGGAGATTTTGATCGTTTGGTCGATTGCTACCTTTCCGTTAGGTTCAACTGAAACCGGTGTATCAAGTTGTGCAACTTCTTTGCCCGAACCATCCCTGACAACAGAATGTAAAATGACCTTTTTTAAAACAGTGAGTTTATTTTCGACAGTAGTTTGGACAGCGATTGTTGCAGAAGTTGAATCGACCTGTGGGGTTGCAATATAAGTTCCCCATTGTGGGATACGGACCGGACCTGAAATTGTCAGCCAGACATGGCGGTAAATTCCCGAACCAGAATACCACCTACTGTTGGTCTGGACCGAATTATCGACCCTGACTGCAATAGTGTTCGCCCCTTTTTTAATAAACCGTGTTAGGTAATAGGAGAAACTTGTGTAGCCATAGGGGTGTTTTCCAAGGTGTTGCCCGTTGATCCAGACATCGCTGTTCATATAGACGCCATCAAATTCGATCTGGAACTGCTGGTTCTTTGTGATATCCGACAAATTAAAATGCTTTCGGTACCATCCGATACCTGTCGGAAGATAACCTCCGGGACCTTTTGTGGCAGCATCTTCCATGAATTTCCCTTCGATGCTCCAATCGTGGGGCAGGTTGAGTGTCCGCCATTTTGAATCATCAAAACTGACCTTGTCTGCATCCTTCACATCCGACTGGACAAATTTCCAGTTGTAATCCATCAGCAAACGCTGGCGGGGTGGAGGAGTGGATGAATGGGCTGAAAGGTAAAACAGGTTAAACAGCATTAAGCCAATAAGATGATAAATGAATTTCATAGGTTATCTATTTAAATACCAGAGCTTTATAATTTTTAATCTGTCAATTTAATACCTTTTCGATTTTTTGGAACAAGGTTCCGGGAATACTTTCTGGAAAGATCGTTGTCCAATATTCAAAAACGCCATGATTGTTGAGCAAATTCCCGTTTTGTGTGTTTTTGTTTGCGGTTTGTATTCCATTAAAAAGTTTGTTGATCGTTATAGTGGCCAAAGCTAATTATAAAATTCCATCTATGTTTAGTAGCGCCGGAATAAAGAGGTTTGGATAAGTAACATCTTAATTTGGTTCGATATTCATTGCTGATATTTATTACATTTTTGTAAGTTACATATTTGTAAGTTACATTTTTGTAAGTTACAAATATGTAACTATATTTGTAGTAAATTTAGAATATATGGAAACATCACCTTTTGTTTTTGGAAAACTTGCTACTATGGTTGATTTTACAGACCGTGAAACTGAAGCAGATCATCTTGCATCCAATTTCAGGTCTTTGATCAACACCATCCTTATTTCTCCGCGACGTTGGGGCAAAACATCGCTCGTTAATCATGTTTCCCAAAGGCTTGTAAGTCAGGAACCTGAAATAAAAATCTGTCACATCGATTTATTCAATGTCAGGTCTGAGGAGGAGTTCTACATTGAACTGGCAACCCAGATCCTGAAATCAACCTCTTCAAAATGGGAGGAACTTGCACAAAATGCGAAAGAATTCTTATCCAGGCTTTTGCCAAAGATTTCTTTTTCCCCGGATGATCAAAGTGAATTATCATTTGGCATAGGTTGGAATGAGTTGAAAAAGAACCCAAACGATATTCTTGACCTTGCAGAAACAATCGCCGTGGCCAGGAAATATAAAATTGTCGTGTGTATTGACGAATTTCAAAGTATCGGCGATTATAAAAATCCTGTCGCATTTCAGAAGAAACTGCGGTCGCATTGGCAAAGGCATACCCATGTTGCTTATTGCCTTTATGGTAGTAAGCGCCATATGCTGCTCGATGTGTTTACGAATCCTTCGATGCCATTTTACAAATTTGGAGACCTAATGTTTCTGGAAAAGATCAAAACTGAAGATTGGGTGGAATTTATCAAACGTAGGTTTTCGGAAACCGGAAAAGAGATCAATCATGTTGATGCAACAAGGATAGCCGACCTTGCAGAAAACCATTCCTATTATGTCCAGCAAATTGCTCAGCAGGCCTGGCTCAGGACAGAAAATTTGTGTACAGATGAAATCGTCGAATCAGCATTTCAGGGAATCATCAATCAGCTTGGATTGTTGTTTACGAATATTACAGAATCATTGTCGAACAAGCAATTGGGGCTTTTAAAGGCAATTATTTCTGGTGAGAGGCAGTTGAGTTCACAAAGCACGATCCAAAACTACAATTTGGGGACATCTGCCAATGTGTTGAGGCTCAAGCAGTCGCTACAGTCCCGTGAAATTATAGACATAACACCGGAACAAACTGATCTACAGGATCCTATGTACAAATACTGGTTGAGGGTCGTCTATTTTAAAATGAAGGTTTAAGCGATTTAAAGTACTGGATCAGAATTTTTCTCAATTGAATGTTTCCCCAGCCAGAACCAATTCGTATTCCCCTTCGATTTGAACAACACAATCGTAACATAGAGGCAGGTAATCAAATTGCCCAACACCATGATCAGAAAAATCCAAAAAATGGCGGTTGGAAGTTTCTCTTCCCGAAAGAGTACCCATCCTGTAAACAGGAAAAAGCCAATGTAAACATCGACGAGGCTAACCTTTCCCCAGGCCATCGACATCAGAATGCCACCTTCGCCCAAAAAGTCGCCGTAAATAAAGCCATACATCAGGGTGAAAAACATAACTGAAGTACCGGTAATGGCCAAAAGTTTAATTAGTTTCATAATCAATAAATTCATAATCAAATATATCCATTTATTTCAATGTTATTTCCTCGATAAATATAAGTACTGACTGACTTGTTTATTTCCAGGAAAAAAATGAAATAGTGATAGCCTGACTTGTTGTTGCAGTGTGTTAATCAGACTATCACTTTCTAACGCTGCAATTCACCATTATCTGGATTGCCTGGTTCATCAAGCAGTTGGATGTATGTAGATGGTCCAAGATCGGGTTTATCCCAGGACGACAAAGCCCAAACCACCTTTTTATCGGGCGTTACTTCAAACACCTGAACGGTACCGGTCCATTCTTCAGTTTTGTTATTGCCGGCACACCAATTGCAGATCACCGTATTTCCATTGGCGAGACGGTTGGCAGTCTGATTGTTGAACAATTTGAAAGGGACATCTTTTTGTGTCAGTTCCCAAACGGTTTCGCCCTTCATGTTCACTTCGCGGGTATAGCTCTTCCCATCTCCCGAAATCAGGGTGTTCCCATTGTGCAAACGGATCGCTGCCCATGCGGAAGGTGCATCGACAGACCAGACCTCTTTGCATTCCAGATCGAATTCAACCACCTTTTTCTCTGCCATCAACCCCACCATGATCGTATGGTTTTTGGTCATCCTCACATGACGGAACTGACCATGCGTGCTGGTCGCTGTAGTGGGAATGACAATCTCCTTTAACAACTTATTGGTTGCCGTATTGAATATCAAGACCTTGCCTGGAAAACCATTCAGCACCATCAAAACACTGTCTTTCCCAATTGGCTGGCACGAATGGGTCTCAGTCCCCGGAGGGCAAATAAATTGCCAGATGATATTCTTTTCGGGGGTCACAATTCCTGCACCCGACATGCAGGCATAGACGATGTTGCCGTTCGATAACAAGGTGGCATCATCAAATTCCTGAACTCCACCTGTGGCTGTGCGCAAAGGGATGGAATAATGCCATACCAATTTGCCTTTTCGCACAAGAAATAGCGATTGAGCTTGTGGTTTTCGGGTATCCCATTCGCCGGCATAGAGAAAATCGTGTTGTTTTAACCCTTTTCCTGGAAATATGTAATCTTTATTTGCCGTTTGTGCTTGAAGTGATGTACACATAAAAAACAAAGTGAATACGAAGAAAGAGGTAAATTTCATGAATACAATGTGTTAGATAGTGATTATACAATGGATATTTCTTTTGGTAAGCGAATTTAAAAATAACCCTTTCTATCAATTAATTCATGTTTTTCCAAACAATATTGTTGCATGACTGTTTTTATTGGATTTTGCTTCCCAAATTTCAAAGGTCTTATTACTTTTGTTCAAAATCAATTTAAATCGTTATGAAGAAATATTTTAAAATCATCCTGATCACACTTTTTGTTGTATTGATCATTGTGGGTTTCATTGGATATCAGGTCTATAAGATAACCATGGGGAGCGAACCACTCACCGGAAAGCTGGAAAACATTCCAGAGCGAAGTTCCAAATTGCCACCTGTCACAACTGGAAATGCGGATTGGACCCATTGGCGCGGGAATAATTTTGAAGGTAAAAGTGCAACAACTGGCATCAGGACAGATTGGTCAAAAGGTTTGAAAAAGGTATGGAGTGTCAACTATTTGTGCCAGGGTAATTCAACTGCTTCATGGTCAACACCTGTAATTCAAGGAAACCGTTTGGTCGTTCCTGGTAGGGATAATAACAATGACCTTGTGTTTTGCATCAATGCAGAAAGCGGGGAACTGATCTGGTCGGGTTCATACGAGGCACCTGCAGAGACAAGCCATGGTCCGGGTTCACGTGCAACACCCTTCATTGATGGGGACAGGGTTTATACTTTTGGCCGAAGTGGCGACCTGGTATGCTGGCAACTCGAAGACGGGAAGTTGCTTTGGAGAAAAAATGTCATTGATTTTGGTGGTGTCCAACCAACCTGGGGTTTTTCGACAACTCCGTTAGTGTTGAACAACATGGTGATCATTCAGGGTGGCGGAACTTCCTTGGCCATTGCTTTTGACAAATTAACCGGCGAGCTACTTGGAAAGTCGATGGCCGGTGATGTTGGATATGCCGCTGCCATCCCTATAACTATTGAAAATGAATCCAATGTTTTGATTTATCATGCAAAAGGACTTTCATGCATCAATCCTGCCAATGGAAAAGAGTTGTGGACAGCCCCATGGCCTACGGAATATGGCGTAAATGCTACAACTCCAATTATTTCTAACGATATTGTATTTCACTCATCGGGTTATAAAATGGGTTGTGAGGCGATTAAAGTTACGAAAAGTGGCTACACGGTACTTTGGAGAAACAACCTTCTGGAGGCCCAGCATACCGATCCAGTATTGATAGATGGTTATATTTATGGGTATTCTGGCGAAAGCAGCCGGAACAATGGGAAGTTCAAATGTATTGAATTGTTGACAGGCAAAGAGATGTGGAGTACCGATCTGATTGGCCAGGGGACTACCACATGGGTCGATGGACACCTGATCTGTTTGGATATTAAAGGGAACCTGTTTTTGGTCAAACCTGACCCAACAGGATTTAAAAAGGTTGGTGAAATTTTGGCAGCTCTTCCTGATGTCAAGAATCCAGCCTGGACAGTTCCGGTTGTGGCCAATGGTAAATTGTATTTAAGGTATTTGCAGCAACTTATTTGCTATGACCTTATACAATAGCGGATTAGCATTAAAGACTTTTTAGCTACTTATTCAATTCTAAATTTATGACATTTCTCTTCGAGTATGTCATAAATTTCTTTTGATCTTGTTTTGTTGAGACCAATTCCATCTGCAACTTTTTGAATATCTGATCGTTTTGGCTCCCCCTGACCGGCAATTGTGGTTGTGTGGAACCCGTTAAAACCGTTAGAAGGAAGTAAGTCATAGGCTGGTGAAAGTTTCCAATTGCCATCCTTGAGAAGGAAGGAAAAATTCCTGGCATGATCGTCCCTGTTTTTGATCAGGTAGTTAAAGACCATTAATCGGAACAGGTAGTAAACTTGTTCAATGTTACCTAAATTGGAGTTGAAATTAATAACCATGTGTTTTTCAAGTTATGTCCAGCTTAAAACACTCTAAAATTTGTCTTTGTTTTTTTGTGATCTCATTCAGGATGCATGTGTTCTCGTCAATAAACGTCTTCTTAATTTTTCT